>JADLEL010000189.1 GCA_020846145.1 Pirellulales bacterium | reverse complement strand
GAAAAAGGGAAAAATAGTTTTTTAATACTAAAAAAGGCAAGAAACAAGCTGAAAACAATTTCCATTTTTCCTCTTTCCCCTTTTTCCACATTACACAATAGGTTACTCCATTCGGCTAAAATGATACAAAAATGCAAATCACGCGGAACGCCCACTTGCCCTTAGACACGACCAAATCGACTTCTGGCACCAGCCGAGGGATAAATCCCTCGGCTCGCCGCAGATCGGACGATTTCGAGAAGCAGCCGTTGAAGCGCTATTCCCCGTTTCCCGACACCAGCGAGTCGGCGAATTCCTTTTTCAGCGCGGCCAAGGCCCGCGCGCCGCAAGCGCCATCGACGACGACGTTGATGCGGACCTCGCTGGTGCTGATGAGTTCAAGATTGATCCGCGATTCGGAGAGCGCGCGGAACATGCGGCTGGCCACGCCGCTGTGGCTCTTGATGCCCGTGCCGAAGACCGAAAGTTTGGCGACTTTCGCCGCGTAGGTCGGCATCGGGCAGCTCAAAGACTTGGCGATTTCCTTGGCGACCGCGAGCGATTTTTCCAACTCCGCGCGTTTGACGGTAACGGAGATGTCGGCCCGGTTCTCGCGGCCGATGCTCTGCACGATCATATCGACCACGATGCCCGCCTCGGCCAGTTCGTCGAACGTCTGGGCGGCCAGGCCGGGGATGTCGGCCAGTCCGACGAAAGTGATCATGGCCTGCGTTTCGTCGAGGGCGATTTCGTCGATGATCAGTTTCTCGAGCCGTTCGAGCTGCGCGACTTTTTCCAACCGCCGCAAGAGCGTGGGCGTGTCGAGCTTCATCGGCGCCGCCTGGGAGCCTTCGCCGTGTTTCATGCAGTCGCGGGGGGGGACGCTGAGTTGGAACGCGCCGTGCACGGTGCGGAGGGCTTCCACGGCGTGTTCCCGGGCGACCAGCACCGATATTTTGATCTCGCTGGTGGTGATCATCTCGATATTGATCCCCTTTTCGGCCAGCGCGGTGAACATCGCGCCGGCCACGCCGGTTTGCGTCGCCATGCCCAGGCCGACGACGGAGACCTTGGCCACGTCGTCGTCGAAGGTGACGGCCTCGGCGTTCAATTCCTTCTTGGCTTCCTCCATCACCTGCATGATGTGCCCCAGGTCGTCGCGGGAAACGGAAAAGGACATATCGGCCATGCCCTGCGCGCCTTCGCTCTGGACGATCATGTCGATGGGGATGTTCTTGGCGGCGATCCGCGAAAAGATGGCATGAGCCGTGCCGGGATGGTCGGGCACCCCGCGAATGGTAACCCGGGCCTCGTCCTTGCTCAAGGCGGCGCCGCAGACGGCCATGTTCGGGGCTTCCGGCTCATGGACGATCATCGTGCCGGGCACGTCGCTGAAACTGCTCCGCACGTGCACCGGCACTGAGAAGTTTTTGGCGAACTCGATCGAGCGGTTGTGCATCACCGCCGCCCCGGCCGAGGCCAGCTCGAGCATTTCGTCGTAGCTGATTTGGGCGACGCGGCGGGCTTCGGGCATGATCCGCGGATCGGTGGTGTAAACGCCATCGACGTCGGTGTAGATTTCGCAGGAGACGGCGCCCAACACCGCGGCCAAGGCCACGGCGGTGGTGTCGCTCCCGCCCCGCCCCAGGGTGGTGATGTTGAACGCATCGTCGATCCCTTGGAATCCGGCCGCGATGACGATATTTCCCCGGTCCAGATATTTATGGATGCGGTCGGTCGAGATCGAGTGGATTCGCGCCTTGGTGTGGGTGCTGTCGGTGATGATTCCGATCTGCGCGCCCGTCAGACTGATAGCCTCGTGCCCCAGCGAATGAATGGCCATCGCCATGAGGGCGACGCTCACCTGTTCGCCGGTCGCGAGGAGCATGTCCATTTCCCGGGGGGGAGGGTTGTCGGTGATTTGCTTGGCTAGATCGATCAGCACGTCGGTATTTTGACCCATCGCGCTGACGACCGTCACGACCTGGTGGCCGTCCATTTTCGCGCGGATCGCCTTCCGCGCCGCCGCGAGAATTTTCTTGCTGTCCGCAACGCTGGTTCCGCCGAATTTTTGAACGATAATGGACATGGTTAGGGGGAAAAAGTTGTCAGGGGGGGCGTAAGGAGGGGGCATGCCGTAGGTTCTGCTTCAGCATACCGCCTTGGTCGAAAAACAGGCTGTTATGCTGAAGCATAACCTACCAGCGGCTAAATACCGTTTCGCATTATTCCAAACCCCCCTCTGTCCGTAAAGGGCCGTTTCGAGCGATTTGACGAGGCGTATTCGAGTTCATGGTCGGCACAAAGTAAAAAGTTCGCTTTTCGGTATCTATTTAGCGGAATGAAGTCAGTGTAAGGGGAGGGAAAAGAGGGAAAATGGAAAAAGGGAAAATAGTTTTTTTAGACTAAATAAGGCAAGAAACAAGCTGAAAATCATTTCCCATTTTTCCTCTTTCCCCTTTTCCCACATTACACAATAGGTTACTCCATTCGGCTAAAATTATACGTTTTTCGGATGTCGGCGATGAGACACTTTAGGAAATGGGATTTTTTCTTCTGCCTAATGATTGGGCAGTTATTCGATGCGCAATAAATAAGCACGGACGCCTAGAAATAATGCACACTGCATGCATTGGCGTAAGTGCTTGCATTGCAAGCACATCTGGCGCGAGCTTGACTTCTTGAGATACTTTTCCCGTAGCCGTATGAAGACGGCATCGTGGAAAAGTCATTTTTTTAATTACCTCAAGGAGTTAGGCATGAGTACGGAAACGTCAAGCAGCCAAATTGAAAAACATTTCGAAATCTTGAATATCGCCGAAGAGTTATATGCAAAAAATCCTGACTGGATCACTTATTATCGGGAACTTTTAGGCGTGGATGGACTCGTCCGTCAAACCTTTCTCACGCAATGTCAGCTTGAGGATTTCGAACAAAGCGAAGCCTATCGGGAAATCCATTATCTGCTAACGAAACTGCGCGCAAAGAAATTCGCCAAAAAAGACAAAAGCAAGGAGGGGCAAGCTGCGGAAAAAGGCAAGCCGAATGCACCGAAAATCGAGGATGACGGCGAAGAAATTCAGGTGATCACCGTTCGTATTCCGAAAAGCGTCCACGAGACCTTGATCGAGGAAGCTTACCAATGCCGCGCCAGCGTGAATCAACTCTGCATTTCCAAGCTGATCCAGTTTATCGATAGCGAACTGGTGCCCAGCGATAAGAAAGGGAGGCGGTAAAAGAAAGGGATTGGGGATTAGAAATTGGAGATTAGAAATTAGAGATTGGGGATTAGGGCCAAGAAATCGGGAATTCTCGTTCTCTAATCCCGAAAAAAAGCTTGGAGCGGACCTATAAGCCGGGTTCCGTACCCTGGGGAAGACCCACGGGGTTAATGGCCATTTCTCTAGGACGGCGATTGCTCGCCGCCTCAAGCGGTCCACCCGGAAGTCGATAAGGGCACGGACCGCGCCCCGCACGCGCCGGAAGGAACGCGGTCCTTCGGCGGCGAGCTGCTTCCTGTTTGACCTTGCACCGGGTGGGGTTTGCCTAGCCAGACCGGTCGCCCGGCCTGCTGGTAAGCTCTTACCTTACCGTTTCACCCTTACCTGAGAATTTTCGACCGGATCGCTCCGGCGTTGAATCCTCAGGCGGTTTGCTTTCTGTTGCACTTTCCCTGACCTCGCGGTCGGTGGGCGTTACCCATCACCATGTCCTGCGGTGCCCGGACTTTCCTCTCGTCGAGGTTCTTGAAAGCCGATATGGCGGCTTAAACGAACGCTCGGCCAGCGGCCATCCAGTCCGCTCCAAGGCTATGATAAGCATACGTGAGATAGGGGATAGGGGATAGGGGATGGGGGATGAAAAAATGATAAATGATAAATGATGAATGATGAATGATGAATGTATGGATGCAAGCGGCATTCAGCATTCAGCATTCATCACGCCCTGCCGCGTTCCCCGGCGGCGGAATTCCTCTTCCACGGCCCGTTTAACGGCGGATTTGTTGACGCACCAGGGCGGACCAAGGAGATACTCTGCGGGCGCATCGCCGCAAAGCCGATCGATGACGACATTCGGCGGCGTCAATTCCAGAAAATCGACGACCCACGAAATATAGTCCGCCATCTCGGGCAAAACGACTTCTCCGCGATGTGCCATTTCGGCCAAACGCGTATTTTTTACGGCATAGAGATTATGGAACTTCAGCGAATGGAGATTCAACTTCGCCAGTTCGCGGGCCGTGATTCGCATATCTTCTCGCGTTTCGCTCGGCAGGCCCAAGATGAGGTGGACTCCGACTTGAAGGTTCCTTTCCCGGCTGCGGCGGACGGCATCCAAAAAGGTTTCATAAGTATGCCCCCGATTCATCCACCGAAGCGAGCGGTTATGGGAGCTTTGCAGGCCGTACTCGATCTGCACGAAAGTCCTTCGCGCCAATTCCGCCAATAAATCCAAAACTTCATCGGGCACGCAATCGGGGCGCGTACCGACGGCCAATCCCACTATTTTGGGGTGAGAAATGGCCTCTTCATAATGTGCTCGAAGCCGGTCGAGGGGACCGTAAGTGTTGGTTGCCGGCTGAAAATAGGCGATAAAACGTTGCGCGGGGGAGCGAACCAAAGGCTGCCGCATCCCCTCTTCCATTTGGGCGGAAAGCGAAGCGAGATTCAGTCGGCGGCTGGGGCTAAAACTCGCGGGATCGCAAAAGATGCACCCTCCGCGCCCGAGGGTTCCGTCCCGATTGGGACAGTCCAAACCGGCGTCGAGGCTGATTTTACGGATTTTTTCGCCGAATTTTTGCTTATAAAAGTAATTGAGCGAATAATAGGAATGGCCGGCTGCAAGCCAATCGGGCAAAGAAGGATTCGAGTTGTTCGAATGAATTGACGACAATTTAATTCCCGACTACACTAAAAGAGGGAGGGAGTGATGTGGGACAGGTTTCCAACCTGTCAACCGATTATCGAGAGCGTTCGCGCCCCGATCGGGGACTGGTCCATTTTTCGGCGGGATAACGTATATTGCGGACAAACGGTAGGCCGAAAACATGGACCTGTCCCCTTCCCGCGGCGCGAGGGGGACAGTCCCATTTTCGCGGCGATTAAACATTTTTACGGTGCCACCATCTTTTGCGCCGCGAAAATCGGGACAGTCCCCTATGAACGGTTACCGATTTTCGATCCCGATTAGATCGGCGGGAAAACCATCCTACCGATCAATCCTAGCCCGTGTGCATTTCCACTCAAGAGGGTTCATCATGTATGGCGAATTGATTCCGATCAAGGGCGGAGACCCCATTCCCCTCCTCAAGAAGAACTTGTTGATCGGCCGGCGGGAGAGCTGCGATATCGTGCTGCGTTTCGGCAATGTTTCGGCCCATCATTGTCAATTATCGATCAATGGGGGGTATTGGTACATACGCGATCAGAACAGCCGCAACGGGATCAAGGTCAACGGGGTGCGGGTAACCGAAAAACGGATCGATCCCGGCGACACGGTGGCGATCGCGAAGCACAATTACGAACTCCGCTATTCGCCCGCCGAATTAGGGGCGGTCGGTCCGCCGCCGAGCGATACGTTGGTGGAGAAGGAGATTTTCGGCAAGTCGCTGTTGGAACGCGCCGGGCTGGAACGTCCGAAGCCGGGAAAACCGGAAAAAGTGGAATCCGACCGTTATAGCGAAATCCGCTACGATCTTTCCAAGTTGGACGAGGCCAATCAGATTCGCTTCAAGCATCAGGCGAAATAGATAGAGGGGCTAGAGATCAGGGGCTAGGGATTAGGGTATGAAATTTGAGTTTGGAAATATTTGGACAAAATAATGACTTGTTCCTCTAGCCCCTAGCCCCTGATCTCTAATCCCCCTTAGGAACTCGATGTCCAAGAAGAAAAAAATCCGCGCCGACTTTCGGAAGAATCGGGCGGTCCGCGTTCGCACCGCCGATCTGACGAGGCATTTCGACAAGGAATCTTTCGAGGAAGACAGCACGCATTACGGCGAGCGCGTGAGCGGCAAGGGGGAGCTTACCCGGCGGCGGACGGTGATGGCCGAAAATGCCGCGGCGGACAATACGGACGACGCCTCCGCGCATCTGGCCGTCGATGAGCGTGCATGTTTGAAGGGCCGCGTGCTTTGCGTGCTAGGTCTGCACAGCGAAGTGCAGGATGCCGAAGGCCGCATCTACCTCTGCGCAACGCGGCGGATATTGAGAACGCTCGCGACCGACCAGCGGCACGTGGTGGCGGCGGGCGACAACGTGCTCTTTCGGCCCGTCGAGATGCCTTCATCCCCCGTCCTTCTCCCCACCGACCTTCGGCCGGCGCCCGGCGAGGGGAATTTGAAGGAAGGATTCATCGAGCGCATCGAGCCGCGGCACGGCACGATTTGCCGTTCGGTCCGCGGGCGGCAGCACATTCTCGTTACGAACGTCGATCAGATCGCCATTATCGCCAGCGCCGCCGAGCCGCGGCTCAAGCCGGGACTCATCGACCGGATGCTGCTGACCGCCGAAAAAGGCGGCGTGCGGCCGATCGTGTGCATCAATAAAATCGATCTGATCGATCCCGCCGACCTGCAACCCCTGGTGGGCGTTTACGCCCGGATGGGATATGAAGTATTACTCGCGAGCGCCGCGACCGGCTTCGGCATCGACCGCTTTCGCCGCGCGTTGGGCGGCCGGGCGAGCGTGCTGGCCGGACAGAGCGGCGTGGGAAAATCGTCGCTCTTGAACGCCGTCGATCCGCTGCTCAAGCTCCGCGTGCAGGCCGTCAGCGAGGAGAACGAAAAGGGAAAACACACCACGACCACCGCCCAGTTGCTGCCGCTGTCCGGCGGCGGATACGTCGTCGATACGCCGGGCATCCGGCAGTACCGGCTTTGGGACGTGATCCCGGAGGAGATCGAAGGCTTTTTCCGCGATTTGCGGCCCTACATCAACCATTGCCGATATCCCAACTGCACGCACACGCACGAAGCCGACTGCGCCGTGAAAGACGCCGTCGCCGACGGCCGCTTGGACGACCGCCGTTACGAAAGCTACTGCAAGCTGCGCGAAGGGGAAGAGGCGTAAAAGGAAGTATGAAGGATGAAGGATGAATGCAATTCACATTTGAGATTTACTCTTAGTTTTTGTTCATTGCCCCCTATCCCCTAATTCCTATCCCCTATTCCCTAATCCCTATCCCCTACCCCCTGCTCATGATTGAAACGACCAGAACCGATAGCGTAACGAGGGAGACGGCGGTGCTGGTGGGCGTGATGCTGCCCGATCACTACGCGGAAAACGAGCCGCTGGAGGAATTGGCCGGATTGGCCGAGGCGGCCGGGGTGCGCGTGGCGGGCAAGCTCACGCAGCGCCGCGAAGCGCCCGACGCCGCCACCTATCTCGGCCGCGGCAAGGTCGAGGAACTCTCGATGCTGGTCAACGCCCGCGACGCCGACGTAGTCATCTTCGACAACGACCTCAGCCCCGGCCAGACCCGCAACTTGGAAAAAACGCTGAACGTGAAGGTGCTCGACCGCACCGAATTGATTCTCGATATCTTCGCCGGCCGGGCGCAAACGGCCCAGGCGCGGCTGTCGGTGGAATTGGCGCAGTTGGAATACTCGATGCCCCGCTTGAAACGCCTGTGGACGCACCTTTCGCGGCAGAAGAAGGGCGTGGGTACGCGCGGCCCCGGCGAAACGCAGTTGGAAGAAGACCGCCGGATCGTCGAAAACCGCATCAAGGAACTCAAGCGGCAGTTGCACGTCATCGAACGCCGCAAGGAGCGCGAAGTCTCCGGCCGCCGCGACATCCTCACAGTTTCCCTGGTCGGCTACACCAACGCCGGCAAAAGCACGCTCTTGAACGTGCTGACGGACGCGGATGTGTATGCCGAAGACCTGCTCTTCGCCACGCTCGACACCCGCACCCGCCGCTGGCAGTTGCCCGGCTGGGGGCCGGTGCTGTTGAGCGACACGGTGGGATTCATTCGGAATCTGCCACATCACCTGATCGAGAGTTTCAAGGCCACGCTGGAAGAGGCGCGGCAGGCGCATCTGCTGCTGCACGTGGCCGACGGCGGCAATCCGGCGGTGTACGACCAGATTTCCGCCACGTTTGAGGTGTTGGCGGAGATCGGCATTCAGCAAAAAGATACGCTCTTGGCGATCAATAAGATCGACGCGCTCGCCGACCGCCTCCGTCTCGACGGACTGCTGAACCGCTACCCCGACGCGATTCCGATCAGCGCGCGGACCGGCGCGGGCTTGACGCAGTTGTCCGCCGCCGTGAGCGACGCCTTGAGCCGCAGTTTCGTCGATGTGGAGGTGGAGTTCGGCGTGGAGAACGGCCGCTTGATGGCGTATTTGGCGGCCAAGGGCGAAGTGCTCTCGAAACACTTTACCGATTCCCGCGTGGTGGTGCATTGCCGCATCGCCCAGCATCACCTCGGCCGCATCGACGGCGAAGCGATCGCGGTCCGGCACCGCGGTTGAGCGGGATGGGATCGAACGAAACGCAGAACCGGCTACTTCACCAATCCGCGGGTCGCCAAATAGCCGGTTACCAAATCTTCGATCGGCACGGTGTTACGCGCGAGTAAATACGCCATGCCGCGTTTCGTGCAAAACTCCTTGGCCGATTCGACGAACGCGGCCAACGTTTGCTTGTAGCGCTTGATGAGCGGCTGGGTGACGGTGATTTCGGCGATGTCGCTGTCTTCGCAATCGACCAGTCGCAGGTCGCCTTGCAGGTCGGGGTCCAACTCGGCGGCCGAGAGCAGGTGGATGACATAGACATCCATGTCTTTCGAGACCAGGTAGCGCAAAGCCGGCTGGAAGCCGTTTTTGTCCATCAAGTCGCTGATGAGCACGAGGATGCCCTTGCCGGAGTTTTTCACGCAAAAATTCTTGATTCCCTCGGCCAGCGAGATGTTTTCGCCCGGCTGGATCGATTCGAGATGGTCGAGCATCCGCCAGAGGCTCTTGCGGCCGCGGAAGATGGGGGCGTTCGGCGCTTTGGCGTCGGCAAGCGTTTCGATCTTCACGCGATCACCGCGGATCAGTCCGATGAAACCCAAGGCGGCGGCCAGTTGGACGGCGTATTTCAACTTCGTCGGCTCGCCGAAGTCCATCGAATTGCTGGCGTCGATGAGCGTGTAGAAGTGCAAATCCTCCTCTTCGAGGAACATTTTCAAAAACAACTTTTCCAGCCGGGCGTAGGTGTTCCAATCGACGAACCGCAGATCATCGCCGGGCACGTAGTTGCGGAAGTCGGCGAACTCGACGCTCTGCCCCTTCCGCGGACTGCGCCGTTCGCCCTTCATCCGTCCGCGAAATATCTTCCGGCTCACCAATTCCATCTTTTCCAAGCGGGCAAGCAGTTCGGGAGAGAGCAGGTTTGAGGTGGTGGGCATGATTGATTTGTCATGTTTTATTTCGATGCGGTCGTAAATTGCGACCGCATGATGTGATAAATAACACAGGTAGTCGCAATTTGCGACAACCTATTCGAATATCTATGGCTCAAACCAGGAGAAATACTTTTGAAAAAACGCTACGGCATGCGGATCTTGAAAGTTGATGTTGACGACATGGACGCCGATCGTGTGAGCGCCTTTGGCGTAGTACCCGATCGCCTCGCCGCCGAGCGCAACTCCGCCGATGGCGCAGCCTCCAATGGCGATCATTCCGATTGCCACGCCGCCTAACGCGGCAAATAGCCCGATCGCCAAGCCGCCGAGCGATATTCCGCCGAGGGACAGGCCGCCTATCGATATGATGCCGAAAGAGCAACCGCCAAACGAAACGACTCCGCAGGAAATACCGCCCATTGCAAAAATACCCGTGGCGATATCTCCGATGGCAATAACGCCGCGCGCATGGCCGCGAACTTCGTCATTTACCGGGTCCGGCCCGAGGGCGATGCAATACAGCGGCAGCCCCCAAAGCAGCGTCTCCGAACGCAGGCGAATTGCTTTTGATATTTTACTCATCAAACACCCCCATCCCTTTCAAATTGAAGTTCTATTGCTTTTCGAGAGATGGCGAATTCCATCAATAAAAACTTGAAAACTCTTGGATTTATTTGATTCGATAGCCATGTGAGGGGCAATATGACGCGAACCGCTTATTTTTTGATAACGGGGGATTAATCGACGTAATTCCTGTTCTGCATTCTGCAAACGATCAGGATTGGAATACTGCCTATCCGTCTGCTTCTTCGCTAGGTTTCTCATCCCGTAAGCCTTTTCTACAGCCGCTAAATCTCCTAAAAACCAGGATTCCAAATGCGGACAAACTACACGCACCAACGTATCAGGTCGAAAACCTTGTTTACATAATTCCAAGAGTTTACTCTTGACCTTTTTGCAGTCGCCGGCATCTTTATCGCGAACCACAACAAACTGAACGCCGGGCGCCTTCCAAGCGCGCAATTTGCGGGGTATAGATTTCTCTAAATCCTGCTTTCCTTCATGCGGTAGATAACGGCAAACGACATCCTGCGGCACAAGGGACGGAACGATTATTTTCAACACTTCCGTCATGGAACGCTCTTCCAAGAGAAAAACAAGTTCTGTCATTGGGGATCGACTCCTTGAAATAAACCCTGCTTCCACAAAGAGCCGAGCAAGTCGCCTTCCTTTGTCAGGTTTTGAAGGAGTTCATTTTCCGACGCCCTATGTACTTGGGTATAGCCATCCTTTTTGATTAGCCAAAATACCTCATCAAGCTTCACTGCATTTAGAAAATCCGGGGAATGGGTTGAGACCATGACTTGCCCACCCTGATATGTATAATCTCGAAATTCCTCAGCCAACTCTTCCAATAAACGGGGATAGAGTTGATTCTCTGGCTCTTCGACACATAAGAGAGGGTGCGGTGTCGGATCATGCAGCAACACAAGATAGGCAAACATTTTAATTGTGCCGTCTGAAACATATCGAGCAATGAATGGATCCTTGAAAGCTCCGTCCTGAAAACGCAGCACAATCCTACCATCAACGGTTGATTCTGCTTCGACCTTCTCCACTCCCGGTACGCGTTGAGTCATCTTACGCAGAATTTCTTTAAATATTTTTGGGTGTCGCTCGTAAAGAAACTGGGCGACTAGGGGAAGATTATCGCCCGTGGCTGAGAGATGCTGAGCCACGCCTGCTTCCTGGCTTGGGCGAGCTTGTTCGATATGGAAATCGGAAACGTGCCAATCCTCAATTAATCGGCGAAAAGCACTCGCCGCCAGAAACCGCTGAAATTGCCCAAGTCCTTTAATGGCCAATATTTCCGGTGATTCCAAAACCTGCTCTTCTCGTTGCATATCTTGCTCCGACTCAACCTCATCCATTTCATTTGTGATTGCTGATCCTGCACCATTACTGAAATCCAAAAAATGCCAAGGTTGTCCGCTGCTTCCACGGCGATATTTAAGTATTTCCCTGGCCACAATGGGGCGTCCGTCATGTTCATCGATTTGCAAATTATAGGTAACAAGTGGTTTTTTCGATGATTCGCGGAATTTAATTTCAAAAGCAATCGGGCCATCCGTATTTCGGCTGCGGACTTCCTTAAAACCCCCTCGCTTTTGCAAGGCACTGTGAACGTTTCCAATCAAAGCATCTCGCAGAAAACCAAAAACATCGAATAAAGTACTTTTTCCCGATCCATTCGCACCAACAAAAACAGACAGATCCGGCAAAGGACTGTTGTTTGCGTCACCAATTTGAACATCCTTGAAGACGCGGTAATTCTTGATTTCGATAGATTCAATACGCATACTTCGCTCCTAAACAAAATGTCATTTTCTGTCGCTCTATTCCATGATCATCGAACGCGGTTTTACAATTGCGTTCTTAAATCGTCGGATACATCCCCTCCGCCACGCGGCGGAGGGCCTTGGGGTCGATTAGTTCCACGCGGTTATTTTTCGCTTCGGCGATCAGGCCAGCGTCGATCAACCGGCGGAAGGTGCGGGAAAACGTCTCGCTGGTGAGGTTCAGGTGGCTCGCCAAGTGGCGTTTCAGGCCGGGCAGTTTGACAATCCCTCCGCCCACCGGGCCTTCGGCGACCGGCTTGGCGTCGAGCAACAGCCGGGCGATGCGGCCGGCGGCGTCGCGGAGCACCAAATCTTCCATCAAGCTTACCAGATGCCGCACCCAATGGGTGAGGCCCAAGAGCATGGCCTTGGTGGTGGCCGGATCGTCGTCCAGCAGCTTGCGAAACGGGCCGGAGGGCAACAGGACGCAAGTCGATTTAACCAGACTCTGGGCCGAAGCCGGGAGGGGGAACCCCCCAATGGCGGCGACTTCGGCAAAAGTTCCGCCCGGTCCCACGATATGCAAAACGTGCTCTTTGCCACCGGAGCCCGTCTTAAAGACCCTAATTTGCCCGGAACCAACCATATAAACGCCGGGACAGTCGTCGTTTTCACGAAAAATCAACTGTCCTTTGCGAAAAACGCACAGTTTGGCCATGGTGGCCAGCCGGCGAAAACCTTCGTGAGGGACGTGCGAAAACAGTTTGCATTCGTGGAGGATATCGATAATATTTTGCGGCATGGCGAATTTTTTACCCCAGTTGATACAGATCAAAGACGGGCGGTTGCCAAACGCCTATTATAGAGCAGTTGAGCATCGGGAATAGCGGTTGGTTGAGTGAATCGTAGGGTGGAACAAGCGAAGCGCATCCCCACCATCAGCCCGAAAAGAACGGTGGGACCGTGCTTCGCCCGTCCCACCCTATTTTTCTAAATCCAGGAGATTTTCATGTTTTGTTATCAGTGCGAACAGACCGGCAAGGGCAAATGCTGCGACGTTATCGGGATTTGCGGCAAGGACGAAACTACCGCGTCTCTGCAGGACCTGTTGATGGAGGCGACCAAGGGCATTTCGGTTTTCGCCCATAGGGCGGCGCAGCTCGGCGCGCGAGACGCCGCGATCGATTCGACAGTGATCGAAAATCTTTTCGCCACGGTGACGAACGTCGATTTCGATCCTCAGCGGCTGCAAAACCATTTGACGGAAGCCGCCTCCGCCCGCGATCGGGCGAAGGCGATCTACGAATCGGCCTGCACGAAGGCGGGCAAATCGCCCGAACAGCTCAACGGTTTTGCCGCATGGCAGCCGGCCAAGGACATACCGGGCCTCGTCGCCCAGGGGAAGGAAGCCGCGATCACCAAGCGGCAGGAGAAACTCGGCCCCGACGTTACCGGACTGCAAGAGTTGGTGCTGTACGGCCTGAAGGGCGCGGCCGCCTACGCCGATCACGCGCGGGCGCTGGGCCACGAAGACGCCGGCATCTATGCCATCTTCCACGAAGGGCTCGATTTCCTTGCCAAGCCGAATCCGACAGTGGATGAACTGGTCGGCTGGGCGATGAAGGCCGGCGAGTTGAACCTCCGCGTGATGCAACTGCTCGACGCCGCCAATACCGGCACTTACGGCCATCCCGAGCCGACGAAAGTTCGCATTACGCCGGTCAAAGGCAAGGCGATTTGCGTTTCCGGCCACGATTTGAGAGATTTGGAACTCTTGCTCCAGCAGACCGAGGGCAAGGGCGTCAACATTTATACGCACGGCGAAATGCTCCCCTGCCACGCCTACCCCGGCTTGAAGAAGTACAAGCATCTGGTGGGCAATTACGGCGGGGCCTGGCAGGATCAGGCGAAGGAGTTCGACGCCTTCCCCGGCGCGATCCTGATGACCACCAACTGCATCCAGAAACCGCGCGACGGTTACAAGGGCCGCATCTTCACCAGCGGTTTGGTTGCCTGGCCCGACGTGAAACACGTCGGCCCCGATAAGGACTTCACGCCGGTGATCGAGGCCGCGCTGGCCGCGCCGGGCTTTACGGCAGATGTCGAGCCGGCGAAATTCATCACCGTCGGCTTCGGCCGCAACGCCGTGATGGGCGTGGCGGGCGCGGTGATCGACGCCGTCAAGGCCGGCAAGATCAAGCATTTCTTCTTGGTCGGCGGCTGCGATGGCGCGAAGACGGGCCGGAATTACTTCACCGAGTTCGCCCAAAAGGTGCCGCAAGATTGCGTCGTGCTCACGCTGGCCTGCGGAAAATACCGCTTCAACAAGCTCGATTTCGGCGATATCGGCGGCATTCCGCGGCTGTTGGACATCGGCCAGTGCAACGACGCCTACTCGGCCATCCAGATCGCGGTAGCTTTGGCCGGCGCGTTCGACTGCGGCGTGAACGACCTGCCGCTCTCGATGATCTTGAGTTGGTACGAGCAAAAGGCGGTGGCTATTTTGCTGACCTTGCTCCATCTGGGCATCAAGAACATTCGGCTCGGACCGACCTTGCCCGCGTTCGTCACGCCGCCGGTGCTGAACGTGCTGGTGGAGAAGTTCAACATCGCCCCCATCGGCACGCCCGACGCCGATTTGAAGGCGATTTTGGGATAAATGTGATAACGATCTTTCACGTCGCCATGCCCGCGCTTGCCGCGGGCATTCGGCGTTTATACACGGTTTCAACATGCCCACGACGAGCGTGGGCATGGCACCGAGTCGTTTTGTAACCCGATCATCTTTCTCAATTCCAATATACCTGCGGCAGAGGAGCGGGGGAATGATCCCGAAGAATCCGAACGGGCAGTCGGTTGCCCACGAAATCCGGAGGATGCCGCGGATTTGACCGGCGATTAAGGCGAAGGGCATTACGCCCGGAGAGGCGATCGTGCCACGGGCAATAGAACGATACGCGCGGTTTTTATTGCAGGAGGTATGCAAAGTCTTGCGAATCAGGAGGCCACGCATTCTTGTCTTTCGTAAACCGCGACCAATGGTCGCGGCTTTCCAACGCGCTTTTTCTCACGTGAACCGCGACCAATGGTCGCGGCTTTACAACGCGCTCTTTTTCACGTGAATCGCGACCAATGGTCGCGGCTTTCCAACGCGATTTTTCTTTCGTGAACCGCGACCAATGGTCGCGGTTTTACAGCGCGTTTTTTCTTCCGCGAGCCGCCGATTATGCTACAATTGGGGATCATGAATCCACTGTCCCCAAAAACTTCACGCCGCGTCTTTTTCGCCCTGATTTCCCTTGCTTTGGGGGGGGCGTTGCTCCTCTTCCCGCTTTCTTTACTCGCCGACGAACTCGCCCGCACCGCCCAGGAATTAAAATCGAAATACGCCGCCGAGCTAAATCAATTGGCGTCCTGGTGCGACGAAAAGGGGTTGAAGGCCGAGGCCCGCAAGACCCGCAACGCCTTGGGGCCGCACGACCCGATGAAGTTCTACGTGCCGGCGCTGCCGGCGGAAGCGGGTCCGCCGAAACTGCCGCCCGATGCGCCGCCGGCGGTCGTCGAATGGGACCAGAAATTCAATCGCCTGCGGAAAGAGCAAGCCGCCGCCTTGAACGAACTCGCCCGCCGCGCCATGCGCTCCAACCGGCCGGGCTTGGCCTTGGAGTCGGCCCTCGACGCGATCCGCGCCAATCCGGACAACGAAAGCGTCCGCCGGCTGTTCGGCTATCAAAAATATCAGAACCAGTGGCGGACGGTGTACGAAGTCAAAAAGCTCCGCCAGGGCCTGGTCTGGACCGACAAATTCGGCTGGCTGCCGAAAGCCTACGTCAAGCGCTATGAGGAAGGCCGGCGTTTTTGCAACAACAAGTGGATCACCTCCGCCGAGGACGCCGCCGCGCGCCGCGACATCGATGCGGGCTGGCTCGTCGAGACCGAGCATTACGCGATCCGCACCAACCACAGCCTCGAAGCCGGCGTCGCCCTGGGACAGAAACTCGAACGGCTCTATCTGCTCTGGAGCCAGCTTTTCATCCGCTATTTCGCCACCGAAGACGACGTCATCGCGCTGTTCGACGGCCGCGCGAAAACCCAGCCGCCGGGCCGACGCCATCTGGTGGTTTATTACCGCGATCGGGCCGATTACCTCGATTCGCTGAAGGAGATATTTCCCGATATCGAAATTTCGGTCGGCTTCTATCAGAGCCGGCTCCGCACCGCCTACTTCTACGCCGATGAAAAGAACGATTTCCGCACTCTCTACCACGAGGCCACGCACCAGTTGTTCCACGAATCGCGGCCGGTTTCGCCCAAGGCCGGAAAACTCGCGAATTTCTGGATCACCGAAGGCATCGCGCTGTACATGGAATCGCTGCAGGTCCGCGACGGCTTCTACGAACTCGGCGGCTTCGACGACCAGCGGATGATTGCCGCCCGCTACCGGCTGCTGAACGACCGTTTCTACGTGCCGCTGTCCGAACTGGCCGGCTACGGCATGGAGAAAATCCAAAAAGACCCGCGCATCGCCACGCTTTACAGCCAAGCGGCGGGCCTGACCCACTTCCTCATCCACTACGACCGCGGCCGCTACCGCGACGCGCTGGTGTCCTATCTCTCCGCCGTCTATTCCGCCCAAGACACCGAGCACACGCTGCCCAAGCTCACCGGCGCGAAATTCGAAGAGTTGGATCAGCAGTATAAGGAGTTTATGGCGAAGGGGGACGGAAACTCGTCGAGCAAATAACCGGACAAACCGGTTAGCCGCAATTCGTTTCACCGATCCCTTTTTTTGCCGCAATTCGTTGAACTCTTCCCCGCTTAATCTTTACCCGTAGTGGAGCGCGGGACTGCCGCCGGCTTGTTCGGCAGTGTCGAGTAGGGTAAATTAATCTCAAGAAAAATGAAAAAACACCGGAAATTTCCCGACCGGCCCGCCGTTCATTCCCCTGGCGGCACGCCCGCTCCCGCGACGCCGCGCCATCTGGCCTGGGCGGGGGCCGCGCTCATTGCCGTTGCCGTCTTCTTCGCTTACTTTCCCTCGATCGAAGGCGGTTTCATCTGGGACGACCACCTGCTGATCACCGATTGCAAACTGATCGCGGCGTCCGACGGCTTGTACCGATTCTGGTGCACCACCGATCCTTACGATTACTGGCCGGTAACCAATTCGAGCTTCTGGATCGAGTGGCGGTTGTGGGGCATGAATCCGACCGGCTACCGCGTCGTCAATCTGCTCTTGCACGTGAGCGAATCGTTGCTGATATGGTATCTGCTGCGGAAATTGGCCGTGCCCGGCGCTTTTCCGGCGGCATTGCTCTTCGCGGTGCATCCGGTGAACGTCGAAACGGTCGCCTGGATCGCGCAGCGGAAAAATCTGTTGGCGATGCTGTTCGTGCTGTTGTCGATGCTCTGGTATTGGAAAGCGGAAATGAGCGGCGGGGAGCGGGCGGCGCGAGCCGCGAATAAAAAAAATCCGAATGATGCGGAGCCTCTCGGCGGCTCCGCCCTCATCGCACAAAACTCGATTCCTACCTCTTATCCCCCAGAGGTTGTGAAAAAATTGGGACAGGCACCTCACAACACCCATTATTCGACGGATAATCGACAACTCGGTTCGGAGCCAGTCCCATTTTTTTACAACCTCGCATCCCCCTGGTATTGGCTGAGCCTCTTGGCGTTCGCGTTGGCGATGCTCAGCAAGGGATCGGCGGCCGTATTGCCGGCGCTGCTGCTGGGGATGATCGGCTGGCGGCGGAAGCTTTCGTGGCGAGACTTGGCTCGGACCGCGCCCTTCTTCGCGGTTTCCGCGGTCTTGGTCGGCGTGAATATCTGGTTTCAACGCCACGGCGCGGAGACCGTCATCCGCAACGCCGGTTTCATCGAGCGCCTGCTGGGCGCCGGCGGTGCGGTGTGGTTTTATCTATCGAAGGCGATTTTACCGATCGATCTCTGCTTCGTCTATCCCCAATGGCGGATTCAAACCGGCAATTGGTTGTGGTGGCTGCCGCTCTTGGCGGCGCTGGCCGTTACGGTGGCGCTCTGGCGCTATCGCGGGAAATGGAGCCGGCCGGTCTTGTTCGCCTGGGGATTTTTCTGCATCGCGCTCGTGCCGGTCATGGGCTTTACCGACGTCTATTTCATGAAATACTCTCTGGTGGCCGATCATTATCAGCACCTCGCGCTGCTCGGGCCGATCGTACTTGCGGCGGCGGGTTGGAGCGCCTGGCGGGGGCGTTCAAGGGGCGCGGCGCCCGCGTTCGCGATGCTCGCCGCGATCCTGGCGGCGGGAACGCTCGCGACGCTGACCTGGCGGCAAAGCCGGCAATACCGCGACGAAATCGCCCTGTATCGAGCCACTTTGGAAAAAAATCCCGACTGTTGGATGGCCTGCAATAATCTCGGCAAGGCGTTGCTCGAAGCGGGCCGCCCGGAGGAGGCCATCGGCTGCTTTCGCAGTTCTTTGCGGTTGAATCCGCAAAACCACGAGGCCCACAACAACTTGGGCACCGTTCTCTGCGATCGCGGCGAAATCTCCGAGGCGATCGAGCACTTCCGCGAAGCGCTGCGGCTGAAGCCCGATTTCCTCGACGCGCAATACGACTTGGGACTCGCCCTGGCGAAGGCGGGCCGGCCGGATGAGGCGATTTTTTATTATCGGGAGGCGCTGAAGACCGATCCCGAATACGCCAAAGCTTACAACGGTCTCGGCAACGCGCTGATCGAGATCGGCCTGTGGCCGGAGGGCATCGAAAGCTTCGAGCGAGCAATCGAACTTCAACCCGGCTTCGCCGAGGCCCACGGCAACTTAGGTTTCGCCCTGGCCCGCATCGGACGTTTGAAGGAAGCGATCGATCATTACGAACAAGCCTTGCGGTTGCAGCCCGACTTGCCGCAGGCGCATAATAATTTAGGCAATGCCCTGGTCCGCATGGACCGGCCGCAAGAGGCGATCGAACACTTTCGGCAGGCGTTGCGGTTGCAGCCGAATAGTCCCCAGATTCATTTCAATTTGGCAAACACGCTGGTCGAGGCCGGCGCGCCGCGGGAAGCCGTTCGCCTCTACGAACGGGCGATCGATCTGCAACCCGACTATGCCGAAGCCCGCTTCAACCTGGCCATCGCCTACCACCAAATCGGCCGCCGCGCCGACGCCCTCCGGGCCGCCCAAAAAGCCCTCGACCTTGCCCGCACGCAAGGAAAGACCGCCCTGGCCCGGCAAATTGAAGATTGGTTGCTCTATTAACAATGACATGGCGAACTTTTTGGCATTCGGCGATGGCGACGAATGGCCTAACCGAGTCGATGAAGCAGGTTTTCCTCACAGAGAACCATTGTAATCCAAAAGGGGAAAGCTACGTTCTTGTTCATTGAGTATCCCGACTCTAAAATATCCGGGATGGAACCAAACTATTGCCGAGGATTAATGTCGGATTGAATGCAATTCGTTCGCGAGAAATTTGCGGAGTAGCAATCGTGGCATCCAAAAAAACAAGCAAGCATCAGGTGAGCGAAAAACTCTCGCGTTCGACGCAAACAACGAAAATCGCAAATCGATCTCGGACCAAACCAAAACCCGGTCAAGAGGTTCTCGCAATCCTTCCCTCCGGCTATAAGGAATTGCTGGAAGACCTGAAAAATCGCATTCGCCATGCCCAAGTCCGAGCGGTTGTGGCCGCCAATCGGGAATTGATCCGCCTCTATTGGGATATCGGCAAGGAAATTGCGCAACGGCAAAGAGTCGAAGGTTGGGGAAAGTCGATCATCGAGAATTTAGCGGACGATTTACATGCGGAGTTTCCCGGCGTAGCCGGTTTCTCGCTCCAGAATCTATGGTACATGCGGGCCTTTTTTCTCGCTTGGACCGAGGACGTCGCAAATCTCCAACAACCTGTTGGAGAAATCGATGGTCAAAATCCGCCACAGGTTGTGGCAGAAATTCCTTGGGGACATAATCTCCAACTCATATCGAAGCTCAAAAACCCCCTCCAACGGCTATGGTACGCACAAAAAACGGTCGAGCATGGCTGGTCCCGGGCGATTCTCGTCCACCAGATCGAATTGGATCTGTATGCTCGGCAGGGCCGCGCAATTACCAATTTCGAGCAAACGCTGCCCGCCCCGCAATCGGATTTGGCCCAACAGACGATTAAGGACCCCTACGTTTTCGATTTTCTCACCCTGGCGGATGATGCCCGCGAACGCGAATTGGAACGCGGCTTGTTGGAACACCTCCGCGCATTCATGCTGGAATTGGGCGTGGGCTTCGCTTTCGTCGGCAGTCAGTACCATTTGGAAGTCGAGGGCGGCGATTATTACCTCGACCTGCTTTTTTACCATCTCAAACTCCGCGCCTTTGTGGTCGTCGATTTGAAGGTCGAAGAATTCAAACCTGAATTCGCCGGCAAAATGCAATTCTACCTTTCGGCAATCGACAACCTTGCGCGACATGCCGACGACCAACCGAGCATTGGAATCATCCTTTGCAAAGGCAAGAAAGCCGTAACCGTCGAATACGCTTTGCGCGATACGCGAAAACCCATCGGCGTTTCGGAATATCGCCTTACCGCTTCGTTGCCGCGGGAGTTGAAATCCAGCTTGCCGACGATCGAGCAGCTAGAAGCAGAGCTGCGTAGCGAAGAATAAACCGAAAACCATAACCCGACCCTACCTCCATGTCCTGGAAACTCGCCGACATCAACTACGGCACGCTGAAAGAACTGCATTACGAGGCGGCGGTGCTGCCGTTCGGGGCCACCGAACCGCACAACTTGCATCTCCCCTACGGCATCGACACCCGCGAGGCCGATCTGGTGGGCGAGAAACTCTGCGCGGCCGCCTGCGAGCGCGGGGCGAAAGTCGTCCTGCTGCCGGCCATCCCCTACGGCACGCAGACCAATCAGAAAGAGTTCCCCTGCGCCATGAACCTCTACCCCTCGACGCTTTGCACGATCGTCGGCGATCTCGTCGAATCGCTGGTGCGTTCGGGCATCCGCAAGGTGGTGCTGTTGAACAGCCACGGCGGGAACGACTTGAAATGGGTGCTCCGCGAACTTTACGGCCGCACGCCGGCGCACCTGTTCCTCGTCAACTGGTACGCTATTTTTAACGATGTCTATCGCGAAATCTTCAACGAGCCGGACGACCACGCCGGCGAAATGGAAACCTCGCTGGCGATGGCGTTTTTTCCCGAACTCGTCGGCCGCCGTGCGGACGGCTCGCTCGCGGCCGACGAAGGCCGCAAGGCCCCCACGCGCTTCGAGGCCGTCAACCGCGGCTGGGTCTCGATTACCCGGCCCTGGCATCTCCTGACCACCAACGCCGGCGCGGGCAATCCCCACGCCGCCACCGCCGAAAAGGGCCGCCGCCTGATGGCGCTCCTCGTCGAACGCCTCGCCGGCTTTCTCGTCGAACTCTCCGCCGCCGAGGTGGATGAAAGGTTCCCGTATTGACGCCGCTCATTGATAGCGGCGCTCCGTTATTATTTCGTCCGGTTGCAAGATTTCCGCAGGTTTCGGAAATACCAAGGAGTTGGCATCCTCGCAATCTACTTTCGCGGCAGGAACGAATTAGCCGATAAACCACCTGCGAATGCATGCAAGCAGAAGCCGGGAACGAAGAATACCGGCTCGGTTTAGTTGAATTTTTATCCCACGATCCGCTTCCAGCGGTCGAGATTCCATTGGATTTTCTCGGCTTGCGTCATTTTGCCGAAATCCGGCTCCGCGGAAGCGGTTTTTGCGAGGGGAGACGGCGGAGATGTTTTCGGTCGCACGGTGCTCGAACCGGAACCGCCGTAGCTGCTTGCGGTGTCGGTCTGCCGGAGGTCTTCGTCCAAGGAGCGTTGGGGTCGGATGCCGAGCTTTTGCAGGTCGCCGTGGTAGGCGCGAACGGCTTCGGCGGGTCCGATTTCGTCGTCGGCCACGGCGCGCAGATAGCGCACGAAGCTGAGTTGGTGCTCGGCATTGTTGATTTTCCGCCCGTAAAGCGCCACCCGGGCGCCGTATTTTTTCGCTTCCCAGAGCATTTGAAAGGCATCGAAAGTAGTGCCCGCCGAGCCGCCGAGAATGCCCACGACCAGCTTGCCGTCGTAGCGGGCGAGCGATTCCATCGCGGCGGGACCGTGGTAGGGAATTTTCAAGAACAACGGCCTGCCGCGGCTCGTTACGCCGGCTAAAGCCCTGACGATATGATCGCTGAGAAATCGGCCCAATTCGGCGGGTGGGTGATTGCCTGGAGCGTTGGGATCGAAGACTTCCAGAAAGTGCCGAAATCCCTTGGCCTCCGCTTCCAGACGAAATGTTTTGTACGCTTCCAGCGATTGGCGATCGAGCACGGCGTCGTTGTTGAACGTAACCGAATAGAGGCCCAAGTCGGCTCCCAGGCGGCGCTGGTCGGCATCGCATTCCCGCTTGCCGCATTGGATGTGATCGATCGTGGCCGTGCGGAACGGCAGCGAGGGCTGTGCGGAATACTGCATTGCCCTGCCGGCAAGCCAAATATCGGTGGTGTCGTTGGCGCGGACCGCCGGCGTAAGGGGACTTTTGTCGAAGAGCCGCTCCTCGATAGTCAGTATTTCGTTCGTGCTGGCCGACATCAACACGATATCGACCAGTTCCTGGGCGACGATCTCGCGGATGATCTGCCGGTATTCCTGCAAGGTTCGGAAACGGGCCTCTCCGGCATGATGTTCCGGGCTGCGCCCCGGCGCGGCCAGCCCGAAGGCCATGTCGGCGTCTTTGGCGTCGGCGATGATGAAGTCGGGGCAGGAGGAATCGGCTAAGATCCGCCCCAGTTTTCGGTCGAGCGATTTTTCCGGCATTGATGCTGTTCCTTTGGTTAAAGCCTAGCGCGGCATAGCCGCAACCGGTCGTTTAGCCCGGAGTCAACGGCGACGGTGGGTGAAGTTTTCCCGTGTCCCTTACGCCCGCCGTCGCCGTTGGCTCCGGGCTAAACGAAAAACTTTGTGGAATTATCCTCAGTTCTGGAAACTAATGGCATAATATATATTACCTTCTTCTCAAGGGCTTTGCACGACCCTGGGGAGATTAACCGGGAGGTCGGCGAAGTCTTGCAATATCGGAGGGTACGCATTCCTCTCCCCCGCGAACCGCGACCACTGGTCGCGGCTTTCCGGCAGATCCCCCCGTGAAAGATGACATTGCCAACCTCCTGCAGGATCATGCGGGTCCATTTCGTCCCCCATTCCCCGTTTGCCGTTCCGCGGCATTAAGGTATAATTGATGCGAACGGCGATGGTGGCCGTCCGATTCAACCCCAGAACGAAAGGCGGAAAAATGAGCTATTCCGAGAATCCCTACGCTTCGCCGATGGGCCCGTTCGCGGCCATGGCCGAGGCCGACGAGCGTTCGAATTTCATCACCAAAACCTACGTGCATTTGGCGGGCGCGATCGCGTTGTTCGTCGCTTTGGAGGCGATTTTGCTCACCACGCCGGCCGTGGCCGATCTGGTGGGCATGATGATCGGCGGACGCTACAGTTGGCTGATCGTCCTCGGGCTGTTCATGCTGGTCAGCTACATCGCGCAAAATTGGGCGCAATCGGCCACGAGCATCGGCATGCAATATGCCGGCTTGAGTTTGTACGTGGTGGCCGAAGCGATCATCTTCACCCCGCTTTTGTATATCGCCAAAACGATCGATCCGCAGATCATCCTTTCCGCCGGGCTGACGACGCTCGGCCTATTCGCCGTCTTGACCGCCGTGGTGTTCATCACGCGGAAGGACTTTTCCTTCCTCCGCGGCATCCTGATGTTCGGCGGATTCGCGGCGATGGGCTTCATCGCGGTGGCGATTCTTTTCAGCTTCAGCCTGGGACCGATCTTCACCTACGCCATGATCGCCTTCGCCTGCGCTTACATCCTCTACGATACCTCGAACGTGCTCCACCATTACCGCATCGGGCAGCACGTGGCGGCGGCACTGGCGCTGTTCGCTTCGGTGGCCTTGTTGTTCTGGTATATTTTGCAGTTGTTCCTCCGCAGCCGGGATTGATTTTGGACGTCGCAACATAAAAAAAGCGTCATGCCCGCGATCATCGCGGGCATGACGCTTTCTTCGTTCACAGTGGACTGTCCCGATTTTCGCGTCGTAAAAAAGAATCTCGCCGCGGGAAGGGGACAGGTCCATGTTTTCGGCCTACCGTTTTTCCGCGAAATACGCTTTCCCGCCGAAAAATGGACCAGTCCCCGACCGGGGCGCGAACGCTTACGCCCGGAGCCAACGGCGGCGGCGGACTTGGGGAGTGGCGATATTTTCCCCCGCCGTCGCCGTTGGCTCCGGGCTAAACGAAGGCTAGAGATCGGCGACTTGGAGGGCCTTGCTGCCGCAGCGGTCCGATTTTTCGGCGCGGAAGGTGTCGTCGTTCAAGAAGGTTCCCAAGGCGAGCAGGTTGCGGGGGGCGATCCAACCGATGGGGCGTCCTTGCCGCACGACGACCGCGAACTGCCGCGAATCGTCGGCGATAAAATCCTTGATCTTGTCGAACGGCTCGTCTTCCGCGAAGCGCTTGACGTCGTGGATCATCAGATCGCGGACGCGATAGGCCTCGGTCGAATCGCGTTCGAGCAGGGAATCGGCGGCGAGCACGCCTTGCAGCAATCCTTTGGCGTTGACGACCGGGAGGAGGCTCGTTTGACGGCGGCGGAAACCGCGGTCCGCGCAGTCGAGGGAATCTTCCGGGCGGAGCGAAAGCGTGCAGGGAGTCATCACGTCGCGGGCGGCGGTGCGCTCGAAGATGACGCCCGGCGCGGCGAGATCGGACCAGGCTTTTGCGTCTTCCGCGCACTCGCGCGCGTCGGCGACGTAGTTGTAGCCGGAGCGTTTGGCGACTTGCAGGGCGGCGGCGGCTTTTTCGAGGACCGCCTCGGCTTCGCCGTCTCCGCCGCCGGCGAAGGAAATGATGCCCGAGCTGACCGTCACGCGGCGTTTTTCATCGCCGAAATCGAACTCGATGTCGTGGAGTATATAGCGGATTCGTTCGGACCACGCCTGGGCTTCGGCTTCGGAGGCGGCGGGCAGAAAAACGCCGAATCGGCCGCCGCCGAAGGAGGCCGCGAGGTCGTCCTTGCCGCAGCCCTCGAGCAGTTTCGCGGCGACTTCGCGGAGGATATCGCGGCCGACCAGCCATTCCTTGTCGGCATTGATCTGGGCGTGGAAATCGACTTCCATCAGCACGCAAACGCCGCCTTCACCCGCCGCCGACGCGGCGGTTTGCAAACGCGCGCAAAAAACTCCGCGGTTGGGCAGGCCCGTATGCGGTTCGACGCCGCACCGATCGCGGAATCGGCGTTCGAATTCCCGGCGGCGGGCGCCGGCGCGCATGCGGGCGAGAATTTCGCCGTAATCGACGGGTTTGGCGAGGAAATCGTCCACCCCCGCCTGCAGCGCGGCCGAAATGTCGCGGACTTGGGGCGATTCGATCAGCAACATGGTGTAGGGGCCGGGGGCGTCCTCGGAGCCGCTCGCGGTGCGGCAGAGGGCGAAGGCCGGGGTGAGATCGACGCCGCCGTCGAGAATCAGATAGTCCGGCGCGTAGGTTTTCAACAGGAACGCGACGTGATGCGGATCGGCAACCTGTTGCGTTTCGTAACCGAAGGTGTTGAGAAATTTCGACAACCGCCGGAGCAGTTTCCGATCCTCGGCGACGATCAGGACTTTTAACGGTTGGGAACACATGGGAATAAGGTCTTGGATCTTGGGACTTGGGGGAATGCTCAACCGTGGGCGGTTGTCTCTGGGCCATTCCGCCGGAAAGCGATACATTCTCTAGTCGTAACCGTTCACAGGGGACTGTCCCCCTCGCACCGCGGGAAGGGGACAGGTCCATGTTTTCGGCCTGCCGTTTGTCCGCAAAATACGTCATTTCGCCGAAAAATGGACCAGTCCCCGACCGGGGCGTGAACGCTTACCTCTAGTCCAAGTATAGGTTATGCCAATTAACGGGGGCGGAGCGATAAATATTTTCCCCAACGCGTTTTTCCTCCCCTCCCTAAAAATGCTATATTTTCGAGAGAAAGACCGTATCGAGGCTGCGCGATCACGAATATATGCAAACCGAGCTCTTGAATCCGCCGACGTTGGGCACTCCCTGGTTGGAGCATTTATCGCCGGAAAGCGATCTGCCCGGGCAAATCCCCATCGAGAGAACTCCCTTCACCATCGGGCGGAAGGAGGCGGTCGATTTTCGGATCGATTCGAGCCGCGTCTCCCGCGAGCATGCGCGGATCGTCAAAGAGAACGGCAATTACCGGATCGTCGATCTGGGGAGCACCAACGGCACCTTCGTCAACGGCAACCGCATCCAAGATTCGCCGCTTAACGACGGCGACATGCTGCTGGTGGCGAACGAGGAGTTCACGTTTTACGCGGGAACGGCCGAGCGCGCCGAACGCATGGCCACGCAAGTCATGGAACTCGCCGCGGCGGAATCGGACAAGCACGATCTCCCCCGGCAAGTGATCCATGCCGTGCGGCTGCTTCAAGAACTGCTCTTGCAGGGCAGCCTGCACATCAGTTGGGAAACGATCTTTCGGCTCTCCGACGGGCAACCCTACGGCTACGAGGCCCGCAGTTGGGACGAGAACGAGAAGGGGGGATACTCCGAGGCGGAGCGCTTGGTGCTGGCGATCGATTGCCGGCTGACCGCGCGGATTCGGCATTTATCGCGGATGATCGCGGCCGAGGAAGCCGCCGACCTGCCGGGGGCGGGGCCGCTGTTCCTCCGTTTCGACACGAAGGATTTGGGCGCGGGCGGGATGGTGGAATCGATCGCCAAACTGCGCGAGTTGCCGGCCCCGGAGCGGCGGCTGATCGTCGCCTTGCCGTACGCCGCCGCCTGCAATTTGCCGTTCGCGCAGGAGTTGCATCGCCAGCTACGAGCGAAAGAGGTGGGATTGGCGTATTACGATTTTGCCGACCTGCACGAGAAGGCGCTGCAGCAGATGGAGATCGTGCCCGACTTCCTGCTGTTGGCCAAATCGGTCATGCGCGGACTGGGCAATAATTTCGAGCGGCAGCGCCAGTTGCGAGCGATCGTCGCCGGCGCGCGGAAACTCGGCGGCGAGGTGATTGCATTGGGGATTAACGCCCGGCCGCAAGCGGAGCTTTGCCGGGAACTAGGCTGCCGTTTCGGCCAGGGGAGCTTCCGTGCCGGCACTCATCAATAAAACCGCCGAACTCGTCGCCGGGTATTCGCTGCAGGAGCGCATCGGCTCCGGCGGCTACGGCGAAGTCTGGAGAGCCGAGGCCCCCGGCGGGCTGTTGAAGGCCGTGAAATTCATCTACGGGCGCTTCGACGAGGAGCGCGCGAGCTGCGAACTCAAGGCCCTGCATCGGATCAAGGAGGTGCGGCATCCGTTTCTGCTCTCGCTGGAGCGGATCGAAGTCATCGACGGCCAACTGGTGATCGTCACGGAGTTGGCCGAGGCGTCGCTCCACGATCGCTTCGAGGCCTGCAAGGCCCAGGGCTTGCCGGGGATTCCCCGCGACGAGTTGCTGCGCTATCTGCACGACGCCGCCGACGCGCTCGATTACATGTGCGAACACTTCCTGCTCCAGCATCTCGACATCAAGCCGGAAAATCTGCTGATCGTGGGCGGGCGGGTGAAAGTCGCCGATTTCGGGTTGGTGAAGGACGTACAAGACGTTACCTGTTCGCTGATGGGCGGGATGACGCCCATTTACGCCGCGCCCGAAGTCTTCGACGCCCATCCGAGCCTGCACAGCGATCAATACAGCCTGGCGATCGTCTATCAAGAGATGCTGAGCGGCATTTTGCCCTTCCCCGGCAAAACGGTCGCGCAATTGACCAGCCAGCATTTGCACGGGCATCCGCGGCTGACGCCGGTCCCGCCGGGCGATCGGCCGATTTTGGCGCGCGCTATGGATAAGGATCCGCAAAAGCGATTCGACACTTGCCGCGGCCTGATCGAAGCGCTGCAAGGGGCGATGGACGTCGAATTCGCTCCCGCCGCGCCGCGGACCGATCGCGTTCCGGCGCGCGAGATCATTCCCACCATTACGCTCTCGAACGCCGAGCCGAATTGCGACACCGAAGCGCAGTCCCGCCGCAACGCGGTTTGGCAAAGTTCGGCCGAATCCGCGCCCGCGCCGTGCGAGAAATCTTCACTTGGGGAGGAGGCGCCTTTTTCCGACGCGGTTTGCGAAGGGCTCGATACGAGCGTCCGGGAGAAGCTCGGCGCGATCGACTCCGCGGAGCGGGATCGGGTAACGCCGTTGCCTTTGGAACTCCCGCCCCTGGAATTCGAGAACCTCTCGGCCTGGGAGCAACCGTTCACCGAGGTGCATCTCCGGCCCACCCTGGTGATCGGCGCGGGCGGCACGGCGGCCCGCGTTCTTCGGCAATTGCAGCATCGTTGGGAAGCGCGTTTCGGAGACTTGGAGGAAATTCCGATCTTCCAAGCGCTGCTGATCGACACCGATCCGCAAACGCTCGGCCAAACGACCTCGACCGATTCCGCCCGCCGGCGCATTCAATCGGAGCTTTTGCCGCTGCGGAAATCCGAAGACTACCGCGAGCGGGCGGACGGACTCATGCGTTGGCTGGGGCACCGCTGGATTTACAACATTCCGCGTTCCCTGCACACCGAGGGTCTGCGGCCTTTGGGGCGATTGGCTTTGATCGACAACGCGCGGCAGGCGAATGCGCGAATCCGCAAGATGTTGAAAAATATCGTTTCTCCCGCGGCGGTCGAAGCCGCCGCCCAACGAACGAAATTGCCGGTCTCCGAAACGGCGCCGCTCATTTATCTCGTCGCATCGATTTCCGGCGGCACCGGCGGCGGGATGATTCTCGACTTGGCCTACGCCGTTCGGCAAGCGCTCTCGCAGGAAGGGATCGCTTCCGCCAGGATTTGCGGCATATTGCTGCACGGCACCTCCCGGCACGCCGCCGAAAAGAAGTTGGCCGTCGCCAATTCCTACGCCTGCCTCGCCGAATTGCAGGCCTATCGGCGGAGCTATCCGGGCGAAGCGGCCTGGGGAATGCCCGCCGAAGAAGGCCGGCCGCCTTTCGACGACACCTACTTCGTGCATCTGGGCGACGACCTCGGCGATTCGCAGTTCGATGCCGCGACGGAAAAGATTGCCGAGTATCTCGCCTTGGATACCTCGACCGCTTGCCGGGATTTCTTCGCGCGGTGCCGGACTTCCCCGGCTTCCAGCGAAATGCCGGCTTCGGCGGAGGGGACGCTGCGGAGCATGGGCTTGAGCCGGATCGGATTCACGGCCGACGACATTCCGGCGGCCGACCTCGAAACGCTCTGCGGCAGTCTTGCGGATCAATGGCGGCAAATGCCGCGGGAACTCGCGCCGCGCACGCTCGCGCCCGGCATTTTGCCGTCGGTTTCCCTCGCCCGGTCCGCGGCTCTCGCGGCGAATTTCGAGGCCGCCCGGTCCGGCGCGGCGGGGAACGCGCATCTCGATTTCGACGCGTTAAGCGAAAGAGTCGATGCGGTCGTCCACGAGCAAGTTCATTCCAGCAATGAATGCGCCCTGCGGGAAACGCTGGAAAAAACCTATCAACTTGCGAATCCCGCCGCGGATCTCGATAATCCGGCCGACCGCGCGGAAAAGACCCTGGACGCGTTGTTCGCGACCGTCCGCTCGTTCGTCGAAAACGGCGTCGATTCCACCGCCGCGGCCGACGAGCCGGTTCTCTTGCAGCTCCGCCGTCTGGCCGCCGAGGAAGGGGTTGCGCTGCGAAAACGGATCCTGCGGCAACTCGAAAGCGCAGAAAGCGGCTTGCCGGGCATGCAAAAAACCATCGACGATCTGCTGCTCGAACTATTGCGGCGCGAGCGCGACGCCTGCAAGCGGCAGGATCGCTTGCGGGAAATCCTCGCCCAAGCGGAAGTGCTGCTCGTCTCGTCGCCCGACGCCGAAACGAAGTCTTGGTTCCGACGCCTATTTACCCGCGAGAAACGGACTCCCTTGGCGTCCTGCTGGAGCGACTATGCGCGGTGGCGGCTGGAATTGGTCGTGCTGCACGGTCGGCGCTATCTCTGGCATTCCCTGCACGCCGGTCTGACCGTGCTGAACGAGCAGTTGCGCGAAATGCGGCAGGAAATGCAAGCCGTCTTTCAAGAATTTCAACGCGCCGAGCCGCAAGCGGAATCTCCCGATGGAGACCGCGGCGGGGCATTCCAGCGGCTCCTGAACGGCGCTTGGGCGGAACTGCTGCGGAAAAATCAACGCGCTTTGACCGGCAAGTTGGAACGCCGCGTGCTGCGAACGATATTGGCCGATATCTTCGGCGCGGAAGAGAACGCCCCAACGAGAGCGCATACGGTCAAGGAATGGGCCGAGTTGCTGCGGAAATCGGTCCGCTTCGAACTCGGCGATCTGTTGCGGGAAATCGACCTCGCCGGTTTGTTTCCGTCATCCGACGCGATGGAGCCGAACGGTTCCTCCCCGCTGAAAGCGATCCTCGAACGGGCGCAATCGCCGCAGCACTCTTGCTACGGCGGCGCGCAGCGCCTGCTGCTGGCCTGCCCGTCGGGCGCGGCGCTGGAAACCGTGAAGCAAAAAATCGAAGCGGCAATGCAAGCGGCTCCCAGCATCGCCCGGACGTCGAGCCCCGAAGTCTTCTTTTGTTTCGAAGTCGAACGCGTTCCGCCGCTCAGGATCGCCGCGCAATTGCTGGAAAACCAGGAGGATTGCCGCGCGATCGCCGCCAAACTCCGGGCCCGCATCGACGTCTCCTGGCCGCGCGGGTTTTAACTGCCTCTTGAAAAAGTGATCGGGTGCCATGCTCGCGCTTGCGCGAGCATGAGAATCCCGTGGAAAACATGCCCACGGCAAGCGTGGGCATGGCGCCCAAAACTAAATATCCGCCTTTTTCAACAGGCTGCCAAGGGCCGCGAATCGCAAGCGAAAAATGAGAAAAATACCGTTATTGGCGTTGGTTCTGGCGGTTGCGCTTCTCGGACGCATGGGGACCGCCTACGAGCCGATCGCATTCCAGTCCTTATGCCGGGGCGTGGCATACCGGCACGACGTTCGCGCGGAGGGCCCGCTTTCCATCCACGTTCTGCGAATCGATCGCCGGCAGCAGTGGGACTTGCAGACGGGCTTGGGGCAAGGCACGGTTTTCGGCCTGGAACCGCTCGATGGCATCGCGAGCCGAACGGCCGCCGCCGCGAAAAAGCGCGCCGTCGCGGCCATCAACGGCGATTTCTTCGTCATTCAGCAAGGACCGTACCAGGGCGATCCGCGGGGCCTGCAAATTGCCCGCGGAGAATTGGTCAGCAGGCCGACGGGCAACTCCTTCTGGATTGCACCCGATGGGAAACCGAAGATCGGCCCGGTGAAATCGAAATTGCGAGTGCTTTGGCCCGATGGAAAGACGGAGACTCCCTTGGGGTTGAATGAGGCGCGGAAAGACGACGAAGCGATCCTCTACACGCCCACGCTCGGCTTGCGGCCCAACGAACCGCTCCGGCAGCCGCCAACGACGCGCACCGCGGGCGGAAAGGAATTTGTCCTCGAGCGCGTTGCCGGCCGACCTTGGCTGCCAATCCAGGCGGGAAAAACTTATTCCGCGAGAATTGCATGGGTTTGCGCTGCCGGCAATAGCCCGCTTCAATGCGACAAATTGATTCTCTCGATCGGGCCGAAGCTCGCGCCGCCGGCAGTCAAAGCGGGGGACGTGCTGCAACTAGCGATAGAGACCTTTCCGGACCTGAATGGCGTGAAAACGGCGATTGGCGCGGGCCGCGTCTTGATAAAAAATGGCAAGTCGCCCGATCTCGGTCCCGAAAATCAGCCGCGGCACCCGCGCTCGATGATCGGCTGGAACGACCGGCACCTGTTTTTCCTCGTGGTGGACGGTCGTCAACGGGGCCTCTCCATCGGCATGACCTATCCCGAGATGGCGGCATTGATGCGCGAATACGGCTGCGTCGAAGCCGTGGAACTCGACGGCGGCGGTTCATCGACCCTCTGGGCGCTGGGCAAAATTCTCAATTCCCCGTCCGACGGCCATCCGCGGGCAATTGCGAACGCCCTGATCTTGTTCCGAAACGAAAGGGACAATCTCCCGGCTACTCCACGGAAAGATGATAGGTAAGCGTTCACGCCCCGGTCGGGGACTGGTCCATTTTTCGGCGAAATGACGTATTTTGCGGACAAACGGTAGGCCGAAAACATGGACCTGTCCCCTTCCCGCGGCGTGAGGGGGACAGTCCCATTTTCGCGGCGATTAAGCATTTTTACGACGCCATCATCTTTTGCGCCGCGAAAATCGGGACAGTCCCCTGTGAACGGTTACGTTAGCTTGACTTTAAGGGAGCTGCCGTGCAGTTGAGGAAAAGTTTTATCCCGATTTTGGTGGGTCTGCGTTGTGCACGACCCACCCTACACTTGAATTCGCAACTAGTTATTCTACCGAACGGCGAGTTCTTTCGCGGCGGCGGCGATGTTTTCGGCGGTCATGCCGAAGTGTTTCAGCACCACTTCGAGCGGGGCGGAGGTGCCGTAGCCGCATAGGCCGATGAACTTGCCGCTCATGCCGATATACTTCTCCCAGCCTTGCTGGATGCCCAACTCGACCGCCACGCGGCAGGTTACGCTCGGCGGGAGGACGGCGTCGCGGTATTCGGCCGACTGTTCGTCGAAGAGTTCCCAGCAGGGGAGGCTCACCACGCGGACTTTCACGCCCTCGGCGGTAAGTTTTTCGCAGGCCGCGGCGCAGAGCGAAACTTCGCTGCCGGTGCCGATAAGAATCACATCGGGCTTGCCGTCGGGGGCGTCGGCGAGGATGTATCCGCCCTTCTGGACACCGGCGGCGGGAGCGTATTTCGTAGGACAGGTTTCCAACCTGTCGCCGGATGACAGGTTGGAAACCTGTCCTACTGCCCGGTCGAGCGTGGGCAGATTCTGCCGCGTGAGGATCAGCGCCGTGGGACGGTTCTTCTGTTGCAGGGCGATTCGGTACGCCTCGGAGACTTCGTTGGCGTCGGCAGGGCGGATGACCAACAAGCCGGGTATCGCCCGCAGGGCCGCCAGTTGCTCGATCGGCTGATGCGTGGGGCCGTCCTCGCCCACGCCGATCGAATCGTGCGTGAATACGTAGAATACGGGCAGGCCCATGATCGCCGCGAGGCGGACCGGCGGGCGCATGTAATCGCTGAAGACGAAAAACGTGGCCCCGTACGCGCGCAATCCGCAAAGCACCATGCCGTTCAAGATCGAACCCATTGCATGTTCGCGGATGCCGAAGTGCAGGTTCCGCCCGGCGTGATTTTCGGCCGAGAAATCGCCGACTTTCTCGTAAGTGATGAGCGTGTTGGTGGAAGGGGCCAAGTCGGCGGAGCCGCCCAAGAGCCAGGGCACGCGCTTGGTGATTTGGTTGAGCACCTTGCCCGATGAAACGCGGCTGGCCATGCCCTTGGCGTCGGCGGGAAACGGCGCCATGTCGGCGTCCCAATCGGCGGGCAGTTCGCGGCGCTCGATGAGTTCGATTTCGGCGGCCAATTCGGGATATTTTTTCTGGTACTCGGCGAAGAGCGCGTTCCATGCTCGGTAAGTTTTTTCGCCGCGGGCGAGAATGCCCTGCTGGAAATGCGTTCGCACCTCCTTCGGCACCAGGAACAACTCGTTTTCGGGCCAACCGTAGGCCGCCTTGGTGAGCTTGACCTCATCGGCCCCCAGCGGAGCGCCGTGCGCGGCGTGGGAGTCGGCCTTGTTCGGCGAGCCGTAGCCGATGATGCTGCGGACGATGACCAGCGTGGGCAGATCGGACGTCTTTTGATATTTTTCGACCGCCGCGCGGAGGCTGGGCAAGTCGTTCACGTCTTCGACCTTGAGCACGTTCCAGCCCAAGCCTTCGAACCGCTTGCCTACGTCTTCGCTGAAGGCCAGATCGGTTTTGCCTTCGATGGTGATGCGGTTGTCGTCGTAAATCCAGCAGAGTTTATCGAGCTTGAGATGGCCGGCGATGGAGGCGGCTTCGCAGCCCACGCCTTCCATCAAATCGCCGTCGCTGCAAAGCACGTAAATGTTGTAATCGAACAATTCGAAGCCCGGCCGATTGTAGCGCGCGGCGAGCCAGCGGCGGGCCATCGCCATGCCCACGCTGTTGGCGATGCCTTGCCCCAGCGGGCCGGTCGTGGTCTCGACGCCGCCGGTGTGCCGGTATTCGGGATGGCCGGGGCAGCGGCTGTCGAGCTGGCGGAACTTGCGGATGTCGTCGAGCGTAATGGCCGGTTCGTCGAGCGGCTTGCAATTCGAGCCGACCTGCCTGACCTCGGCCAGATGCAGCATCGAATACAACAACATCGAGGCGTGGCCGCACGACAAGACGAAGCGGTCGCGGTTGGGCCAACTCGGCTGATGGGGATGGTAGCGCATGACTTCGTTGAAGAGCACGTAAGCGGCGGGAGCGAGGGCCATGGGCGTGCCCGGATGACCGCTGTTGGCCGCCTGCACGGCGTCCATCGAAAGCGTGCGGATGGTGTTGATCGCCAATTGCTCAATGTTCATGGAGTTCGTCGGCATTGGGGTATTGTTGATAAACTCACGTTGTTTATGTGATTGCAGCTACCCATCAGCGGGGTGATGGTGCTACAATTTCTTGAGATTACAGTTATAAGAATTGCGGCCGGATTCGTCAACTCATCCCCGCCGCTCGACTTTATCCCATGCTGGAACATTAAAGCCGAGAAAAAAACACGCACAATTTCAGCTCGCGCGGCAACGAATAGTCGCAGCTTCAAAATTTTAAGTCCCATTTCTTATGCCTGCTTCATTCCTCTCCTGCTGGTTTCTCGCGGGGCCGACGGCGGCGGGCAAGTCGGCGGTGGGGGTGGAGTTGGCGATAAGGTTGCAAGCGGAAATTGTTTCGATGGATTCGATGGCGCTGTATAAGGGGATGGATATCGGCACGGCAAAACCGACGGCGGAAGAGCGCAAGGCCGTGCCGCATCATCTGATCGACGTCATCGAGCCGTGGGAGGAGTTCAGTCTGGCGCAGTATATTGCCGCGGCGGAGAAGTGCGCAAGCGAAATCGCCGGGCGGGGGAAACCGGTGCTGTTCGTGGGCGGGACGCCGCTGTATTTGAAGGGGCTGTTGCGAGGGATTTTCGAGGGGCCGGCGGCCGACGAGGATTTCCGGCGGAATCTGAGCGCGGAAGCAAAGCGGCACGAACCTTTGTGGCTGCACGAGAGGCTTAACAAGGTCGATCCGGCGGCCGCCGCGCGGCTGCATCCGAACGACCAACGGCGGCTGATCCGCGCGCTCGAGGTTTTTCATCTGACGGGCCGGCCCATCAGCGAGTGGCAGCAGCAATTCGACGCGGGCCGAGCGGCCGAAGAGTGCAAGGTTTTCGTGCTCGATTGGCCGCGGGAGGAACTGCACGCGCGAATCGATCGGCGGGTAGAGCAGATGTTCGCGCGGGGATTGGTCGAAGAGGTGCGGAGGTTGGTAGGACAGGTTGGAAACCTGTCTTCCTTGAGACAGGTTGGAAACCTGTCCTACATGAGCAAAACGGCGCGGCAGGGGGTGGGGTATCGGGAGGCGATCGAGTATTTGGAGGGACGGCATACGCTGGCGGAGACCGTCGAATTGGTCAAGATGCACACGCGGCGGTTGGCGAAGCGGCAATGCACCTGGTTCCGCAGTTTGAGCGAATGCCGGTTTATTCCTCTCGCGGGAAAAATCGATTTATCCGAGATAACCGACAAGATATCGAAAAATTGAGTTGTTTATCATTCGCGCGAAATATCGGAATACCGAAAGCCCGAATGAAGAGGAGAAGGAAGGTGGTATCCTCGTGGCTCGACAACCGTAAAATGACAGGTTGTTGGGATGGCAGTTGTACTGCCATCCCTGGGGCGACAGTACAACGATCGCCCCAACATGAACTTTCGCCGGTTGTTGGTCTAAGCCGGTCTTGCAACTCTCCGCGGACAGCGATTTTGCGCCCTCTCCCACTACCCTCCCTGTAAAGGGTAGGCTAGAATTGAAAGGTTACAAGATTCCTAAACCCTCCTTTATGGGGATACGACATTGTTGCGGACACATACTTGCGGCGAATTGCGGGCAAATCACGTCGGGCAAACGGTTGCGCTCTGCGGCTGGATCGATAGCTATCGCGACCACAGCGGCGTACTGTTCGTCGATCTCCGCGACCGGTACGGCAAAACGCAGGTCGTCTTCGCGCCCGAGGGCGGAAAAGAGAATCTCGAACTGGCCAAAACGCTGCGGTCGGAGTTCGTCATCCTGGCCGTCGGCCACGTGGCGAAACGGCCGGAAGGAACGATCAATCCGAAGCTCGGCACCGGCGAGATCGAAGTCCGCGTGGAGAAGCTCACGATCTTGAACAAAAGCCTCACGCCGCCGTTCCAGCCGACCAGCCCCGACCTGCCGGGCGAGGACATCCGCTTGAAGTACCGCTACGTCGATCTTCGCCGGCCGGACATGCAGCGGACGATTTTGCTGCGCAACCGGATGATCAAGATCATGCGCGATTATTTCGACGCGCACGGATTCATCGACGTGGAAACGCCGGTCCTCGGCCGCAGCACGCCGGAGGGGGCGCGGGATTATCTCGTGCCCAGCCGGGTGAACCAAGGCGCATTTTACGCGCTGCCGCAATCGCCGCAGCTTTACAAGCAAATTTTGATGATCGCCGGGTACGACCGCTACATTCAAGTCGCGCGCTGCTTCCGCGACGAAGACTTGCGGGCCGACCGCCAGCCGGAGTTCACGCAGTTGGACCTCGAAATGTCGTTCATCACGGCCGAGGACATTATCGGCGAGATCGACGGATTGGTCGCGCGGATGGCAAAGGAGATTTTGGGGCTGGAAGTCTCACTGCCGCTCAAGCGAATGACCTACGACGAGGCGATGGAGCGATTCGGCCACGACGCGCCCGACTTGCGGTTCGGCATGGAGTTGACCGATTTGACCGACATCGCCCAAGAATCGGAGTTCAAGATTTTCCGCGGCGCGGCGGAGTCCGGCGGTCGGGTGCGGTGCATCAACGCCAAGGGCGCGGCGGATCGCTACTCGCGAAAAAACATCGACGAGCTGACCGATTTCATCAAGGAGGATTTCGGCGCGCAGGGCCTGGCGTGGTTCAAGGTCGAGGCCGACGGCAAGCTCGCTTCGCCGATCGCCAAGAATTTTTCGGCCGAATTGCTCGAAAAAATCAAGCGGCGGATGGACGCCGCGGCGGGCGATTTCCTGCTCATTGTCGCCGACAAGTTCGAGATCACCTGCAAGGCGCTTTACGCCCTGCGGAAACGGCTGGCCGCCGAATTGAAGCTTTACGATCCCAAGCAGATGCACTTCTCGTGGATCGTGGAGTTTCCGATGTTCGCCTACGACGAGGAGGGAAAATGCTGGGCGGCCATGCACCATCCGTTCACTTCGCCGCGCCCGCAGGACCGCGAGATGCTCTCTACCGACCCCGGCAAGTGCCGCGCGGTGGCGTACGATCTGGTGATCAACGGTTCCGAGGCCGGCGGCGGGACGATTCGTATCCACGACCAGCAGTTGCAGCAGCAGGTGTTCGATCTGTTGGGCATTACCCGCGAACAGGCGCGGGAGCGGTTCGGCTTCCTCCTGGACGCCCTGCAATACGGCGCGCCGCCGCACGGGGGCATCGCGCTGGGCATCGACCGCCTGGTGATGCTCTTCGGCGGGCTGGATAACATCCGCGATTGCATCGCCTTTCCCAAGACCCAACGCGCCACCGACTTGATGACCGGCGCGCCCGGCGCGGTCGATCCGAAGCAACTGCGCGAGCTTGGCATTCAATCGACGCGCGATAAATAGTTTCGAAATTACGTTTACTGTGGATCGGCGCTACGTTCGCCCCGCCCTTTTCTTGAGCAAAAAGGCCGGATATTCCCTTCTCCCGCGGACCGCGACCAATGGTCGCGGCTTTGCAACGCGTTTTCCCGCGAACCGCGACCAATGGTCGCGGCTTTTCAGCATGCACTTCCGACATTGGCGCAGCCGAGGGGGATTGCCAAAGGCGAGTCGCCGAGAGTAAATTGCTTAGAGACAAATTATCCCCATTTCCGGCGATTCTGCCGGGACATTGCCGTAAAGGAGCTATCGATGGCATGGAATCCTCGTTGCGTTTGGAGTGCATTGTTGGCGGCGGGCTTGATGGCGGGAATCGCGGGCTGCGAACCGGCGAAAAAATCCGGTGATAGCGCCAGGGAAAAACCTTCGCGTGAAGCCTCGCCAATCGAATCGATGCCGAAACCGAGCGAAGAATCGCCGTCCCAAGCGACTGAAAAAGCGGAGCCGGCGGCCGAGCCGGCGGATAAAACAGCGATAATGCCCATCGAGCCGACCGTCAAACCGCCGGTAGATGCGCCGGCGACGCCGCGGGACGATAATCCGCCGCCGGTCCCCGCACCGAAGAAGGACGAACCGATAAAACTCGCTCCCAAAGAAAAGCGGCCGCTTCTCCCGCCCGCCGCAATCCCTAAAGTTTTCCTATCCGAAGAACTCCGCGCCGCTTGCCTCGTCAATGTCGGCGATGCGCTGCCGCAGGGGGAATTTTCGCTGGACGGAAAAAAGGCCGCGCTCGATAGCCTCTATGGCGAATCGTTGACGGTCGTGTTCTTTTGGACGAGCGGTTCCCGGTCGGCGGCGACGGAACTATTCGAAGACATGCAGAAGGACGTGCTCGAACCTTTCGAGGAGCAGGGATTGAAAGTCGTCGCGATCAAGGTCGGCGACAAGCCCGAAGATATGAAAGCGATCGCCGAGAAAAGCGGCGCGAAGTATCCCGCCGTGGAGGATCCGGCGGGCCGGTATTTTCACGCCGTGGCGACGGGAAAATTGCCCCGGGTGTATCTGCTCGACGGCGGCGGGAAAATCCTCTGGTTCGACATCGGCTACGTTCGGGCCACCCGCCGCGATTTGCAAACGGCCATTCGCGCCGTGCTGGAGGGGAAGAAGTAAGGAGAAGGCCGGCTCTCCAGCCCAAGATAATCGGAATGAGATGGTCTCGATTTTATTCTCTAGTTCTCGAAATGGAGTTATTCTCCAGTCCCTAGACGGGATTATTCATAAACATTGTAGATGCGGCATCCTGCCGCATTTTGGGTAAAAAGCGGCAAGATGCCGCTTCTACAAATCGCTCTTATGCATAATCACGGCTCGTGGTTCGACAAATTTAATTTGACAGGTTCATGTTGGGGCGATAGTTGTACTGTCGCCCCAGGGATGGCAGGACAACCGCCATCCCAATAACCTGTCATTCAGTGATTGACGGACCACTAGCCCCCGGAAATCAGCCGCTCGTCCCTAAAAAAGCAATCCCATCAAGTCGCGGGTGCCCCAGGGGATCGGGCTGGCGAGCGTTTCGCCCGCGGCGAAGCCGGCGGCCATGCCCCGTTGCAGGGCGACGGTCCGAATCCGTTCGAGAAAGTGGGCCTTGGCGGGCGGAAACTGGCTCGCGTAGCACTTCACGGCGGCAATTTTCATCTCCAAGGTGTCGCCGATATCGACCACCAGCGTGGGATGTTCGCTGGGAGAACCGTCCCGAAACGACAAAAAACACTCCAAATGCCGGGGGATGAGATGCGGCTCCAAATCGCCGAAATGCGCTTCCCATTTCGTGAGCTTCGCGTAGAACACCGCGGCCTCGATAATCAGCGAGGCTTGATAATGGTCGGGCGAAGCCGCGGGAGTTTTCCCGCCCAGGCCGATCACCAACCGCGGCCGATGCCTGCGGAACTCCTTGGCCAAGGCCACGCGGGCCTCGAAGGTGTCGAATAGCCGGCGATTGGGCAAATCGAGCGTAACGCGATGCGCAACGCCCAGCGTTTCCGCCGCTTTTCGCGCTTCTTCGATGCGGACGTGCGGCCCCGCCGAGCCGGGCGTCGGTTCGCCGTCGGTCAGATCGACGATTCCGACCTTGTGTCCTTGCTTGGCCAGCTTGGCCAACGCGCCCCCGCAGGCGATTTCGATATCGTCCGGATGCGCGCCCACGGCGATGACGTCGAGTCGTTCGTGCATGGTTTTAAGGGGACAGGGGACAGGATACAGGGGACAGAAGGGATGAGAAGAAAAAAATAAGCAGTTCTCCAACATCTCATCCGAGCATTTACCACTTCTCCCTGTCCCCTGTATCCTGTCCCCCGTAACCTGTCCCCTCCCTCCTCACCACTTCAGTTGCATTTTCTTCCAAGCCCTCAGTCAGGTGTGATAATCGGCGTTCAGGCGGACGTATTCGGCCGTCAGGTCGGTGGTCCAAAAGCGGCGGAAGGCCTTGCCTTCGCTGAAATAAAGCTGGATCAGCGTATCGCGGTTTTCGCCGATGGACTTCGACACTTCGGCCGCGTTGAAATCGACCGGCGCGCCGTTTTCGTACAGCAAAAAGCCGTTGACTTTCAGCGTAATACCGTTGGGATCGAGGGGCACGCCGGCGTAGCCCGCCGCCGAGACGATGCGTCCCCAATTCGGATCGGCCCCGGTGATTGCGGTTTTGACCAGCGGGCTGTTGGCCACGGTTTTGGCCAGCGTTAAGGCCGACTCGCGGGTCGCGGCGCCGTGGATTTCCAGCGTGATCAGATGCGTGGCTCCTTCGCCGTCGGCGGGGATCGAGCGCGCCAAATCGATGCACACTTCCTCCAAGGCATCGAGGAACTGCTCGAATTTCTCGCCCGAAAGCGGCTTGCCGCCGGCCGCGCCGTTGGCCAGCAAGAGCACGGTGTCGTTGGTGCTCGTGTGGCCATCGACGCTGATGCAATTGAAGCTGTCGCTGGCGGCCGCGGCGAGCGCGTGCTGCGCCGCGACGGGCGCGAGCGGCGCGTCGGTAACGACCAGCGCGAGCATGGTGGCCATGTTGGGACCCATCATCGCCGCGCCCTTGGCCAGTCCCAGGATGGCGTATTCGATGCCGCCGATCGTTGCGCAGCGGCCGAATATTTTATGCACGGTGTCGGTGGTCAACATGCCTTTCGCGGCGGAAAGCAGGCAGGCCTCGCTCGTGCCCAGCTTGACGGCGGCGGCCGAGATGCCCTGCTCGATCTTCTCCATCGGCAGGAACTGGCCGATCACGCCGGTCGAAAGCACCAGCGCCTGGTCTTCCTTGGCGCCGCAGGCGGCGGCGGCCATGCGGGCCATTTGCTCCGCGTCGCGCAACCCGCGCGCGCCCGTGCAGGCGTTCGCCACGCCGGAACAAATCGCCACGCAGCGGATATTCTCGCCCGGCGTGCGGCTGCGGTCCAACTCGACGGGGGCGGCGCAAACCAGGTTCTGCGTGTAAACGCCGGCCGCGGCGCACGGCAGATCGGACATCACGAGCGTCAAGTCGGGCTTTTGCGGATCCCGCTTGATGCGGCAATGCACGCCGGCCATCGAAAATCCTTGAGGAACGCGAATCGACATGGAATGGAAGGCTCCTTAAAGATGGGATTGATTTTCTTTTCGTAAAATCGTCGCGAGGGCGCCAAGCCCACGCTTGCCGTGGACATGAGGGGAGATTCCCGCGGTTTCGACATGCCCACGGCAAGCGTGGGCATGGCACCCTCATTTTCCACGGCGGAAACTCATCAGTCCGGCGTCCAAAGTTTACTGCCGCCTCCGCCAGGCGCGGCGCTGTCGGGAGTCCAAAGTTGGCCGGCTTCCGGGGCGGATTCCACGGGAATCTCCTCTTCGGCGGGACCGTGCATGGGGAAAGCCGGCGTACCGTCGGGACGCAACATGCCGATTTGCACCAAGGCGTTCGTTAACGCCTGGGCGACATTCGGCTCCTTGCCGTGCTGGCGGTCGATGTGCTGAACGAGCCGAATGATATGATCCGGTTCCCGACGCGCAAAGCGCAAATGCAATTCCTGGAGGTCGAACGCCACGTGGGAAAGTCCCATCTTCTCCATGGCTTGCCGGCCGGCGTCGATGTATTCCAGGGCGCGGTCCAAGTCGCCTTCCTCCTCGACAAGCCGGGCATAGACTCCCAGCCGATAGGGTTTGTCGCTGAAGTTCGGACGGCGAAGCAACTCATCGCCGAACTTCCGCATTGCCCGGCGGATGCGGTAGCTCGAGGCCGCGTGAAAGGCCCGCTTCAAATCCTCGTCGGAAAGTTTTTCGGGCTGGAGCCGCGCCAACCGCGCCGTCGGCAATGCGCGAACGTCGATATTTTCGGGATCGATCGGAGCGAGAATCGGCAAGCCCAGCTTGGCGCGCAGCTCGTTGAAATCGAAATCGCACCGCAAACTTTCGGCGATATCCTCCAACACCACGATCGCCGCCAGCACGCGGACTTTATACACGCCTTCGGCCAGCGCTTCGCGGGGCGTTTTGCCGTCCAGGCAGCCGAGCTTCATGTTGGGCCAGCGCTGCAACATTGCTTGCCGTTGATGCGCGGCCAAGAATTCCTGGAGCCGCGCGATCGGCAGCCCTTGCGGCGGACGCCATTGCGGCTTCAGCAATTCTTCGCAGGCCGACAATTGGCCGACCGATTTTTCCTCCGTCCGCGCGTCGAGCCATTCGCCGCCCAAGCCGGCCAGCAACGTTTTCGCGGCGGGAAGCTCCGCGGCGACGAGGCCGATCAACTCTAAACGGGCCTCGCGGTCGGTTTGCCTGCCGAAAAGCAGCAATTGGCCGAGAATACGCGGCATCGATTCGAGCGTAAGGCCGTCGGCCGACTCCGCTAGCGGTCGGTCGAGCAGCATGAAGACGGCCTTGGGCGGGGGCGAATCCTCGGTGGCCAAATCGGCCGGATGGAACGGTATCGGCCGCAATCGCGGCTCCGAGAGCAAGGCTTCGTTCGAGCGTTCGGCGTCCTTGACCGTCCAGACGACATGCATCACATCGATCCAATCGCCCAGCGGGTTTTCGGAAAGGAACATCGCGCGGGCTTCCGATTCGACCGTTTCCTCCAAAGAGGAATCGACCGCCGCTTCCTTGCGGAGCGCGGCGATGCAACCTTCGTTGTCGCCCAGCGCGCCGCGGGCGCGGGCGAGCGCCTTCCAGATCGCCGGCGAATTGGGCACTTCCTTGGATAAGGCGACGAGCTTGGCGAGCGTGGTTTCCCAGTCGCCGTAGCCGCTGGCCGCAAGAGCTTCTTCGTAGCGCCCACGCCAAGGGGCATCGGGCGGGGCGGAGGGCAACGGGCCGGAATCCTTCAGCAACAGCGGCACCAAATCGGACTTGTAAAAATCCGCGATGAGTTGCACGAGCGATCGATCCTTCTCGCTCGTGGACGCCAAGAGTTGCAGCAGTTCCCGCGCGGCGGGAACCTTATTTTCATCCATCAATAGGGCGACGAGGAATTTCGCGGCCTCGAAAATGCGCCTCGATAATGAGCCTTTGCCTTCGCGGAAGGCGCGCTGCAAAAAACCCAACGCCTTTTTCGAATCGCCCTCCATCGCCGACGCGATACAGCATTCGGCCAGGGCGGTTTGGTTGGCGGGATGCTTTTCGAGAAATTCGGCGGCCAGTTTTTTCGCGGCTTCGTGCTGTTGGGTTGCCCGCAACAGAAAGGTTTCCTGGGCCAGCAGGCAAGGCCGGTCGCGATTGCCCGGCTGTTCGCGGACGTGCTCGATGTGATGCAGGCAGCCAACGTATTGTTCGCCGTCCAACATGCGGTCGATTTTTTGCAGTTCGGGGAGGAAGTCGGGGCAGCAGAATTTGATTTTTTTGCCCGATCCTCCGGGACAAAACGAGTATGCGTCAAGAGCCATGTGATTTACCGAGGGGGAACCGATATTTTTGTGGAAACACCTCAAGAACGACACGAAACGTCCCATCTAGGAAATGCCCATCGTACCATAGCCCAGATTGCCTCCATAGCCCCGCTAGGGAGGAATGCAGGATCATTGCAAGGTATTGTGAATCGGTAAACTAGGCATTCCAGTCTCCCGCGAACCTCGACCAATGTTCGCGGTTTTCCAAGCTCGGAACCCGTGCCAATCTCCACAGGCAGCAAACCGTCCGCGAACCGCGACCAATGGTCGCGGCTTTCCAAAAGTCAAGAATGCCTACCCTTTTGACTTTGCAATGAGCATGGGGAGAAATGTAAGATATAGGAATTCCGCGTATTATGGGAAATATAGGAAACAATTAGAAAGGTATTTTAACTTGCGACTTTCCCAAGAATCTTTAGACACTGAATGAACAATGCGAGTATCCCAATCACGGCAAGAAAACCTTTGAGTTGGTCGAAAGGAGGATCGTAATCGGAAGTTGCCACGGCAGCGGGGATGGCTGCATTGACCTGGGGAGGATCGGTTTTCGTCGCTGCCGTAGATGCGCTATGCGATCCAGCCTGCATCCCCCTCGGATTGCTCGAAGCTACTTTGGCAACCGGAGTTCTCGGGAGCGATGTTGCGATGGATCGGGCGCGATTTTCCCGATTGTCCGGGAAAAGCGGGGAATATTGTGCAATAGGTTGTGGCTTTTCGGTGGGAGGCAACTCGGTACGGGCAATCGCAGACAGATGGTTGACGGGCAATGTCGAGTAAGAATTGGGATTTTGCCGCGCCATGGAGCTTGGCGGCGGCGGGAGCCGATCGAAATCTCCGGCCAGCGGCGCTAAAAACTGCCGCAAGCGGCCGCAATAGCTTCCCATCGTCGATCGGTCGTCCGCTCCGAACAACACGCCCGCGATTTCGCCGCGATCGTTGAAGATCGGTCCGCCGGAATCGCCGTTGCGCGCCGGGACGGAAAGTTCCACGATCTCGGTGGGATGGTTCCCGCCCGGCGAGAAGTATTGGATGCATCTGCCGGAAACCGCCCGATACCACCCGCTGCCGTAGCCGCCGATCGTGAGCCTTTCGCCCAATTGCGGGGCTTGCGTGGAGACCGGCAAGGGCTGCACGTTGGGCTTCCAGACGATCAAGGCGGCGAGGTCCCATTCGCGGTCGGCTTTCATGACCGTGGCGGGCGATTGAAAGCCGCCGGGGAAGACGACCCAAATCTGCCCGGCGGCGTCGCGCACCACATGCCAATTGGTAACCACCAAGCCGTAATAATCGTTGACGGCGATCAGCGACCCGGTGCCGTAGGAAGTGCCGTCCCTTTCGGGCGCGATGATCCGCGCCACGGCGGGGGGCGGCTGTTGAACCATCGGCGCGGTATCCGCCCGCGCAGCCTGAGCCGCGCAAAACGCAGCCGCGATAAGCAGCATTCGTTTCACGGCGTGGATTGTACTTTTCGGGGGGGGTGAATGGAGGGCGGGAGAATTTAATAATCTACCATCCCCTTATCGTAGAGTCGGATGCGAAGATCGATTTCCCCTAAAGAAAGGCGCGCGCTCCCTATGACCGACGATCCACGACCGAAAGGCACGATCGACACAGAACCTACCACTGGGGAGGTTTACGCAAAAGTTATTTCCGGGCGTTCGATGAAAAAATCCCCTCTCCTTTGGGAGAGGGGCAGGGGGTGAGGGCGGAATATGTGCAAACCGTAAGGTGTGTGCTTGCGCACGTTTTTGCGGAAAAAGACCGCGCGTGCGTGCAAGCACGCACCCTACACTGCCATCAAAAACAGAATCCATTAGTCTTTGATCTTCCGAATTTCCTCTTCGTCGAGGGGCGGATGTTGTTTCAACTCCCGCACCGTCTTTAGCGTACGCTCGTTCGGCTCGAACGCTTGCACCAGTTCGTCGGTGATATCGACGGCTTCGACGGCGGGAGCCTGATAAGCCACCTCCCATTTGGAAACGATGAAATCGACTTGGGCTTTTTTGGCGACGGCGGGGATTTTATCCTTCACCAAGTCGAGGTATTTTTTCACCGAGGCGGTGCCGAAGCCTTGCCGGTGCAGCTTCTCTTGCCCCGCCTTTCCCGCGGCTTTGATTCGCTCGGCCTTTTCCTTGTCGCCCGACGCCTCCGCTTGGTCGAGAGATTTTTTCAGCCGTTCATAATGCTCCCGGTTGAACTTCGAGGCGGCGTAGGCGACCGCCACGGCGCGGGAATCGAAAACGCCGATGCGGATTTTGCCCTTGCCGTCGTTCGGTGGAGCATCCTCCGCCGCCGACGCCATGCCGGAAACGCCAAGAATCAACGCCGCCAACACAAATACGAAGATGCGCATGGGAAACCTCCAAAAGGCATGTATGCTCGGGAAAGTTCGCACTCAAGAACATGAGGCGGTCGAATTCAGAAAATATAACGCCTCGATGGAATAATTTCATGTTCTGCAAATATGCGAGCCGCCGGGTTTATCCCGGCGCTTCGGCTTGACATTGCCAATTCTACTAAGCGCCGGGATAAACCCGGCGGCTCGCATATTTTCTCGCAAGTCCGCGGTCATCTCCCGGTGAGTTCGCGTTCGATTTGCTCGAGCGATTTTCCTTTGGTCTCCGGCAGGAACACCGAGATGCCCAAGGCGCCGATCGCGCAGAGGCCGGCGTAGATCCAGAACGTGGTCGATATGCCCAGCAGCGTTTTTAGGATCGGGAAAGAATAGGTCAGGATAAAACAGGCGATCCAGAGCGAGCCGACGGCCAACGACATCGCGGTGCCGCGGATGCGATTCGGGAAGATTTCGGAAATCAGCACCCAAACGACCGGCGCGAGCGTCATCGAATAGAGGCCGATGGCGGCAAGCACGAGGGTCAGGAAAATCCAGGGTGAAACGAGCGTACTTCCGCCCTTCAAATAGTAGCAATAACCGAGAACGATATAGATCGCGCTTAGGCCGACAAAACCGAGCAGCATCAGCGGCTTTCGGCCAAGTTTGTCCACGGTGGCCAGCGCGACGAACACGAATAACAGATTGACCACGCCCGTGGCGGCGATGTTCGTGAGTGCATTATCCATGTTGAAGCCGGCCTGGGTGAAGATTTCGGTGGCGTAGTTGAAAATGACGTTGATGCCGCACCACTGCTGAACGACGGCCAAGGCGCAACCGAGGAGCAAAACGAAACGGACGCCTTTTTCGAACAACTCGCTCAAACGGACGTGCGCATCTTCGTGGAGCAACGTTGCGCGGATTTCCTCCTCCGCGGCCGCGGCATATCGGGCGCCGCCGATGCGCGTGAGAATTTCCCGGGCTTTTTCGTTCCGGCCGGCCTTCGTCAACCAACGCGGACTTTCGGGGACGATCAACGATCCAAGGAAAAAAAACAACGAGGGGACGGCGCAGGCGGCGAACATCCAACGCCAGCCTACCTTGCCGTTCCACGTGGAAGCCAACACGACCTGATACTTTTCCTTGGCCGTTTGAAGAGGTTCCCCGGAAAGATCGCGGAAAGCGGCGGAGATGGCGGAGAGTTCCGGAGTATCGCTTTCGGGCCGGGCAATGGCCAGATTGATCAATTGCGCGGCCAAGATGCCGATGACAATGGTAAGCTGATTGACGGCGACCAACAAACCGCGCCGGTTGGCGGGAGCGATTTCCGAAATGTACATCGGCGAGACGGTCGAAGCCAGGCCGATGCCGACGCCGCCGAGAATTCGCCAAATAATGAAGGGCATGAAGCGATCGACCAAGGCGATGCCGATCGAGGAAACGATGAAATTGGCCGCCGCGACGATCAAGAGCGGCTTCCGGCCGAACCGATCGCTCAACCAACCCGAAAGCAGCGCTCCCAGGAGACATCCTAATAATGCGCAACTTTGCGCCCAGCCCACGGGCGAAATAACGACCGCGCGTAGGTTCTCCCCGAGTGAAAGATTTTTCGAAAGAGTTGCGGCGGTATCTTGCAGATGGAAATTAGCCTCGTAGAATTTCGCGGCCCCGCCGATAACCACCCAATCGTAGCCGAAGAGCAATCCGCCCATCGCCGCCACGAAGGTGATGAGAAACAAAAAACCGGGCTTGCGTTCGCCTTGTAGCGTGCTTCCGCCGGACGCGACGGCAGGACCGACCATAGTGTGTTACTCCGCGAGAGATTACCGCAAACGAGAAACGATGGTGAACGGAGCCGCCATTTTGACATAATATCCCCCGGAGGAAAAGCGGGGGAGTCGGGCTGTCGTTTTGGACGCGGGAGCATCCGTTACGTGCGTTCCCACGCGGAAGCATGGGAACGAGGGTAGAAAAGCGGGGGAGTCAATACCAGATGCGGAGCGAGAACTCGAGGGAATCTTGCGCGTTTGTCATCCGCAGATCGAAAACGTTTCGCAGCGTGAAGTAGATCCCCACCGCCAGGAAGATTCCGCCCGTCAGCCACCGCAGCCAGCGTTCGATTTGCGTGAGGCGGTTGAACGCCTTCCCCAGCGATTGCGCGCTGAAGGCGATGATGAACGCGAAAACGACGACCGGCAAGGCCGTGCCCACGCCATACACGGCGGGCAGGCCGATGCGCGAATCGAGATAAACGGCGTAAGGGATCAGGGTCAGGAAGAACAAGCCCGCCGAAATCGGACAGAACGAGAGCGCGAAAACGATGCCCAGGAGAAAAGCCCCCCAAATCCCCAGGGCATCGACTCTTTTTTGCAGTCCCTCGCCCATGCCGGGCGCGGCGATGCCCAGTCCGATCATCCCGAGCAGAAACATCGAGACGAGAATGAGGATCGGGCCGAGCAAGTCATTCATGTATTGGCGGAAAAACGAAGAGACCGCACTGCTGACCAGCAGGCCGACGACCAGCAGGAATCCCAATGCCGTGTAAGCCAGCGTGCGGCCCAGGGCATAGAGAATCCCCGTCAGCAGCACTCGCCGCGGGTTGCCCACGCGGCGGCCGATGTAGGAAATGGCGGCGATGTTCGTGGCCAAGGGGCAGGGCGTAATCGAGGTATAGATCCCCAGCCCCAAGGCCCAGGCCAATCCCGCGGCAAAGGTGCCGAGCGCATCCATTATTTGCTCTCCAGGTACCCGCGGACTTCGCCCTGCACGTATTTGAAGAAATCGGCCTTCTTCGCCACCAGGCTCCAGACCTTGGGGGCGGGTTTCCAGGATTTCACCTTCCCGTCGCGCACGTCCAGGAGGACCAGCGTGGGACCGGTGATTTTATAGGCCTCGACGTGCTCTTTATTTTTGGAGTCCTGAAAATCGATCATCACCACCGAGACCTTGCCCTCCTTGATCTCCTTTTTGAAACCTTCCGCGATCAATTCCTCGATGTAGGCGCCGATCTTCTTGCAGGTATTGCAGCGCACGGTGCGGTGAAAGTAACAAGCCGTAACCTGGTGCGCCGGCTTGGCGGCGGGCTTCGCGGTCTTTGCCGCCTCCGCTTTGGCGGTCTCCGCTTTCGCAGTCTCGGTTTTTTTGTCCTCGGCCCGGAGATTCCCGGCCAAAAATAGCATCGCGGCAATACCGGCCGATAACGAAATCACTTTATAAAAACGGGTAACCGATCGCATGGCAATTCTCCAATAATACGGGGGAAAGGTGGTTGATATTTGTTGGGTGGCACTGGCATCTTGCCAGTGGTCGGGAAAGCACTGGCAAGATGCCAGTGCCACCCTATTTCTTCGCCATAAAATCGCGGAGTTCCTTTTGCACGTAATCGAGGAATTTCGCCTTGTCGCCGCCGGCGACATGCTCCCAAACATCGGTCAGGTTCTTCCATTCGATCCGCGCGCCGTCTCGATACTTCACGAGCACGACCGAAGGGATGCCGCCGAGTTCGTAGTCTTTGTCGAAGTGGGCGTTCGCGGGCAGGTCGAAGTTGACGACCTTCCACGCCATGCTCCCGTCGGCCAATCGTTCGCCGAAGCCCGTCTGCACCGCTTCCTTCGCGTAGGCTTCGATATTCCGGCAATTCTCGCAGCGTTCGCGGCCGTGGAAGTAATAGACGACGACTCCCTCGCTCAACTCCTTCGTGGAGTTTTGTTCGTTCGGGCCGGCGATGCCGGCGTTTTGCGGATTCTCCGCCTTGTCGCCGCCCGCCCGTGCCGCCTGATGGAGCCGAACGTGCTTGACGACCACCTCGACGAGGCTAAACGCCACGAAGAGCAACAAGACGGCCGTCCAAAATTTTTTTGAAGTCATGGCGGTGTGGATTTTGCGTCGCCCAAATGGGGAACGGCATCGAGTCGGTTTACCCGGCAAGCCGATTGCGGCCTTCCTCGGCCACGCGGGCCACGGTTTCCTGGGTTGCGGGCGTTTTGCCCTTTTCCAGCCCCAGGTCTCCCAGTTGCAAATGGGAGAATTGTCGAAATCCGGCTTCTTCCAGCGTCTTTCGCGCGCAATCCAAGTGGCAGCCGTCGATGGCGAGAATGGCCGCGGCCGATTGGGTCGTGGCCACGATGCCGCTCACGCGGCCGCCGATGCCCGCCAAACAAAACATTTTTCCCGCTCCTTCCGCGGAGAGTTTCCGCGCGGCCAAATCGGCGACCTGCCCCACGTCGGCCGCGCCCGAACAGGGAAAAATCAACTTCGGGGCTTCGCCGCAGGCACATTGCGCTTGAGAATTGACATCGGTCATGTGAATAGCTCCTTTCCAATCAAGATTGGTCGAACAATTCCACTACGCGAGCAATTTGCGGATCTCCTCCGGCGCGAGCAGTTTTCCCACGGCCTTGACTTCGCCGTCGATGGCCAGCGCGGGGGTCATCATCACGCCGAAGCCGGTGATGACGTTGATATCGGTTACCTTCTCGACGGTCGCCTCGACGCCCGCCTCTTTCACCGCCGTTTCGGCGTTCTGAAAAAGTTTCGCGCACTTCGGGCAACCGGTGCCCAGAATTTGAATGAGTTTCATTGTTTACTCCTGAATAACGGCGTTTTGTCCGTCGCCGAACCGACTCATCGTTTAGCCCGGAGCCAACGGCGACGGCGTAATGCAGGTCGCCGATCGATCACCCTCCGCCGTCGCCGTTGGCTCCGGGCTAAACGAGTCGAATTGCAATGAACATCATACTCCAAAATACGCCGAATACCAACCGAAAGCCATGCCGGCGAACGCACTCATGAAAACGACCAACAGCACGAACACAGCCGTCTTTTTCAATCCGATCACACTATAGATTACCGCGATGCTCGGCAGCGAAAGGGCCGGCCCGGCCAGCAACAGCGCCAGCGCCGGTCCGCGTCCCATGCCCAAGCCGAGCAAAGTTTCCAAAATGGGGATTTCCGTGAGCGTGGCGAAATACCACAAAGCGCCGATCACCGAGGCCGCGAAATTAGCCAGGAAACCATTTCCGCCCACCCAGCCGGCCACCATATTTTCGGGTATGAGCGCGCCGACGAATCCCGTAATGAAAACCCCGCCGAACAGCAGCGGCACGATCGACTTGGCGAAAATCCAGGTTTGGCTCATCCAATCGGCCAATTCTTCCCGCTCGAACCAGCGGGCGACCATCAGGAACGTCGCCGCCAGACAGGAGAACGCGAAATACCAGCGATGCACGTAAATCCAATTGGCCCACTCGTAGCCCGGCGGCGTCGAGTACGAAGCGGTTTCGATTTCGTTTTTGGGGATATCGATTTTCGTCCCTTTTTTCAAATCCCCCGCCGGTTCCGCAATCTGTACCCGCAAGGCCTCGGTCGATTCGAGCATTACAGCCCCGGTCAGTTTCGTGCCATCCTTCTTCTCGATGGCCGTGAAGCTGGGATTGGCCCAATCGCTAAATACTAGAAAAAGGATCATGGCGAGGAAAAACAGCGTGGTTTGCCCAAGGCTCCTTCGCGCCGGCGGCGGATCGGGCAGTTGCATGACCGCCGCCTCGCGCCGCGCCTCGTCCTTGCGGAAGATCGCCGCCATGATGATGCCGATGATTACCGCGAATGCAACCGATCCGATAACGCGGGCGATGCCCAGATCGTAACCCAGCACGCGCGCGGTGAGGAAGATGGCCATCACGTTGATCGCCGGGCCGGAGTAGAGAAACGCCGCGGCCGGCCCCAGGCCCGCCCCCACGCGGTAGATGCCCGCGAACATCGGCAGCACGCTGCACGAGCACACGGCCAGCACCGTGCCGGAGACCGAGGCCACCGAATACGCCTCGACCTTGTTCGCCTTCGGCCCCAGATGCCGGAGCACGGTTTCCTTCGAGAAAAAGACGGCGATCGCGCCCGCGATGAACATCGCCGGGACCACGCAGGCCAGGGTATGATTGCGGGCGTACCACTGGAGCATGTAAAACGCTTCCAAAATCGCCGCCTGAATCTTCCCCTCGCCGAGCGGGAGAAAATAGGCGACGAGGAAAACGGCCGCCAGTCCCAGGAAAATCCCGAATTCTTTTTTCATGTTGGATGCTCCATGCTGAATGGGGCCACTCTTTTGCACAATTGGCAAAATATGCAAGTATTTGCCGAAAAAAACACGGCCCTCAATCCATTTATCTCAATTCAGCACCTTCGCCCGTTCGCGGGAGTTGTTCTGCATGACCGACTCGACGCACTCGAAGAAATTCAAAACGCAGCGCACGCGGAGTTGGTAATAAACTTGCGCGCCGCGCTTGTCGTCGGCGATAATGCCCGCCTCCTTCAGCACCGCCAAGTGCCGCGAAACCGTGGACATGTCGGCCCCGATCATTTCCGTCAATTCGCAAACGCAGCGTTCGCCGCGCTGGGCCAGTTCATCGACGATGAACAACCGCGTGGGATGCGCCATGGCCTTGATGATCTTGGCGCGGGCTTCGTACTTGGCTTGGGTTTTGGAATTCATCGCGATCTTTCAATGTACATCGACCGGGAACATTTGTAAGTTTAGCCAAATGTGCAAGGGATGTCAAGGGCTGATATTCGGAAAAAGCCGGAATATGCCAGGTGAAGTTCGGCAAAATTCCACCCTCTCCCGACCAACTTACGGTCGATGTCCGGGGGGGCGGCCAACTACCCTATACCATTAGTTTTCAGGATTGAGGCGTTATCCTCAAAGTTTTTCGTTTAGCCCGGAGCCAACGGCGACGGCGGGCGTAAGGGGCACTGGAAAACTCCACCCGCCGTCGCCGTTGGCTCCGGGCTAAACGATTGTTGAGGCTATGCCGCGCTATGCATTCGCGGCCTTTTCGGCAATTTCAAGTATTTTATCCAATAGTTGGGGAGTAGCCGCGGCAAACAAAGGCGAGTCCGAGAGTCGAAAATCGGCTCCGCGGGCCGAGCACAAGACCCCGCCCGCCTCGCGGACTAAGAGCACTCCGGCCGCCACGTCCCAGATTTTCGCGTCATAACCCCAAAATACATCGTAACGTCCCGCCGCCAAATAACTTAAGTTCAGGGCCGTGGAGCCGGAACGACGAATCGATTGGCAGCAAAAAACGGCTTTTTGGAAAACGAGCAAGTCGGGCGAGTCGGGCTTCACTTGCGGAGGAAAGCCCATGATCGCCAAGGCGTCGGACAGGTCCGTAATCCGGCTGGTTCGCATCGGCTTCCCGTTGAGCCAAGCCCCTTTCCCGGCCGCGGCGGCAAAACATTCTCCGCTGACCGGATTGTAAACCGCCCCCACCAGCGGTTCTCCTCGGCGTTCGAGGGCCAAGGAAACGCAATAATGAGGAAGTCCATGCACGAAATTCGTGGTGCCGTCCAAGGGATCGACGATCCAGCGGAATTCCGCGCGATTTTCCCGTAAATCGCCGCGATCGTCCTCCTCGCCGAGAAACGCATGGTCGGGAAAAGCACTGAGGACAATCTCGCGGACCGCTTCTTGCGAAGCCACGTCGGCCTGGGTGACGAGGTCGGCAGGCCCTTTTTTGCGCACCTCGAATTTTCCCACCCAACTTTGCACCGCCGCGCCGCCGGCGCGCACGGCCGCATCGCATATTTTTAGATATTCTTCGAGGGTGCGGTTCGAATTCATTTTCCGTAACCGTTCACAGGGGACTGTCCCGATTTTCGCGGCATAAAAGGCGATGTGCCGTAAAAATGCTCAATCGCCGCGAAAATGGGACTGTCCCCCTAGCGCCGCGGGAAGGGGACAGGTCCATGTTTTCGGCCTACCGTTTGTCCGTAATATACGTTATCCCGCCGAAAAATGGACCAGTCCCCGACCGGGCCGTGAACGATTACCATCTTCCAATGACCAAGTGACGAATAAAAAACCCGGCGCATCGACGCCGGGTCGAATTCGGGTTGCCGGAAACCCCCCTCCGCTCAATCGGCCGGGGTATTTTCGTTTTCGCGTTGATCCGCCTTGCGTTTCCACTCCAGACCGGCTTCCTTGGCCAGATTGTCGAGCAAGGCGCGATAGCCGGCCTGGAGGTCGGATCGGCGGGCGTCGGCGTAACTGCTGAAATCGCTATCCTTGAAGCGATTCCAGAGTTCCTCCTCCGCGGGTTCGAATTTCTCGGCCTGAATCACGTAGGCAATCTTTTGCGGCAAGTTCATCGCCGTGCCGATCTCTCCCTCGTTCAACGCAAAAACGGTCTTCATGAACTCTTCGCCGGGCAGATCCACGCCTTGCACTTCCACATTCAAGTCGTAACGCGGATTGAGCGGATCCAAGCCCCCGGTCAACCAAGCGAAAGACGGCGGCGAAACCACTTCGATGCCCGCAATGCCCGCGAAGGCTTCCTTCAAAGTGGTCTTGCTCTTCCGCGCTTCCGCGGCCAATTTCGCGGCCTTTTCGAGGGCCGGTTTGCGCGCTTGTTCGAGTTGCCAGGCTTCGAGAACTTGCTTCCGCACGGCGTGATCTTCCCATTTGGGGGCCGTTTCCTTGACGTCTTGCGCTTTCCAAAAAAGAAAAACCTCGCCCTTTAAGCCCGCGGTCATGACCGGGGCATGGTTGGGGATATCCGATTGCTTGGGTAAATTGTCGAACGCGGCAAGGAAGAACGACTGTCCGCTCTCGACCAGTTGCGACTTCCCGAGATCCAGATCCCGGGCTTCCCAGCGGGTGATTCGGCCGGTCTTGCCCGCGGCAACGCCGTGCTGCTTGGCGAGGCCTTCGAAATCGAGTTGGAGCGGTTTTTTCAGGCCGGTCGCGCCGTGGATTTTCGCCGCTTCGTAGCGTTTCCACTCGATGGCGTTCTCTTTCATGAGCCGGCCGAGTTTGTCGAAAATGCCTTTGATCTTATCGGCGGCGATCGCCTGGCGGATCTCTTTGCGCACCTCTTCGGTCAATTCCCGCTTGGGCGGTTCGGCGACGGGGGGCGCGGCGGAATCCTGCGGTTTTGCCGGAATTTCGCCGGTGGCCGGGGCGGTTTCCGCGGGTTTGGTTTCGGCAGGCTTGGTTTCGGCGGGTTTGGATTCCTCGGCGGATGACTCCGTTTTAGGCGCGGCGGCTTCATCGCCGGGCTTCGGGGCATCGGGCTTCGGCGTTTCGGGATTCTTGGATTCCTCCGTTTGCAGCGATGCAAAACGATAGGGCGAACGCTCCACGGAGGACGATTTTTTCTCCTCGGCGTTCTCGGCCGGTTTTTCCGGAGCGGGCGGCGCGGTCGGTTCGTTCGCTTTCTTTTCGGTTTCGGGAGCGGCGGGCGGCTTGTCGCCTTCAACCGGTTTTGCCTGTTCCGCCGGTTTGGTTTCCTCGGCGGGCTTGGTTACTTCCGCCGGTTTGGCATCTTCGGCCGGCTTGGTTTCCTCCGCCGGCTTGGCGTTGTCGGACGATTCTATTTTCCCGCCTTCTTTTTCGGCCGGCTCTTTTTTCTCGTCCGTTTTTACGGGCGTGCTGAGCAAGACTTTCCGATTCATCTCGTCGTATTTCTTCGGATCCTTATCGTAATAGGCCTGGATTTCGTCTTCGGTGATTTTTTCCGGCGCGGCGAAGTCTTCCACGTTCGCCGCGAAATACTCGACTTCGATCTTCTGCGGGACGCGGAAGCCCGGCTCGGGAGAAAAGGGGAGCGGGACGTTATCCTGATACTTTTTGAAGTAGTCTTCCAAGGTCTTTTCGCTCGGCTTCGTGATCGCCGCGGCGAACGGTTCGACCTTCACGGGAATGCACTCGATTTTCGCCCGCCGTTGGGTGCGGCAGTAATAATTCCAACGTTGTCCGGGCGTCATGCCCGAGATGCTCAAGAAGAAAGTGTTTTGGAATTCCTGCACCTTCAACTCCTCACGCAACATGTCGCGAAACATGGATTCCGTGATTCCAAAGCGCGCGAAAATCTCCCGAAAATCCTTCTCGGTCAATTTGCCCGGCGTTTTGTTTTGGAGTATGAACGGCAAATATCTCGCAAATTGGGGATCTTGCATGAAAAAACCGACGAAGGTTTTATTATTCGCCAGGAAATCGGTAATGCTGGCGTCGCTCACTTGGATTCCGAGTTCGTCGGCTTTTTTGTCCATCAGCCAGCGGTTCACCAAGGTTTCCTCCTTGGAATCGCCGAGGATATTCTGCAAACCGTCGTGGATCGATTGTTCATCCATCATGCCGAAAAGCCGGTTCGCCATTGACGACAAGACCCCCAACACGCATTCGTGGCGGGCGCGCAGATTTTTCATGTCGCTCTCTTTGAGGCCGCCGTATTTCGTCGTGGTCGCCACCAGCGGATTCGCGCCGCCTTGGCGGATGCTTAAATTTTCAAGCACGATCGGCAGGATGACGAAGGCGATCATGGCCATGAGGCCCGCAACGACGAGCAAAACCTTCTGATGCTTGCGAAAAATTTTGAACGGACTGGACATGAAGGTTAATCCTTCCAACGTGGGGGTGGGCGATGTTTTCGGCTTGACAAGCCGGATGCTGCAAGAGTAATGGTATCACTATCTCCTTGCAAATGTCGAATCTCACAATTTAATTGCGGAGGGGCATATTTGCAATCCCAGATGGATGAAGGTTAGCCCGCATTTCTCGCAATAACTCACCACGGAGACACGGAGGACACGGAGAAGCAAGATGGGGGGGGTTCGCAATGGAAACACTGACAGCGTGTGAATTAAATATTTTGTAACCGTTCGCAGGGGACTGTCCCGATTTTTGCGGCGCGAAAGATGATGGTGTCGAAAAAATGCTTAATCGTCGCGAAAATGGGACTGTCCCCCTCGCACCGCGGGAAGGGGACAGGTCCATGTTTTCGGCCTACCGTTTGTCCGCAAAATACGTTTTCCCGCCGAAAAATGGACCAGTCCCCGACCGGGGCGTGAACG
>JADLEL010000188.1 GCA_020846145.1 Pirellulales bacterium | reverse complement strand
TTCATCGAGGCGGCCCGCGCCGTGATGGAAGGCCGCTGCGGCGTCGGCGAAGCGGCGGCGAAATATCATCTGGAGGAATCCCCCCGTGCCCGCGACTGAATGTTTTGCGATGCAGAGCGCCGGTCCGTCGCAGCATCCTTCCGTAACGTTCTTGTCCGCCGGCTCCACGGCGGAGTTGCTCGAGCTTGTGTCGGCTCGGCATTTCGCCGTCGTGCCCGGCCGCCGGCAAAACGCGTTCGAAGAATTCGCACTGCTGCCGCGTATCGCCTTGGCCTCATCTCGAGGTCGAACCGGCGAGACGGAATTACCTCCAGGAGGAGATAACGATGACTCCACGCGAAAGGTTCTTGAAAGTCTTCGCCGGGGAAATGCCCGATCGGGCGCCGGTGACGCTGTTCATCGTCGATCAAGGGCACTTCTTGAATCAGATGTATCCCGCAATCGACGCGGAAGACTACCTGACCTTGCAGTTGAAGGTCATCGAGTTGCAGCGGCAATTGAAAGTCGATGTTTTCGTGCGGCTCCTCTTCGGATTGGCCGATCCGTTTTGTCTGGCGGACGAGTACGGGCTTGACGTTTCGCACCAAACCGAGGATTGGGAGGTCTGCCGGGAAGAAATCCGCCGCGACAACTCGGTCATTACCCGTTCCACGATCCGCACGCCGGACGGAACGCTCACGCAGGAGACATCCCGCACGGAACTGCGGCCGGGCACGTTCGTTTACGCCTGCAACAAAAAGCCGATCAAAACGCCGGCCGATTTGGATATGGCGATCAAATACGAGCCGCGGATGCGGGAATCGTTCAAAAAACACGCGCTCGACTGGGTTCAGACGATAAAAACCGCACTGGGCGATGACGGCATCATCGGCTCGTGGGGGCCGCAAGGACCGTTCAACACCGCCGCCAGCTTGTTCGATCAATCGGAACTTTATACGCTGTTCTTGACCGATTACCCCTTCTACGAGCGGCTGATGAACTTCGCCATCGATCGGATGTTGGATTATCTGCGGGCCTACGACGCGGCGGGAGTCGATGTGCATTGCATCGGCGGCAACGTGCCGGGCGGATTTCTGGGCCGGCGGTGCTACGACCAGTACATCCTGCCGTTCGAAAAGAAGTTCATCGATTACGCCCAGGAGAACGGCACGCCGGCCATGTACCACAACTGCGGCCGCGTGATGTCGCTCGTGGAATCGTACAAGGAACTCGGCGCCCGCATCGTGGAGCCTTTTTCTCCGCCGCCGCTGGGCGATGCGAACCTGGCGAGAGTGAAGGAAATCGTCGGCGATTCCTATGTGATCCTCGGCGGCGTCGATCAGGTGAACGTGCTGCAGAAGGGAACCGTCGAGCAGGTCAAGCGGATTACGGAGGCCACGATGAAAACGGGCAAACCCGGCGGCCGCTTCCTCATCCAATCTGCCGATCTCCTCGAATACGGCACGCCCGTCGAAAATATCGAGGCCTACGTGGAAACCGCCTTGCAACACGCCGCTTATTGAGCGCGGCCGTTGAGATGATTCGCAAGATCATTCGGAACTTTCCGGCTGGCCGTACCAATAGGCGGTGGCGGTCCAGAGGGGATGGGCTTCCTGGATGTATTGGTCGCCCATTTGCTCTTCCACGACGCGAATGTTTTTCTGAAACTGGAAGGCGTCATTCAGGTGGAAAGAGTACACCGTGGGATGGCCGGGGCGGAGGGTTACGAAGCCGGAGACGGCCTTGCGGTCGAAGCGGCACCAGCCGCTGTTGAAGTATTCTTCGCTGCCGGTGCCGTGGTAGTCGGGGGGCCAGGCGTTCTGATCGGTCCAGATCAGCCAATCGCCTTCGCCCCACCATTTAAGCAGGGGCCAATCGACCGAGAGCATCACGCCCACGTATTTGCCGCGGCCTTTTTGGTTCAGCACTTCCATGGCGGGCACTTTTTGGGGGCCGACGCCGGGCGTCGCTGCGGTGGCGGCCTTGCATTGCCGAAAAGCGGTTTGGAAGCGGCCCCAGTTTTTCGGGATTGAATTGAGCCGTTCCACGTCGAGACGCAAGCGGAGCGATTTGATCGGCTCCTTGCCGGCGTTGGTGAAGGCCAGGACCGCCCCCTTGTCGAACGGCATGGGAAAACGGCAATACGACTCCGCCTCGGCGACGCCCAAGAGCAATGAATTGAATCGGGTATCGTATTCCACCGGCTTGGGCCGCAGATTGAGCGGTTCGTCTTTATCGACGACCGCGGCGGGCGATTGCAAAATTTTGCCGTAGCCGCCGTACATGTTGCCGAAAAAGAAACCCACGGGCACCTCCACGCCGGGCGATTTCGCGCCGTCCCAGACGATTCGCATCCGCAGATTGCCGAGCGCATCGGGCGTGGCCGGATCGACCTGCAAACGCATCTGGCGGATGACGCCGCGGCCCGGAATTCTGAACAACAATTCTTCGTCCGCGTCGAGCGGGGCGGATTTCTCGACGGCCCACTTTTTCGGTTCCGCCGGCGGGCCGGATTCCGCCTTCAACCACGCCCGGCAGGTCTCTTCCAATTCAGCCTTTTCGGATTCGTCCAAGGGCCAAGCGAGGCTTTTCACCGGCGTCGAGGCCGGATAGCGCGTATAGGCGATTTGCCAGTAATTGCTCCACAGGGCGTCGTTCCAATCGGGCTTGCCGTATTGGTCGTTGACCAATTGCACCCGGCAATGCTTGGCGAAAGGAATGGGAAACAGCGTGCCGGGATAGGATTTGTGGAAGACGAGCGGATACGGAATCGGCCCGTTTTTATAGTCGAAAAACTCGGTGATCGGCATGTCGAAGAGGGGCTTTTTCGCGGCGTCGAGGAAAATCCGGATGCGCGTCCCGGCGTGTTGCGGAAAGACCACGCCCGCGAAGATGCGGTGGATGCAGCCCGGCCCTTCCACGTCGAGGAGCACGTTTCGGGCGGGTTCGTTCGCGGCGGCGGGACGGAAATCTTTGAAGTCGTTGCCGTCGTCGTTCCCGCCCTTGCGGTCCCAGGTGCTGGCCATTGCGGTGTGCGAGTCTTCCAACTCCGGCAGATGTTCGACAGACCTCATCCGCTGGAGGAACCAGCTTACATCGCGCACGGGATCGTCGGCTTGGACGGAGTTCCCACAAAATATCAACGTGCCCCAGGCCATGAAAAAGAGAAGGGAACGGATCATTCCAGCACCTTGGAAATCGGAGGGATACAATAATCCGACACATTTCTCCATCTTACCATGCGGTCAAGAAAAAAATACAGTCCGGGCAGTCGTGAGACCTTCGCCGGACTGTTTCCCCCCCTGGGAATTTCGATCGAGATGTCTGCGTCGCATCCCTGCGACAAAAGGAATAATCGGCAAACTCCGCCGAAGACTTTGGCAAACTTTGCCGCTGACGAAAAATAGTTACTCGAAGGCAAGAGGAAATTGAAAATCACCACGGAGGCACGGAGAGCACGGAGGGAAGGATGAAAGATAAATCTTGCGGTTTATATTTTATTTCCGACCAAATCCTATCTTGCCTCTTCAATTATCTCCGTGTCCTCCGTGCCTCCGTGGTGAATTGTATTGGCGGACGCATGTCTTTGCCTATGCTTCCTACGTTGCGTAATTGTACAATTTTATACACAATTTCTCATAATGTCTGCGGAATACGTCGATTTTGAGGGGGATATCGAAGCGGACTTCGTGTGCCAAAGGGAATTGGCCTTGCTCGAATTCGATGAATTTTGATGATAGGCAGGCCCTTGGGGTAGGGATTAGAGATAAGGGATTTGAGATTTGAGATCAGATGGAGAGTTAATGGTGGGCATAGCCCATACTACGAGGAATTGCCATGAACAAATCGTCTAGCTGGATAGGTTCGTTTTTTCAATCGCCGCTATTTGGGGGCGGATTATTGGCGGGCGGATTTTATGCCTTGATTTATGGCGGGCCGCTCGATTTCCCGCTCGTTCACCGCTATTTCACCAATCATCCGGTGGAATTCATGGAAACGGTATTGTTTTCCGTGGGTTTAGCGTCATTGCTGCAGAAAATCGTGGAATTCCACTCCCAGAAGTCGAGAATGTCGGAATCGGTTTGGGGCGGTGTTCCGCCCGCCACGTCGCCGGCCGATAAGCTCTTGGTCCTCACGGCCCGACTGGAGGAATTGCCTTTCGCCCGGCCAAACGATTATCTCATCCGCCGATTGTACGCCGCGCTCGATTTCGTGCGGGCGCATGGCAGCGGGGAGTCGCTGGACGATGAAATGAAATATCGGGCCGATTTGGATGCTGCACGGATATACGCCGGTTTCGGGCTGTTTCGCCTGATTGTATGGGCGATCCCCATTTTGGGATTTTTAGGAACGGTAGTGGGTATCACCATGGCGCTGAACGGCATCACGGAAACGAAGTTAGGGCAGGATGTCATGGCTCAAGTCTTGAGCGGTTTGGGATTGAAATTCGACACCACGGCCTTGGCATTGACCCTTTCGATGGTGCTGATGTTCGCTTACTTTTATGCAGAACGGATGGCCAATTCCTTCCAAGAGCAAGTCGATCGACGGACTCAGGAGGAGTTGGCGGGCCGGTTTCCGGCGGCTGCCAAAGGCCCCGAGGGCCAAGTGGCGGCGGTGCGGCAGATGGCCGAGACGATGCTCCAGGCGGCCGATCGGTTGGTGCGGCAGCAAATCGAACTTTGGCAAGCGGCGTTGGAAGCCGCGGGCGGTCGCTGGATGCAGATGTCGAAAGCCGCGGGCGAAACGCTGCAACTGAGCCTGGCGGGGGCTTTGAAGGAGAGCCTGCAAACGCATGCCCGGGAACTGGCCGCCGCCGAGCAGGCCGCCATGCAGCAGGGCCGCAATTCCTGGGAAAAAGTGCTGCAAATCCAGTCGAAGGCGATGCAAAACACGGCGGCGCTGCAAGAAGCGGTCTCGCGGCAGGCGGAGGTTTTGGAGCGGACGGTGCAAGCGGTGGGCGAGGTCGCCCGACTGGAAGACGCCTTGAATCGGAACCTCTCCGCGCTTTCCGGGGCGAAGCATTTCGAGCAGACCGTGGCCAGCATGGCGGCGGCGATCAATCTGCTCAATGCAAAACTGGCGGAATTGCCTTCGCCGACGTCGCCGGTGAAACTCGAACCGCACCGGCGCGGCGTACCGCACGCGGCATGAAAAACATTCGGTAAGCGTTCACGCCCCGGTCGGGGACTGGTCCATTTTTCGGCGTGAAAACGTATTGTGTGGACAAACGGTAGGCCGAAAACATGGACCTGTCCCCTTCCCGCGGCGCGAGGGGGACAGTCCCATTTTCGCGGCAATTAAGCACTTTTCAAGCACCATAATCTTTTGCGCCGCGAAAATCGGGACAGTCCCCTGTGAACGGTTACAACATTCGTTTAGCCCGGAGCCATCGGCGACGGTAGGGATCGCTGTGATAATCACCAAATGTTATCTACGAGAGCCAGGGTCAACGGGAATGTCAACGCCGTCGCCGTTGGCTCCGGGCTAAACAAGCGATAATCGCGCGGCATGAAATATATCCTTCGCAATTCGATTCGACGCCCGAAAGATACGTCGCCGCACGTGTCGCTGTTTCCCTTTCTTGCGGTGTTGATCTGCACGATGGGCGCGTTGGTGCCGTTGTTGTTCACCATCAGCCGGCAGGCGCGGCTGCAGGCCGAGCAGGCGGCGGCGAAGGACGAGGAGATCAAGGCCGACGTGAAGTCGGAGCGGGAGATGGTGCAGTGGCGGATCGAGCAACTGCAGCTCTCGCGGAAAAAGACCGAGTCCGACATCGAGCGGGCGCGGCTCGAATTGGGGCATCTGGAAGATCATTCGCGGCGGCTGAAGGCGAAAGCCGCGGAATTGGAAAAAACCATCGGCGAGATCGACCGCGCGGACGACGGCGGCGGGCCGCGGCGGGCCGCGACGGCCGCCGATCTGGAAGACCTCCGCAAGCAAGTCGCCGAGGCCGAGCGGCAGCTCGCCGTGGCGAAGCTGAAAGCGGAGGGGAAAAAACGCTCCTACGCGATCGTGCCCTACGAAGGGCCGAATTCGACGCATCGCCGGCCGATTTATCTCGAATGCCGCGACGAGGCGGTCGTCCTCCAGCCCGAGGGGATCGCGTTTTACGTGCACGATTTCGAGGGGCCGATGGGGCCGAGCAATCCGCTGGCGGCTGCGCTGCGCACGGTGCGCGAGTATCTGCTCTCGCAAAAGGGATTCGATCCGCAGCGCGACGGCGAACCGTATCCGCTGCTCTTGGTGCGGCCCGACGGAATCGTGGCGTACTACGCGGCGCGGGCGGCGATGAAATCGTGGGGGCCGGAATTCGGCTACGAATTCGTCGAGGCCGATTGGAAACTGGCCTATCAACCGCCCGATCCCCAATTGGCCCTCGCGGTCAACGAGGCCGCAGCCTCGGCGCGGGCGATCCAACAACGGCTGATCGCCGCGGCGCCGCGGCAGTATTCGCAACGAATTCCAAGTTCGGCTTCATCCGGCGCTTCGAGTCGCGGCGGCGGCAAATATGGTTCGGGTACGGGATCGGTCAGCGACGGAATGGGTGGAGGCTTATCGCGCGGATCGGGAGGGTCGCAGAGAACCGGCGGTGATTTCGGTTCGAGCGAATCGCACGGCGGAGGTGGGATAGGATTCGGCGGGGCAGGGGGGGGAGGCAAGGACGATTTCGATTCCTGGGATCACGATCGGACTGTGCCCGGCGCGCCGGATCCGTTTCTGGCCGGCGTGAATAATCCGTACGCCTCGTTGGCCGTCGGTGGTGCGGGAACCGGCGGTGCAAAACACGAACCGCGACCAATGGTCGCGGCTTTGCAAGGCGCGGGAACCGGCGGTGCGGGAGTTGGCGGCGCGGGAGTCGGCGGAGCAAAACATGAACCGCGACCAATGGTCGCGGCTTTGCAAGGCACGGGAGTTGGCGGCACAAAACACGAACCGCGACCAATGGTCGCGGCTTTGCAATCGGACGAAGCCAATCCCGCATGTCAAGCCGTTCCCGGTCCGGGCATGACGAAGAACAATAAAAATCTTTCCACGGAGGCGGAAACTTCCAACCCCATGAGACCGGGGATTGGTTCGAATGCCGCCGGCCCAATGACAACTTCCCCATCGACCGCTGGGGCAGGGCAGGGGGGGGCAGCCGGGCAATCGCAGCGCACGAGCGAACCGCCCGACATTTTCGCCGGCCGCGTTGCCGCGAGCAATGCGGCGAGAAATGCAACCGAGAATCGCGCGGGTGCGAATTCCTCGGATGCAACTCGCGGCCAAGCCGTTCCGCCGCTACGGCCGGGCGAATGGCATGAAAGGCCCAAACCGCCGCCGGAATCGATGGTCCCCGAGAAGTTCAAGGACCAAGTCAAGAAGAAAGATAACGCGGCGAAACACCGCGCGCCGGATTGGGGATTGCAGGATGCCCCGCGCGGTTCGGTGCCGATTACCCGGCCGGTGGTCGTCGAGTGCCGGGCCGATCGGCTGCTGCTTCAGCCGGAGCAGGGCAGGGGGGGCAATCCCTTGGCCGTCATGGCGTTGGGGGCCGAATCGACCATCGACGAGTTGATCTCGGCAATTTGGGATCGCATGAGCCAGTGGGGAATGGCCGGCCGCGGCATGTACTGGCGGCCGGTATTGCATGTACGCGTCGCGCCCGGCGGCGAGCAGCGGTTCGCCGACCTTCAAGCGTTGCTCGAAGGCAGCGGTTTGGATGTCATCAGGCGGTAAGCACCAAGTATGAAGGATGAAGGAACGGCCGAATACTAACCACTAGCCACTGACCACTCTCCACATGGCCCGACCCAATCCACAACTAACCGAAGCGGTCAACTCCGATTCCTTTCTGGATATCGTGGCCAGCGTGGTGAGCATCATGATTATCATGGTGGTGATGGAGGGAATGCGCATTAAAAATACGCCGGTAACGACGGCCATCCACAGCGATCCTGCGGTAGTCGAGTTGAAAAATGAACTGGCCGGCGAGCAATCGGTGCGCGCGGATGTCTTGAAGGCCGATAGCGAGGTTCGGCAGTTGAAGCAATGGGCGGCGGCGCGGGGCGTGGAGCGGGACCTGCTGTTGGCGACCGTGGCCACGATGGAAAAGCAAGTCGATGAGCATCGGCGGAAACTCGACCGCGAAAAACGCCAGGGATTCGACCTGGCCCGCGCGATCTTGGAAGCGCGGTTCCAACTCGATCAACTCGTGAAGCAGCGCGAGCAAGCGGAAGTTTCCGAATCGGCCCCGGTCGTCTTGGAGTCATACTCCACGCCGATCAGCCGGGTGGTGGAGAAAAACGAGGTGCATTTCATTCTTTGGGGCGGGAAAATCGCCTACATCCCCAAGGATTTGCTGGAAAAGGAATTCGTCGCCGACGCCAAGAATAAGATTTACAAACTCCGCGAGGATTCGCCGCCGTTGACCGAAACCATCGGGCCGTTCGCGGGTTTCAAAATCCGCTACTCGTTGGAGATGCACATCCGCAGCGGCCGGCCGGAAATCATGTATCTTTGGGAATTGAAGCCCGCCACGAACTTGATGGGCGAAACGGCCGAGACGGCGCTTGCCGAAGGATCGGCGTTCCGCAGCGCCGTGTCGAAACTTCGCCGCGGAATGCATACCATCACGATCCACGTCTATGGCGATAGTTTCGAGGCCTTCCGCAAGATTCGCAAGGAATTGTACCATCAAGGCTTCGCCGTCGCCGCCCGGCCGCTCGCGCCGGAAATGTCCATCGGCTTCTCGCCGACCGGCAGCAAATCAACGGCACAGTGAGCCGTTTGTTTCTAGGTAAGCGTTCACGCCCCGGTCGGGGACTGGTCCATTTTTCGGCGTGAAAACGAATTTTGTGGACAAACGGTAGGCCGAAAACATGAACCTGTCCCCTTCCCGCGGCGCGAGGGGGACAGTCCCATTTTCGCGGCGATTAAGCACCTTTTAGAGCACCATAATCTTTTGCGCCGCGAAAATCGGGACAGTCCCCTGTGAACGGTTACGTTTCTAGGGATTATTGACTGCCGCTCCGATGCCGTAAAAGTAGCGGTCCGCACCGAAAGGCCCGTTATAGAAATAGGGATAGCCCGTCGGCTCGGTGTAGAACGGGTCGGGCGTATTCATGAAAAACAAGCTGTCCGTGCTCGGTAGAAAGAAGGGATCGCCGCCGTAATAGAACGGCACGGTCGAATAGCCGCCGAGCGGATCCCGATACGCGGGCTTTTCTTTGGCATACTGCCAGGTTCGTTGGCCGGTTTTGGGATTCTCGCTGTACGGTCCGGCATCGAAAATCCAATTGTCCTCTTCGTCGTCATCGTCATTGCGATCGTCGGTCTGCGCTGGGGGAGCGGGAACCGAAGCGGAGTCGGCGGCGAAAGCGGGCGACATCGCTGCCACGTCGAGGACGATCAGCAGAATTGCCAACCGCAATCCGCAAAAAATTATGAATCTGGGGCCATCGATTGCATACGTGGAGCAATTCGAAAGATTTCGGAAGCTCGGTATCGGGACGAAGCGGTTCGACATGGGTAATTCTCCTAAAAATGGATGCCTACTCAAGAATAGCTCATAAAATGCGTAATGTATTCCTTGTTTTTTTGGTAACCGTTCACAGGGGACTGTCCCGATTTTCGCGGCGCAAAAGATGATGGCGCCGAAAAAATGCTTAATCGCCGCGAAAATGGGACTGTCCCCCTCGCGCCGCGGGAAGGGGACAGGTCCATGTTT
>JADLEL010000187.1 GCA_020846145.1 Pirellulales bacterium | reverse complement strand
GGCGTTGCCCGACAATAAGTTGCCGGAATCGTAGTAGGCACACTCCGTGTGCCGTCCGCGAATTACGGCACACGGAGTGTGCCTACTACATAGGAATTCGGTAGTTTATTGTCGGACAGCGCCTTAGCGGTTCCAAATTCGACGGATGCCCGCTGCGGCCAGCAAGCCGATTAATAGCAGCGACCACGTACCGGGTTCGGGCACGGCGGCGGCGGATGCCGCAACGGTCCCGCCGATGTTCAACGTCCCTTGCGTAATCGAAGCCGCGGTGACATTGGACGTTCCCAACACGCTCATCGTGCCGGCGCCGTCGATCGTTCCCAAGGAATGCGTGCCTGCATCGACTTGGAACGTGGCGTTGTTGGTGATTGCCGAGAGCGTGGAAATCTGTCCCGTCGCGGTCAATTCCAACTTGCCGGCGCCGACCAGGGTCGGGCCCTGGTAGGAGTTGGCGCCGCTAAGCACCAAGGTTCCGGGGGCCGTCTTGGTGAGACCGCCGAGGCCGGAGAGGGTGCCGCTCATCGTCAGAGTCGTGCCGCTTGCAACCGAAGTCGTGAGCGTGCCGGCGAGGGAGCCGCTGCCGGACAGCATACTGTTTCCGGCGGCGTTGCCGATCGTGCCGTTCGCGGCGCCGACGGCCAAGGGTTTTGCATGGGCGACGGTGCTGTCGGTCAAGGCCAGCGTGCCGCCGTTGAGCGTGAGCGTCTTGCCCACGCTGTTTCCCAAAGTGGAACTGCCCTGCAAGCCGAGTGTTCCTTGGTTGATGTTGATGTCGCCCAGATTGGTCTCGCCGATATCGAGGAGATTGATGGTGTTGGCCCCGGTTTTGGTAAGGGTGAAATTATTGCCGTGCAGGTAACCGGCATCGGCGATACCGGCGGCGGCCCCCGACGGGCTGAGGATGTTGATACCTTGCGAACCGCCGAACGTGGCGGCGCCGGCGAGGGTGACGTAATGCAAGCGTTCCACAATGGCGGTGGCCGCGTTATTGACCAAGGCGCCATTGCCGCCATCGCCCGCGCCTTGAACGCTGATCCGTTCGAAACGAGTTGCGATATCGAATACGCCGTGCAAGTCCAGCGTACCGCCATTGATTACGACGCCGTTGGTATAAAGGACATCGGAACCCAGGGCGGTGCTCGATCCCACGACGAGCGTGCCGCCTTCGATATTCACCGTGCCGGTGTAATAGCCGATGGTGTTGATCGTCAGCGAACCCGAATTCTTCTTCGTGATGCCCGTGTCGCCGGAAATAACGCCCGGGCCGCTAAAGACGTAATTCTGCGCGGAATCCACGGTGATCGACGCGGGATAGAAATTGCCGGCGACGAGATTCACGGTCGTGGGAACGCCCGCCACGCTGTCGTCGAATCGCACGGCGTCGGCTTGGTAAAACTGCTCGTCGTTGGGATTTGCGTCTTTCCAATTGAGCGAGGCTTTTACGTCCCAATCGGCCGTCGTGCCCGACCAGGCCAGCGACTTGTTCGCGCCGGTAACGTTCAGTTTCACGTTGGTGGAAGTGAACGCCAGCGACAAGCCATAGCGCGTATTATCGGTGGGATCCAGAACGAAGGGAACGGCGCCGCTGTAATTAATGGAACTCGCGGTCATAAGCGTGTAGCTCCCCCCCGATTCGAGGCCGTTGCCGGGAACGATGAAGATCGTCGGGCTGTTGAATCCCAGGTTCACCGAGCCGGTAACGTTGATTTTATCGTTCTGCGCGCCGGCGTCATCGTTGGTGAGCTTGAACTTGAACGAGGAGCCGAACGTCTCGCTGTAATTCCCCTGGATGGTCATGGCGCCCCCCACGGTGTTGTATTGATAATACGGCGGGGTGGTTCCCGTACCGCTGGGAGAAAACACGGTATTGCTGCCCGATACATCCCCTTTGATCGTTCCGACTCCAATGACGCTCTGCGTCAAAAAGGCGTAGGGGGTCGTGGATACCGCCGAAACGTCGAAGGTCGCGGAGGATTTGTACAAGATGATGTCGCTCACAAAGGGAAGCGCTCCCGCGCCGGTCAGGGCCACGGTTCCTTCGTTAATCCACAGATCGCCGCCCGCGGAGTTGGCGTTCGAGAAGGTCAAGGCGCCGGCGCCGTATTTTTGCAGCCGATACCCGCCCGTGAGGTAGTTGGCGATTTCGGTGTTGCCCGATCCCAGGAAGAGCAGCCGATACCCGCCGGGGCCGGAGGCATCCATGCCGCTAAAACCGTCGCCGATTTTCAGCAGTCCGCCGTCGGATCGCAAAACGAATTGGTTGACGCCGTTGCCCGCCGGTTTCGTGAACGAAATCGTTCCGGTCAGGGTGTTGTTGCCGCTGAGGTTCTGAAGGTGCGGGGTATAGTTGGCGTCCACTCCATTCTCGGGCTGATATCTGCCGGTGAGGGCGAAGTTCTCGGCGAGGGTGATGCCGCCGGAAATCGCCACGGAGGCGTTGCTGGCGGCCGCGTTGGCGTTGGCGGGGCCGATCGTCGTGCCGCCGACAGTCGAGCCGAAGGCGCTCGCGTTGGAGGTAATCGCGGTGCCGCCGTTGATGGCGGTGGCCCCGTCATAGGTATTCGTGCCGGTGACGGTAACCGCGCCTGCGGTCGAGTTGTAATTGACGACTCCGGTCCCGCTGATGTTGTTCGCAACGGTGTAGGTCGCCGCGCGATTGAAGTTGAGGACTCCATGATCGACGATATCGCCCGATCCCAGCGCGCCGTCGGCGCCGCCGTTGCCCACCGCAAGCGTTCCGGCGGTGATCGTCGTGATGCCGGTATTGGTATTGTTCGCGGTTAAGGTAACCGTGTTGGCGTCGATCTTTTCGATCGTGCCCGTCCCCACGATCCGGCGATTGGGAGTCCAATCCGCCGTCCCGCCGAGTTGCAAAGCACCGTTGTCGGTGATGTCTGGCAGGCCGGCCGAGGTCCCCGGATTGGCGGCGAGATTGAGCGTGCCCGCACTGATCTTCACCGGGCCGGTGAACGTGGCGCTGATGCCGCTGGGGGCGAGAACCCCCGCCCCCTTCTGTTCCAGCGTTCCCGCACCGTCGATGACGTTGGTCGGCGTTTGATTGTCGGAGCGGTTGAACGCCAAGGTCGTGCCCGCGGCCAAAACGATTGCGCCGGTCCCCAGAGTGCCGGAGAATGCTCCCGCGCCGACCTCCAACGTGCCGCCGTTGACGGCGATAGCGCCGGAGAAGGAGTTGATCCCGTCGTTGGCGACGATCAACTTGCCGGAACCGCTCTTCGTCAGTCCCGTAGCGCCGATGATCGCGCCGGTTCCGGAAAAAGTGTAATTCTTGGCGGTATTATTCACGGTCATCGCGGCGGGCGCCAAGGTGCCCGTAAGATTCACCGCCGGGCTGTCCGAGCCGGTGTCGTCGAACGTCACCGAATCGCCGTTGTAGAATTTTTGGGTGTTGTTGTTCCAATTGGTCGCCCCCACCAAGTCCCAGACATTGGTCGTTCCGTTGCCCTTCCACGTCAGACTCAAGGGCGCTCCGGTTACGATGAGATTGACCTGTTTGGCGGTGGCGGTGCTGACCGTGTAGTTTTGCCGGGTGCCGCCGAGGCCGCTCACGCTGAAATTCGCTGCGTTGCCGGTAAGCGTGCCGGTGTAGTCGATCAGCCGATAGGTGGCGGAGGCGAGTCCGTTGACGAGGTCCAGGCTGTTCACGGTCAGAGTCGTGTTTCCCGCGAGATTCAGGTTGCCGCCGACCGTCAGCAAATCGTTGACGCCGCCGCCGATGGTGTTGACGTGGGCCAGATCGAATTGCAGCATGCCGCCGCCATTGAGGGTGAGGTTGTTGTTGAAAGCGAGCGTGCCGACCGTGCCGATCGTCCCGCCGGAAATCGTGGCCACGCCGAAGCCATCCTGCACGTGGCCCTTGATCGTGCCCGTTCCGATCAGGGTTTGGGGAGCGGTCGAAGCCAGGGTCCATCCCGATACCCCGGAGACATCGAGCGCGGCGCCGGTTTGCACTTCGATCGTGGGCGAAGTGGCGATCGAGCCTGAGCCGCTCAAGGCCAAAGTGCCGTTTTCGATGGTGGTAGTTTCCGGATACTCGTTCACGCCGCTCAAGGTGAAGATGCCCGTGCCGACTTTCTTCAGGCTAATCGGCCCCCCCGCAATGATCCTGCCGCTGAATTCGGAATTCGTATTCAGCGCGCCGACTTCGAGCGTGTGCGCAAGGGTGGCGCTCAGCGGGAAAATTTTTCCGCTGCCGCTCAGTTCGCCCATCTTCGTCGTGCCCGCGCTTTGTCCAACGCCGATCCCGCGTCCGCTGTTGGAGTCTCCCGCGGAGTCGCCGAGGACTTGGAATTTGGCGTTCGAGGCGTTGGGATTCGATCCCGTCAAGCGAAGGTTCGTGGCAAACGAGCCTACGGCGGCGGGCAAAAGAAACGAGCCGTTGAAACCGGAGAGGTTTCCGCTTAGAAACACGGTGGCGAGTCCCGTTGCCGCCGACGGCTCACCGATGGTAACTACCGGACCGGCCCCCGGCGCTCCCGTGCTCGTCCATGCGCCGCTATAAGTCTGATTGACCTGCGTGCCGGGAAAATCGGACGGCGTCAGCTTGGCGTTCCCCGTAACGCTCACCGGATTGGCGAAGGTGAGGGCGCCCGTGTTTCGCACTTCGCCGCCGGCCAGCGTCAACGTGCCCGCCGTAGTGCCGAAGGCCGCATTCGCTCCGGCGATTAACATGCCGGCGTTGAGCGTTACGCCGCCGGTGAAGGTGTTGGCCGACGAGAGTTGCCAGGAACCGCTGCCGTTTATCACGATGCTCAGCACGTTGCCCGTGCCGCCGTTGCCGATGATGCCCCGGATTTCCGAACCCCGATTATCCGCCACGCCCGCGCTCGTGCCGTCGAGCGTCAGCGTCCTCGCGCCCACGCCCGCCGCCAGCGTTACGCTCCCGCTCGTGGTGGGAGCGCTGGCATTTCCGATTTTCATGTAACCCCCAACGACGTCCTGCGCGTTGTTGGTCCAGGTTTGAGAATCCAACAGTTGCACGGCCGCGTTCCGGTAAGTCGTGCCGCCGCTGCTCGAAGTCGAGCCGATCTGAAAACGACCTTGGCTGGCGCTGGTCATCGTAATGCCGCCGGCGCCGATGCTGATGATCCGATTCTGGGGCGCGCCGGCGACCCCGTTTCCCTGAATCACCACGCCGCCGACATTGTCGTTGACGACGATCCCGCCCACCGACGGATTATTGCTGAGATTCAGCGTTTGCGCGGTGTTTACTCCCGTGATATTGAAGACCGCCGTGTCGCCCGCCCCCGGAACCGCGGCCGGATCGGGCGTCGTCGCGCTGGGATCGGTGGACCAGTAGCCCACGGTTTCCCAGGGAGCGGCTAAACCGTGTCCGGTGCCGTCCCAATAGATCGTCGCCGCCTGTAAGCCGGTAGCGGTCATGCTCACGCAAGACGCAATGAAAAGTACGGCCATTGGGCCGAGCAACCGAGAAAAAGAATGGTGGTCTCGCCTTGAGCGGAAAGAAAACATGCCACACCTCCAAAAGGATTAAGGATGGTAAACCAAGTTGTTAAAGACACACGGATTGCAAATGCTCGACGAATCGCGTAAATGCGTCGCCTTTGCGAATTATCTCGATTGCCTCGCCCCGGGCGGCCTCGCACTGGGCGAAACGAAGAAAGGCTTGCATGACCAAATTCTTCGTTTGGCTCAAAGCGAAGGCAGCGAAAAACTTCGTTTGTGAGCGGGAAAAGGAGGGTGGGACAAGCGAAGCGAAGCCCCACCGCTTGTAATCTCGAAATAATTGGCGGGGCCGGGCTTCGCTTGATCTGCCCAACAAACTGAAAAAAACTTGGCGGGTCGGCGCTTCGCTTGACCCGCCCTACGAACTACGAACTACAGGCTTACCTCACCCGTCGGCGGTAGGCCGCCAAGGCCAATCCGGCAAGCAGCAGCGTGACGATCGACGCGGGTTCGGGCACCGCGGCGGTATCCTGAACCACGATGTTGTCAACGAAGACGCGATCAACGCGAGATGCGGAAGACGAATAGCCCATGCCAAAATCGGTGACGGATGAAATCGGATTGCGATATGCCATTTCATCCAAAACCAATACGCCGTCCATGTAAAGGTCGTATTTTTGATCGCCGATCGTTCCACCACCGTAACTAATAGCTGACCCGGAGTGATTCCCTACCAAGTCAAAATGATGCAAGGCATTGGTGGAATATGACACAACTGCTGGCAACGCATCCCAGTTATTAACGGTGCCAGTTAAGGCAGCTCCATCATTTGCCGCCGCAAACAAGAGATCTACCGTTCGAGTTGTGGTAAGACCTAAATCACCGGCGCCCATGACAACCCGAAAATGAGTAGCCGTACCGGCAATCACTGCATTCGGTTCATAGAAATCGAAAGAGACGGTCCATGCACCCGTTAAAGCAGCTTGGCTTAACGGTGCGGCAGTAAAGGTGGAACGTAACTGTGGTCCGCCAGAGCCAACATCGGCATAGTTCAAAAATCTCGAACCGGAAAATGTAATTCCGGCCGTTGCATCATCCGTATAAGTCAACGTGTTTCCGGTTCCTGCCGAAACGGTGGGTTTAAAGATGTTGCTCGTAGTGCTGGTGTAGGCCGCACCAACCGTAGAATCAACACCAGCATACGTCTTTTCGAAGTCTTCGGACAAAATAATCGATGCCCGAGTCGAAGCAACGCAAACGAACGCCAACGCGGCAAATGTCAACGATCTTAAAATACTCATTAGTAAACCTCCACTAAAAAAGGATGAAAAAGGTTAGTACGCTACGATTGCAACTCACCGAGCCAAATTACGCGCCGCTACCTCCATCATCTTTCCGTTAGTGGGGAAGAAGAGAATGACGTTCTCTTTCTCGCAACCCTTGAAGCCAACGATAAGTCATAAGGCGGCCTTCGAAAGGAACCGCCACGATGTGTCTATACGTCATTGTGATCGAAAAAAAACAAGAAACAATGTTCGTTTTGCGTATTTATAGCACTTTTAGCGTACAATACCTTTGGCGTATTCATAACGGATTCCACACAAGAACAACGGCGTTTCCGCGGGAAATTCCCAGGTCCGCGAAAAACCGACGCACGTTGGGCCACTTCTATCCGCCACGGTCCCTCGGTAAAATCCTAGTGTTCATTATGAATCCGGGGCGGTAATAATCAATATATTTTTTGCGCAATAATAAATCCTATAGCGTACCCCACTTCTGATAACACGCGACGGAATCCGGCTATGACCTATCGCAATTCCAAACCGATCCGAAAGATGCACCGAAAGGAAGGCCCCGTCCCCGCTTCTTCATTCGAGGGTGAATCGAGGAGAACCTCGCATGGGTAAAATTCGACCGCCCCGCCATGTAGCGCTGGCATTCCCCTTCACCACCTCCTGGTTGACGGTCTGTACGCGCGGCATCACCGACTATGCCCGCGCGCATGGCGATTGGAGTTTGATGATCAGCGCGCCTCCGCTGTCCAGCGTCGAGGAACATACGCTGACGCCCTCGAATTTGAAAGGTTGGTCCGGCGACGGCATCATTACGGAAATTCGCAGCCGGAAAGAAGCGAGCGACGCCCGGCGGTTGAGAATGCCGGTGGTCGATCTGAGCGGCGCGCTCGCCCATCCCGGCCACCCCCGCGTGACGGCCGATCACTATGCGATCGGGCAATTGGCGGCCGGACATCTTCTGCAATGCGGCTTTCGCCGCCTGGCCTATTACGGCATCCAAGGGCTATGGTACTCCACCCGGCGGGGAGAAGGTTTCCGAGACGCCGCGTTGAAAGCCGGAGCTTCCTGCGAGATGTTCGAACAAGCCCCGCCCTCCAATCCGCGCATCTCCTGGCAACAGCGTCTGACGCCGCTGGACAAATGGCTGCGCGGCCTGAAAACGCCCGTGGGCATCCTGGCCGTCCACGACCATCGCGCGCGACTGGTCGTGGAGGAATGTCATCGGTTGGGATTGAATGTCCCGCACGATGTCGCCATCATCGGGGTGGATAACGATCGGATGGTTTGCGAAAACTGCCGACCGACGCTCAGCAGCATCATGCGGAAGGCGTGGGAAATCGGCTATCGAGCCGCGGAAATGCTGGACCGGCTTATGAACTCCGAAGCGCTCCCCGAGCAAGAAATCATCCTCCCGCCGGAAGGCATTATCGCCCGCGGCTCCACCGACACGCTGGCCGTGGAAGACGCGCGCGTGAGCGCGGCGGTCCATTACCTGCACGACCATTTCGCCGAAAGGACCGCGCTGAACGACGTCTTTCGGCAGGTTCCGATCTCGCGGCGGCTGCTCGAGAAGCGGTTTCGGCGGCATTTGAACTGTTCGCCCTACGCGTATTTGACGCAATTGCGCGTGGAAAAGGCAAAACAGATGCTTGCCGCGCCCGAAAAAATGAAAATCCGCGTGATCGCCCGCAGTTGCGGTTTTTCCAACAGCGTCCGAATGCGATTGGTGTTTTTGCGCCGCGTCGAGCTGACGCCCTTGGAATACCGGCGATTGCAGCGAGACGAATTACTGCGAAAGAAATCATAATCGCCGGAACGGAGCATTATCGAATCCGATCAGCCGTTCGGCCCCGCACGATCGTTTGCGCGGGGCACCCCCAAAACCTTGCGCCTTTAACGATTCGGTTGCTTTATGCACTTGCCATTCCAACATTTTCACCGTCGGTTGCGCGCCGCGCCGATGGCAATGCTCGCGGCGTTTTTGTGTCTCTCTCGGACGCCGATCCAAGCCCAACGGGATCTCGAAACGAATTTCCGTTCCCCGCCCGCCGCAGCACGGCCCTGGGTTTACTGGTTCTGGATGAACGGAAACATCACCGCGGAAGGCATCACCGCCGATCTCGAGGCGATGCATCGCGTGGGCATCGGAGGCGCGCTCGTCATGAGCGTGAGCGCGCATATCCCGCCGGGAAAAGTGGATTTCATGACGCCCGAGTGGCGCAAACTCTTCGCCTTCGCACTCGGCGAGGCCGAGCGCCTCGGCCTGCGGATCGTTATGAATAACGACGACGGCTTCACCGGCAGCGGCGGGCCGTGGAATCCCGTGGAAAACTCGATGCAGATGCTTACCGCGAGCGAAATCCGCCTCAAGGGGCCGCAAGAGTTCGCTGGGCAATTCCCTCGTCCGCCCGCCAGATTGGATTACTACCGGGATATCGCACTGTTGGCCTTTCCCACGCCGGCGGACGACGAGATCGATTTCCGCCAACGGTCGCCCAAGGTAACGGCGAGCGATCCCGCGTGCGAAACGGCACGCCTCATCGACAACGACGCGGGAACGCTCGCCATCCTGCCTTTGGCTACGCCCGAAAAGCCGCAGTGGATTCAACTCGAATTCGCGGCGCCCTTTCGCGCCCAGTCGCTGACGCTTTCGATGGAGTTCGGCCGGCAAGCCGCGGGCGCGGAAATACTCGTTTCCGAGGACGGCAAGACATTTCGCCGGATCGCGCGGCTCGACGATTCGTCTTACGGCGTGATGTGGCCCACGCCGGTTCCTTGCACTTTTGCTTCCGTCGAAGCGCGGTATTTCCGGGTCAACTTCATTACGCCCGCCGGCAAAGGCATCTCGCGGATCGGCGTGGGAGAAATCGAGTTGCACGGCGATGCGCGGATCGAAAACTGGCCCGGCAAGGCGGCGATCTTTCGTCACGACGACCTCCGGCCGCCGCGCACCGATCCGGCCGTTGCCGCGTTGCCGCGAGAGAAGCTTCTCGACCTCAGTTCCAAGCTGGACGCCGAAGGCCGGCTCCATTGGGATGTGCCCGCCGGAAATTGGACGCTCGTGCGGCTGGGGCATACGACCAACGGCAAGGAGAACCATCCCTGCACACCGCTAGGCACGGGCTTGGAATGCGACAAGATGAGCAAGGAGGCGCTCGAAACGCACTTCAATGGATTTTTGGCGAAGCTGATTTCCGACGTCGCACCTCAAGTCGGCAAGACGCTCGCGGCCACGCACGTTGATAGTTGGGAACTGGGCACGCAGAACTGGACGCCGAAGTTCCGCGAGGAGTTCGTGTCTCGCCGCGGATACGATCCGCTCCCCTATTACCCGGCGCTTTTGGGCCGCGCGGTGCAGAGAGTCGAAGTTTCGGAGCGTTTTCTCTGGGACTTCCGCAAAACCTTGGCCGATCTGATCGCCGACAACTACTTCGGCCACCTTCGTTCGCTGGCGCAAAAACACCAAATGGGGCTTTCCGTCGAAGCTTACGGGAGCGGAAATTTTGACGACATGCAGTGCGCTTCCCGCGCGAGCATCCCCATGGCCGAATTCTGGACGCGGCCGCGGGATGTAGGAATGCAACCGCGGTGGCTCGAAAGGGCTAAGCAAGCCTCCTCGGTCGGCCACACGAATGGCTGCAAGGTCATCGGGGCGGAGTCTTTCACCGCCTATCCTTATGAAGATTCGTGGCAGAACCATCCCTTTAAGTTGAAAAATATCGGCGACGAGTTTTTCACCCTCGGCATCAATCGCTTCATCATCCATCGTTATGCGATGCAGCCCTGGATGGACCGTTGGCCCGGCATGACCTTCGGGCATTGGGGAACCAATTTCGAACGCACCCAAACCTGGTTCGAGCAGAGCCGCGCTTGGATCGCCTACTTGACGCGTTGCCAATATCTGCTGCAGGAAGGAGAATTCGTCGGCGATCTCTGCTACTTCATCGGTCAAGAGGCTCCCAACCGGCTTGTGCGCCGCGATTTCCTCAATCCCAAGCCGCCTGCGGGCTACGATTTCGACGGTTGCAGCGAGGAAACGATCCTCCGGCGGATGACGGTCGAAGACGGCCGCATCGTGCTGCCCGACGGCATGTGTTATCGCCTGCTCGTTCTGCCTCCCCGTCAAACCATGACGCCGGACCTGCTCCGAAAATTGCGCGATCTGGTGCAAGAGGGCGCATGGATTCTCGGACCGAAACCCGAAAAATCACCGAGCCTGGCGAACTACCCGCAATGCGACGAAGAGGTGCGAAAACTTGCCGAGGAGCTTTGGGGAGACACGACCTTGCCGGGCGAGAAAACCACTGGCAAAGGGAAGGTCTTCTGGGGCAAAACGCCCGCGGAGATTCTTCGAACTCTCAACGTGCCGCCCGATGTGGAGTTCCGCGGCAGGGCAGGAGGCGGGCCTTGGATTCACCGCCGCATTGGCGAGACGGAGATTTATTTCGTCAGCAATCAGAGCGATAATTTCAAGTCGATGACCGCCACGTTTCGGGTCGGCGGCAAGATTCCCGAATTGTGGCGCCCCGACACGGGAAAAATCGAACCAGCCCTCCTCTGGCAGCCAACCGCCGACGGCCGCACGAAGGTGAGTTTGCAATTCGATCCTCGCGGCTCGGCGTTCGTCGTGTTTCGCAAATCCGCCGAGAAGGCCGACCCCTTCGTGGCGATTTCCCGCAATGGCGAGCCGTTACACGACCTGCCAGCTTCCGCGGAAATGGCAAATCGGAAAGATAATGCCTGCTTGCTCGCAAGGCAGGGCGGTACTTATGAAATGAAAACCGCATCTGGAAAAAAGCTGGTGCGCGAAGTCTCTGAACCGTCGCCGCCCCTTGCGCTTTCCGGCCCGTGGAAACTTCGTTTTCCGCCGGGCTGGGGCGCGCCCGAATTGGTGAAACTCGACCGGCTGATTTCCTGGCCGCTGCACGAAAATGAAGGCGTGAAATACTTTTCCGGGACGGCGACCTATTCCAAGAAATTTGAAATCCCCGCCGACCGGTTCGCGGAAGACACGGCGCTCATGCTCGATCTGGGCAATGTGGCGGTCATCGCCGAGGTGATACTCAACGGAAAAGAATTGGGCATTCTCTGGAAGCCGCCTTTCCGCCTCGACGTAACGGATTTCGCCAAACCCGGAACGAATCGGCTGGAAATCCGCGTAACCAACCTTTGGGTAAATCGGCTGGTCGGCGATGAACGCAAACCGCCCTATCTGACGTGGACCCCGGAGGGCAAACCCGCCGAATGGCCGGACTGGGTGGCCAACGGCGGTCCCGTGCCCAAGACCGGGCGCTATACGTTCACCACCCGGCACTACTACGAAAAAGATTCGCCGCTGCTCGAATCCGGTTTGCTCGGGCCGGTGATTTTGGAAACCTATCGAATCGTGCCCTTGCGAGAATAGTTAGTTTGCGAATTCCACGGCGACGACTTCGTAGTGATCGATTTTTCCCAGGCGAAAGCGGATGCGGTTGCCATCGCGGGTGAACTCGATTTCCGCCTCGTCAAAGAGACGATGCACGCGCGTCGGTCGGGCGCCGTCGGCCAGAGCCATCTCCACATCCACCTCGGAGACAGGCTCAATGGTGTCGGTGCGGTAAAGCGTGTCACCGTTCAGATTCACCAAGTGCAATATCCGCCGGCCGGGTTGCTCGAAAAGACTCGGGGCGATCGGCGCCGCCGCCGCAAGCTTCAAGGGCAACGGTCCGCCCGCGGCCCAATTCACCGCATTGGAGAATAACTGCTCGATCGCCGGGGAAATCCGTTCGCTCTCGATCGCGTCCCATCGGCCGGGCAGATAGGCTACCCGCCCTTTGCCGAAAGCATGGGCCACGATTGCCGGGACGTCTTTTTCGCCCGCGCGGTCGTCAACCAAGCGGGCTAAGGATTGCCCTTCGGCCAGACCGACGGACAAATGCGGCTCATTATGCACGGGCAACGCCGAGGAAGCAAGGTTTCGCGTCAGCGGATGATCCTGAATGGCCTCGATTCGCCGCTTCGCCGCGGGGAGCATTTCTTCGTAATGCGCGCCGAACACGTCGGCCAAGCCAAAATCCTTCCGCCGGACGCCATCTTGGTCGTAGAGCGAGGTTTCGTGCGTGGCCACCAATCCGCCACCTTCCGCCACGAATCGGCGTATCGCCTCGACTTGTACGTCAGACAGGCAGGCCTCGTTCGCCAGGCATAGGACGTGGAAACCGGCAAGCTGCTCGTGGAAATCGGCGGCTTGAAGGGCGACGATCGGCATACCCCGGCGCGCCAGGGCCGCATACATTCCCACATAAGGCCCAAGGAAACGGTCGCTTTCCGCGGCCAGACGCCGCGGCGTGCCGGCGATGATTTCGCGCTCGGCGGCGGATTCGTTTACGCGGCGGACCATGGCGAGAAATCGCACCGGGCGGGTCCGGGCGAAATCGAGATATTCCGCCTTCTCGCGCATGAAGCGGAAAAGCGGCTTCATGCCCAGCAGATTCCAAAACGCCGGATAACAGCCGGTTGAAAGGCCCTGGACCGATTTGAACCGGGCTTCGGCGGATGTCCCATGGTCGTGCAAATAGATGTTGAACAACACCGGCACGGAATGAATATTCGAATAGTTGGCCAATTCCATTTGCTTCCACAGCACGTGCCGCCAAGGCCGATCGAGGAACACCTCGGTGAGCGTGCCGTCGCACCACTCCACGGAGTCCGGTTTCGGCCACGAATGAAAGAGCGTTACGGCTTCGGGCCGGGCGCGCTTCACGGCAAGGGAGATGTCGCGGACGATGTCCGCTTGATCGCGGCATACGAACTGGGTGTAGCGCTGCCACTGCGAATCGGCGGGATACTGGGGCGGTTCGACCCGGCCGACCATCCCCCAGTTCACTCCCCAACCGTAGTTTTTGCCGCCTTTGCCGTTGTCGAGTTTTTCGACGGGCATGGATTCGCCGTACATCCGCTCGTATTTCTCGCGACAAAAGCGGCAGAAGCAATGCTGCGGATATAATCCATCCACGTAGAGGCCCGCCAAGTCGTATTGCGAAAACGCTTCGGCAAGCATCTTCAACAGGAATTCGCGAAAGCGGGGATTGTTGACGCAGTTGTATCGAGTTCCCTGCACGGTGTATCCGATCTGGGGACGTTCCAATCCGTTCGCCATGCGAACCGCGGCCTCGCCGCAAAGCCGATGATCTTGGTAAAGGCAGTTCGGATTAACGTACATCACGATCTTCACGCCGGTGCGGCGGCCTTCTTCGGTCGCCTCGCGGAGAAAATCGATCTTGCCCAGGCCGGGAACGTGCGGCGCGACCTTGCTTTGATAATACGCTTCGCCGCCCCAATAGCCCGTTACGCGAAAGGCGTTCGCCTCGTTGGCGGCGGCTTGACGCACAAACTGCGCGATCTGGCCGGACTTGGTATAAGCCATCTCTTCACGCGACGAGTCCTTGGTGTAGAACCGCGGGCAACGCAGCCAGTCGGGAATAGGACGTTTCCCGAAACGCCGCCAATCCTCGGCCGAGAGAGGCGGCAGTTTGGTGGGCCGAACTTGGAAATCGGCATTGGTGTAATGTGCCGGATCGATCTTTAGCGCCTTTTGGGCATCGGCATCGGTCGGAACGAAAGCGGGATCGGTCGTCAGGCACAGGACATTCAGACGAGGCATGAGTTCCAGCCGGCCCCAGGACCAATTGGTGCGGCCATAGACGCTGGCACGGGCCACGCGCGGATAGATCCGAAAGCGAAATTCCCCTTGATCGAGCGCGAGACTCAATTGCCCCGCGCCGGGCCGACCTTCCCGGCCCGCGCCCCGGCTGTCCCAATGCCATTGTTCCACGCCCACGCCGCTGTTGCCTAAACAGCGTGAGAGATCGGCGGTCGGTTTCTCCTCCGCGGCGGCCAGTGCAAAGGATTCCTCGAGGCCCAACGGGTAGCGAAGCCGCGCCCAGACATAGTAGGTGGCCGAGCGGGGTATCGTCGCGTGAAACTCGGCAAAAGCGCCGCCGATTTTCGCCGCCGTGGCACATGCGGTCGGGATCAGGAATCACCCAGGGCATTCTCTTCCAGCAGGCCCGCTCCGCTGCCCGTGGATATCGGGCCGGTAAGGCGCACCGCATCGCCCGCGGAAATCCAGATCGTCTCGGCTTCCGACGCCGCAGCGTGAAATCCGTTGATCGCAAGCAAGAGGAGAAAAAAAGTGATTGTTGTACGACGTATCATGGCCATTTCCATTTTCATCACCGCTTCAAGTCATTATTTTTTGGGCCCGATCTCCCACCAAATAACTCGTGCGGCACGGACCAAAATAATCCGATTGGTAAGCGTTCACGCCCCGTTCGGGGACTGGTCCATTTTTCGGCGAATTGACGTATTTTGCGGACAAACGGTAGGCCGAAAACATGGACCTGTCCCCTTCCCGCGGCGCGAGGGGGACAGTCCCATTTTCGCGGCGATTAAGCATTTTTTCGGCGCCATCATCTTTTGCGCCGCGAAAATCGGG
>JADLEL010000186.1 GCA_020846145.1 Pirellulales bacterium | reverse complement strand
AGTTTTTCGTTTAGCCCGGAGCCAACGGCGACGGCGGGTGGAGTTTTCCAGTGCCCCTTATGCCCGCCGTCGCCGTTGGCTCCGGGCTAAACGATTGGTTGCGGCTACGCCGCGCTAGGAATAATCCCGGCTAAGGCAGAGGCACCGGTCCGAAAACGCAAGCTGAGTCGCGATCGCAGGCGGTTCCGGGAGTCGCCCAAGATCTGCCTGGATCCGCTTCAGTTCGACAACGGCAATGCGCTTGCGTCTAACAAGCGCCTGATCCGCGCCGTGCGGTAACGCGCGGGTCGCCCCTTTGCGCTGCACGCAGATTTTTTTGCACGCCATCGACCGTATGAAAAACGTTCTCGGACAGACTCTTAGTAATTGGCTTCCACCTTGACGCTTCCCGACAAATCGTGCAAACGGACCGTTTCAGCGACCGCGTCGAAATCCTTCCACGGCCGGCCGTTGACCGTCGCACTTTTCATCCGCGTTGCTTGGGGATGGCGGATCCGCAACAACACCGCCTGGGGTGGATTGCGGGCGGGCATCTCGACCGTCGCATTGATCTTGCCGCGATCGACGTCGGACACGATTTCATAAGACAGAACGCCAAAATGCGAGGGCGCGTTTTTCACGCTAATCTTCCGGCCCTGTTCGAACCATGCCCGGGGCGCGGCCCTGGCGATCCAAAGCGAGTCGCCTTGTTCCATCACCAACAGGTTGCGGAAACGTTCGAGGAACGCGGCTTCCTCGAAGATTTTGTCGGGCGGGCCGTGAACGGCGTGCTCGTTGAAGATGTATCCGTCGTTCGGCAGGATGTCAACGGCATAGCAGTTGAGAAAAGATCGGAGAAAGACCGAAACGTCATCGCCAAGCAGATGCATATTCGCGGTGCGTTCCAGTCCGCCTTGATACTGCCAACCGGCATCGAACCACGGCCGATTTCCGACATTCGCATTCTCCAAGAGCAACCGATCTTCCAGCACGTCGAGGTATCCCTGCACCCGCACGTCGTCGGGCGACAATAGTCCGGCCGGGCTGATGAGCGGAGCCGCCGACTGGACGGTTTCCCAATACAACGGGCCGACATGCTCGCGGGAACCGTCGCGTTGCCAACCCCAGGCCCCCGTGCTTAGCCCGCGCACGTAACAAGCGAACGGAATGACGGAATGGTAAGTGCCGTCGCGCACCGGCGCCAGCGGCGAAAGCGCGATGGACCGATCGACCGCGGAGAGTAAATCCTTGCGGTATGCCGCGACCTCGGCCTTGAGTTTCGCGCCGTCCTCGGGATCGATCGCGCTCAAGGCCTTTGCAAATTGCTCGAGGAAGAGGAAGTAATACGCCTCGCATTCATAGACCTGCATCCACAATCCGCCGCTGTCCGGAGTCGGCTGACGCGCCGGCAGCAATCCCTTGCACCAGAGTCGTTCGCCGCCCGGAACCATCTTCGCGACAACCTGCCGCTGGCGCAGCATCCAGTCGGCATTGGCCTTGATGCGCGGCGCGTTGGCTTTCAGCCATTGGGCGTCTCTGGTCAACCAATAATGTTCGACGATGGCCCAGCCGATGGAACCCGGCCCGAATGCATGGATGCCATCCATGTGGCCGCCGATGCCGTGGGGTCCCACGGCGTGCGTGAGGCATCCGTGGCCATCGGAAAAGAGCCCGCTGGGCCGGTCGGGGAGTGCCCCTTCGTTATGACCGGCCGAATGGGGATCCATCGGCAGCGTTGTCCATTGGTCGAGTCCATCTTCGGCGGCCTGGTGCGAACCCATCATGTCGAGCGCCGCGAGGACCAGATACGTTTCGGCGGCCAGGATGCCATAGGGATAATCGTTGAACCATCGGCGGCCGTTCTTCGGATTCTTTTCGCAATGTCGCAGCAGATGCCATGCCCCCAGATTCCATTGGGCCGTCAGCCGCGCGGACGGAACCAGCACCTGCATGGAGGATTCCGCTCCGGCGGGCGGCTGGGGATGGGGCGGCAGGTTGTTGCCGCGCATCGCCGCGACCGCGCCCTCCCAGGTCTGTTCCGCATGGGCGCGAGTTCGTTGACGGATCGTGCTCAGCTTCTTGGCCTTGAGTTCCGTAATGAACTCCGCGGCGGTCGTGGCTTTTGAAGCAAGCGAGAACGGGGGTTCCGAGGGAGGAAGCGCGTATTCGGCATAGAATCGCCATACGTTTGCATTGCCTTGGCCATCGGCGCGTGGATTCCCGGCATGCGGGGTTTTCGCCACTTCGTCCGTCAGGTTCCAGACCCGGCCTTGCCCGCCCAACTCGGTGATGACCAGATCAATGACGTGCGTGTCGCAGAAGTGGTTGCCTTTGGGGCCGACGGCCAGCGAAACCATGTCGCCCGGCTCAACGGTTACTTTGCGCAATGTTGCCGCATCGACCTCAACGGGAATCGTCTGCGCGCCGGTTCCGTCGGTCGAACCGAAGGCCAGATTGCGATGGTCGGTTTTCGTCTCATGCGTCACCCACCATTCGATGCCGTTGCCTCCGCCTTGCGCATGGGCCACGCTCGCCCCGATCTTCACCTGTCCTTGGAAGGGACTCCGCCAACCGACGGCTACGTTGCTGTCGGGGCCAGGATGCATCGCCAAGGTCCGCGCGGGAATCGCGATGCCTTGCACGGAAACGGCTTTATCCGTCGGATTGCCGCCGAACCAAGGCGTGCTGTCGCTGCCCCATCCCAGCAGGTTCGGATTACCGCCGATTGCATTCTTCTTGCCGTCCAGTGGAATCCGCTGCGCACGCCGGTCTTGGAGAGCCTTTGCCGCGGGAGACGCCGATTCCGAAGTTTGTCGGATAAAGAACCCATACTCGGGCGCCAGGATCGGTCCATTCTCCAGGTCTGCCGCAAGGAAGGAGAAATTGCCGGCCTTGGTCCAGAGAGTCACGATGGTTCGCGCCACGTCGTCCCGTTGGGTCGTGTAAGGTTGAACCCGCCGCCATTTCGAGGTGCCCATATAGAGCAGGCTGAATTTCACGCCCCGACGGGCGGCGATTTTACCGGCTGAATGCCACGAACTCGAGTCAACCGCCGTGGTGTCGCCATCGCCATCGAGTGGGCGCAATCCAGCCGCGACGCCGTCGTAGGTCTCGATCCGCCCGCTGTAATCCTTCTCGGAAGCGGCCGCGTCAAAGCCCCATTCGATCTCGACTTCCATCTTTTTCCACGTATCGGCCGTCAGCGTTCGCACCGTGGGCACGTCGAAATTCGCGGCGATCTTGTCGCCGACTACGCTGACGACGATGCCGCAGGTGTCCTTCCCCAGATCGTAAACGTACGTCCTTCCCGCGCCGGACAGCGTTGGTTTTACGGCTTGTTTCACGGCGATTAGATTGTTCCACCACGAACTGGCGCTCCCCCGGTTGTTGAGCGTCGCGATGGCCAATGCTTCGGGTGCGGGCCGGCGTTTGGCATCGGCGGCCCAGGTCAATTCCAAGGTCTTTACCGGGCGGACCTCCTCCCAAAGCAATCCGCACAATGCTTGCTCGATCGCCGGAGCCTTCACGTCAACGGGCTTGTTCAGCGGTTGATGGGCATATCGCATCAGCGCCAGCCAACTCTCCGGTTGATTCTGATCGGCTTTGCGATCCGCTCGATATTGGTAGGCGCTGGAGGCAATGTCCACCTGCCGACCCGTGAGTTCGTCGAGTTCGGCCCCGTGCAGGACTGCATGCAAAGCTCCGTTGTCTGCAAGCAAAAACAGCAAGACCGTCAATAAGAGCGCTTGAATAATTTTCATGGGATGCTTTCTGGTTTGAAGGAAAGAACGCAACCATTAATTCGTGGATCATTGAGTAAGGAGGTTATGCTTCAGCCTCGCGCGGCGTAGCCGCAACCAATGGGTGACTACTGTAACGATTATAACAGGATTGCGATTTCGCGTTTTGCGTTGTTGTTGGCCTCGATGCGACACTTGCAAAATCCTTTGTCTGTAATTGTTGATTTATTGTAAGTCCATACTCAACAACAACTTGTAGCCATCAAAAAGATTGAGGATATTGCCTCAATCCTGAAAACTAATGGCATAAATGTCTTTTTCAACGGGCTGTTATCATCCGGGCGGAGTTTTTCGCGGTGTTCAGCCGTCCGGCCAATTAGTCATTCTCGAAAAAATCGAAACTCTCGTCAAAAACGGAAAGCGTTGCCGTACGTGCTGCCGTCTTCACTAGAAACCACTCGGGCACAATCACGGCTTTTTTTTAACATCGTTTTCCACAAGAAAAACGCAATTCGGGAACAATTAGGACAATCCTACCGTTAGTTCCAACGTATAGTTGGATAGTTTATCTTGAACTCAAGGCGATACCCCTCGACGGTGTGCGATTTCAGGTATCGGCTAAAAGTCGAACAAGTTTCCAATCTGTCGCATGTGGTGATTATTGCGATTTCTTTCGATGACGGGTCGGAGACCTGTCCTACGAACCGAGGAGGTATTTTAGATGTCCACGGTGATGACGGATATGGGCGGCCAAGCCCTGGCGGTCGTGCTTTCGGAAGAGAACTTTCATCCTACCTTGCCCCGAACCTTGGAAGAGACGGGCTTGAGCGGGACGCTCGTCGAATCGTTGGTCTGCAAATATCTGGCCACGGTGGGGAGCAGCAGCGGGCGGGGGATTGCGGAGCACGTCTGCTTGCCCTTCGGCATTTTGGAGACTCTTTTCCAATCGCTGCGCACGCGGCAGATCATGGTGCATACCGGTGCGGCCCCGCTAAACGATTATTACTACAGCTTGACCGATCAGGGCCGAGAGCGCGCCCAGACCTGGGCAAAGGCTTGCGGCTACATCGGGCCGGCGCCGATTCCGCTTAACGATTACGTGCTCTCGGTCGAGGCGCAAACCATCCGCGCCGAAGCCCCCCGCCGCGAGCGATTGGAAAAGGCGTTTTCCGATATTTCCATCGATCCGGGCTTGTTCGAAAGTTTGGGGCCGGCGGTCAATTCGGGGGCCGGGATGTTCCTCTACGGCTCGCCCGGCAACGGCAAATCGACGCTCGCCCGGCGGATCACCGTTTGCTTCGGGCAACATATTTGGATACCGCGGACGCTGATCGAAGACGGGCAGCTCATCAAGCTGTTCGATTCCGCCTATCACGAGGCGGTCAAGGACGACAAGAAGAGCATCATGAAAAGCGCGGAGCACGACCGGCGGTGGGTGAAAATCCGCCGCCCGACGGTGGTCGTAGGCGGGGAATTGACGATGGACAACCTCGAGTTGCGGCACGATCCGCACAGCGGCGTGAGCGAGGCGCCGCTGCAACTGAAGAGCAATTGCGGGTGCCTCTTGATCGACGATTTCGGCCGGCAGCGGATCGAGCCTACGGCGCTCTTGAACCGCTGGATCGTCCCGCTGGAGAATCGACACGATTTCCTGACCTTGGCCACGGGCCGAAAAATTCAAGTGCCCTTCGAGCAGTTGATCATCTTTTCGACGAACTTGGAGCCGAGCGATTTGGTCGATGACGCCTTTTTGCGGCGGATTCCCTATAAAATCAAGATCGAGGATCCCGACGAGCAGGAATTTCATCGCCTCTTCCGGATTTATGCGGAGAATATGAATTTTGCCTATCGCCGCGAGGTGGTGGAGCATCTGATCGAGAAGCATTATCGCCCCGCAAACCGTTCGTTCCGGCGTTGCCAGCCGCGCGATTTATTGCAACAGATCGGAAATTATTGCCGCTACAACGACTTGCGCTTGGAGATGCGGCCCGAATATTTCGACCGCGTCGTGCGCAGCTATTTCACGGTGGTGATCGGGAAGTAATGGAGCGGAAGAACGATCGTTTTCTATCCCGCGACGCGGCGCGAGGGGAGCGTGAAATGCGGGGCGGGGATGGTGTGGCGGCGGGGGAGCGCCCGCGGGCCGGCGGGGCCGTCTTGGCTCGAGTCCCAGGCGTGATCGTGAATGCGGTCGAGAATCTCTTCGGCGAGCGAAACGGCGTCGCGGCCGGCTTCGCCCGTAACCCGCGGGTCGCGGCGGTTTTGGATCGAATCGATGAAATCCTGGACTTCCAACGCCAGCGCATCGACCGCGTCGAATTGCCGCTCCTCGCGCGGCAGATGCTCGCCGGCGAAAGATTTCCGCTGACGCTCGATCTCTTCGGGCGCGAGTAGATCCACGTCGAACTCGCGCCGCAGCAGCGCATCGCTCGGGCGGACGACCGACAGCGAGCGATTGGCGAAATCGATCGAGCCGAAGCCCTGCAACGACCAGAGTTGCATCCGCCGCACGGCTTCGTAGCTCACGCGGGAGGCGGAAAGATTGGCCACGCAGCCGCACTCGAAGGCGATTCGCGCGTTGGCCACGTCCTCGTGGCCGCCGACGACGGACGCCCCTAGCGCCTCGACGCTCCGCACGCGGCTCTTGACCAGCGAAAGCACCAGGTCGATGTCGTGGATCATCAGGTCGAGGACCGCGCCCACGTCGGTCGAGCGGAACGTGTAGGCGCTCGCGCGGACGGCGTCGATGTATTTCGGGCTTTGGATGCTCTCGGCGGCGGCCGCGAAGGCGGGATTGAAACGTTCGACGTGCCCGACTTGCAAAACGAGGTTTTTTCGCCGCGCCAGCGCGACCAGCGCATCGGCGTCGGCGGAATCGTTGCAGAGCGGCTTTTCGACGAGCAGATGCACGCCCGCCTCGAGTAGTTGCTTGGCGAGATCGTAATGCAGCCCGGTGGGCGTTGCGATGATCGCGGCGTCGATCCGGCCAAGCAGTCCGCGATGGTCGGGGAGCGATTCGCAAAAGCACTCGGACGCCACGCGATGGCGATTCGGTGCGAACGGATCGGCCACCGCCACGAGTTCGACGTGCGGATTTTGATAGAGCTTCAGCGCGTGAAATCCGCCCAGGCGGCCGGCTCCCACGACGGCGGTGCGTATTTTGGACATTGTTAGTAGGCGGTAGGCAGTGGGCAGTAGTCAGTAGTCAGTAGGCAGTAGGTAAGTAGGCGGCAGTCACTAAAAGAATCAAAAAACTGCCTACTGCCTACCGCATACTGCCTACTCTCTTACGCGGCGATTCTCCGCTCGCGTCCGCGGCCATGCTGTCCTTCATGCTGGCCTTGAATGAAACTCAGCAAGTGGTTCACTTGCGGCCCTAAATGCCCGTTGTTGCGGAGGATCTCCCAGGCGTTGTCGAGGCCGATTTTCTGGCGATAGATCAGCTTATGGGCTTCGGAGAGGGCCGTGACGACGGATGCCGGAAAGTTGTTTCGCTTGAGGCCCACCGCGTTGACGCAGCGCGGCTTGGCGGGATAACCCTCGACGAGCATGTAGGGTGGAACGTCGTGGCGGACGGCGCTGCATCCGGCGACGAAGCTGTAGCTTCCGATGCTCACGAAATGATGCACCCCGACTTGGCCCGAGAGCGAGGCATGGTCGTGAACGTGGACGTGCCCCGCCAACAGCGAATTATTGGCGATGATGATGTGATCGCCCAGCAGGCAATCGTGGGCGACGTGGCAGCAGGCCATGAGGAAATTGTGGCTGCCGATCCGCGTGATGCCGTCTTCCTTTTCGGAAGCGCGGTTCACGGTAACGCACTCGCGGATGATGTTGTGGTCGCCGACGATGACTTCGGTGTCGCTGCCGCGATAGGAGAGGTCTTGGGGATCGCCGCCAAGAACCGCCCCGGGATAAATGTGATTGAACTCCCCGAGAGTTACGCGGCCCATCAAAGTTACGCCGTTTTCCAAGCGCGTGCCGCGGCCGATGCGGACGTTGGCGCCCACCGTGCAGAAGGGGCCGATTTCCACGTCTTCGTCGATTTCCGCACGCGCATCGACCGACGCCAGCTTCGAGATCGTCGTTGCCATAAGAATGGCTCCTCTGTTTTGGAGTCCGGAGCAAGCATCGTGGTGGAATACCAAAGCCGGGATTGCCGGCGTTCCGAATTGCTTGCCTTCCGAGCCTGTTTAGCCGCCGCATCCCTGCGGCGATCGGGTCGCATCCTTGCCCATCCGGGTTCCAGCCGGATGGCTAAACATTATTTTCAATACGGAGACATTATTTCCAACACGGAGACACGGAGGACACGGAAAGTAATGATGAATGATGAATGTTGCTACATTTTGTCATTCGGATCTCGTCATTTCTCTCCGTGACCTCCGTGTCTCCGCGTTGTATTACACATCTCATCTATTGTTTCGCTCAAGCACAACGTTTGATGGTTTCTTTACTCTCGTCGTCGAGCGCGACCAGCGAGCGAACCAGTTCGGCGTTCAGCCGATGTCCGCTGCGGAAGGCGACGAACCGTCCGATCAGATCGCAGCCGGCCAGCGCCAGATCGCCCACCATATCGACCATCTTGTGCCGCACGCACTCGTCGGGGAACCGCAGCTCGTTGTCGATCGGCCCGTCGCCGCCGAAAACCAGGAGGTCTTTGCACGTCGAACGCCGCCCGAGTCCTCGCGCCATCAGTTCGCGGGCTTCGGCCTCGAGCAGGAACGTGCGGCTGGGCGCGAGATTGACGTGGAAGAACCGCGGCGAAAGCGAAATCTCCAGCGATTGCCGCCCGATGGGATTGCCGCTGCCGTAATCGAGTTCGTATTGCAGGATCGTCTTGCCCGAACAGCAGGGGCGGGCTTCGATCCAGCTTTTCTCGTTGCCGTGCCGCACGACTTGACGGATGATTTTCCGCGGTCGCGGGGCGTCCTGCGCGGCGATCCCCGCCGTTTGCAGCACTTCGACGAACGGCAGGGCCGATCCATCGACGCCGGGCATCTCCGGCCGATCGACCCAGACTTCGCAATTGTCGATCTGCAGTCCCGCGAGCGCCGCCATGACGTGCTCGATCATCTCCACGCCCGCTTCGCCCATGCTCAGGTTGGTTCGGAGCGGGATCTCGGTTCGATAATGAACCGAGGCGGGAATCCGCGGCTTGCCCGGCAGATCGCGGCGGACGAAGACGATCCCCGCATTCGCGGCGGCGGGCCGGAACTCGACGTGCACGTCGCTTCCGCTCCAGTACCCCACGCCGGAAATCGACGCCGGCGCGGTTATCGTGTGTTGCTTGCGTGGTGAATTCATCCCGAAAAGCCTGTCATCCTTGACGCGTGCTGCAAGTTCCCCTCGCCCGCTCCTTCGTCATGAGGGGAACGGGCAAGAAACGGTAAGAGGCTATTTTCCGCTCCCGTTGAAAGGAGAGGGCGGAACGCTGCCGCGCGGAGCGGTATAACCGGGCGGAACGGCGCCGCCGCCCGTCGGCGAATTGCGCCGATCGGCCGTGCCCGCGGGCGCGGCGAACCGCTGCATGATGTAGGGAGTGATATCGAGGTTCTTGTCGTACCACACCACCGGCTTGTTGATGTTCGCGAGGATGCTGTCGGGATTCCCCTCCTCGACCGGATCGCCCATGAACCGCAAGACCATCAAAATGCCGTTCGATTGGCAGAAGTAGTTCACCTCGTCTTCGATTTCCTTGTAGGTGTCGTTGTAGGTTTTCGCTTCCCGCATCAGGAATTCGCGGCGCTGTTGTTGGACTTTGATGGTCCAATCGGTTTTCGAGCGGGCGATGTCCTCCTCCAGTTTTTTGTATTCCGCGCTGCCGGCGTTCAACTTCTGCAAGCCCATGGCCATGCTCCGCAACTGGGCTTCGTCTTTTTTCATCTGCGCGTCCATCGCATCGGCGTCGTTTTTCAATTGATTCATCATCGCCTTGAAGCGCGCGTGATTCTTGAAAACGTAGTTCACGTCGAGCAAAACCACCTTGCCCGCAAAGCCGTTCGCGCCTTGCCCTCCGGGCTGACGAGCGGCGGCGGGCCCCTGAGCCTTGCCGGGCAGTCCGAAAATGCAGAGCGACAACACGCCGGCGGCGGCAGCCGCCAAAAGAAGGGTCTTTTTCACTGTTCAGCACTCCTTGCTGTTGCGTCGGTCTTCCGTGACGAACGGCGAACTCTCCCTGAAGGTCGCCTTACCGACTGGAACGTTCGGTCAACGAGAAATAATTCGCAGGGAGGACGTATTTTGCCCACTCGCGCGATTTAGGTAAATAGCAGAATATGAGAAAGGGCCTTGGATATTCTAACATCTTGTTAGATAAGGAGTTACATTGACACGCACCGCTGCTATTACGGACCTCGTTCGACTCGAATCCGAGCCGAAAAAATAAAACTCGCACGATTCTCACCCGTCGTCGGTGTGAATCCTCGGAAATTCCGGCCGTCAAAGGAACATTGAACGCACGGCGAGAGTGGGTTTCTGGAAACCGGATAATTTGTACAATGACAGTGCTTGAACGTACGACAAAGGATCGACCGACTTTCTCCGCCAATAGCGTTTTCCACCATTGTGAAAGATAAAATCTTCTTCCATCAGTACCCGAACGGCTTGGTGCTCGTCGCCGAGCCGATGCCCTGGCTGCAATCGGCGGCATTTTCGTTCCTGGTGCCTTCGGGCAGCGTTTACGATCCCCCGGACCGCGGCGGGCTGAGCGGCTTCACTTGCGAAATGGCCCTTCGCGGCGCGGGCGCGCGCGACAGCCGGCAGTTCATTCTCGACCTGGACAACCTCGGCGTCGAGCGCAGCGAATCGGTCGCCAGCGCGCATACCAGTTTTAGCGGAGCGACGCTGGCCGAGAACCTGCCCGCCGCGCTGGCCATCTATGCCGACGTGCTGCGAACCGCCCACCTCCCCGACGATCAATTGGAAGCCGGCCGCTTGGGCATGTTGCAGGAGTTGCAGGCCGTCGAGGACGAGCCGGCGCAAAAGGTGATGCTCGAACTTCGCCGGCGGCACTATCCGCTGCCGTGGGGACGGCCCGCCCAGGGCGAACGACTGGCGATCGAATCGATCGCGATCGAGGAGATTCGCGCCCAATACCGCCTACGCTATCGCCCTCAGGACACGATCCTGGGCGTCGCCGGATGCATCGAATGGGAAGCGTTGCGCGATCGCGTCGGCGAACTCTTTGGAGAGTGGACTCCCGGCGAAAACGGCGACATCGCCGAGCAAATCGCCGCTGCCCGCTACGAGCATCTGCCGTACGAAGCGAATCAAACGCAGATCGGCATCGCCTACCCCAGCGTGCCGTACAATCATCCCGATTACTTCCAAGCCTGGGGCGCGGTGGGCGTTTTGAGCGGCGGGATGAGCGCCCGGCTGTTCACCGAAGTCCGCGAACGCCGCGGCTTGTGCTACAGCGTGTATGCCTCGTATCATTCGTTGAAGCACCGCGGCGGCGTTTTTTGCTACGCCGGGACCGGCGCGGAACGCGCGCAGGAAACGCTCGACGTAACGCTCGGCGAACTGCTCCGCTTGGAGCAGGGCATCGAAGAGCGCGAACTCGACCGCCTCAAAGCCCGCATCAAAAGCGCGCTGGTCATGCAGCAGGAATCGAGCGGCGGCCGCAGTTCCTCGCTCGCCTTCGATTGGTATCACCTCGGCCGCGCGCGCAGCCTCGAGGAGGTCGAACGACTGATCGACGCCCTAAGTAGCGCAACCATCAACGCTTATTTGGCGAAAAATCCCCCCCAAGACTTCACCGTCGTAACCCTGGGGCCGAAAACGCTGGAGATGCATTGAAGAAGGGGGAAGGCGGAAGGGGGAAGGGGGAATACAGCCGGGAACGAACTACCGATATTCCCCCTTCCGCCTTCCCCCTTCCGCCTTCCGCCTTCCGCCTTGAATCCTCTATCCCGATCAAATTCCGTGAAATTCCTACAACACACCCTCTCGAACGGCCTGGAAATCGTGGCCGAATGCAACGGCGACGCGCATTCGGCGGCGGTCGGCTTCTTCGTCCGCACCGGCTCGCGCGACGAGACCGACGCCGTGTCCGGCGTGAGCCATTTCCTCGAACACATGCTCTTCAAGGGCACGCCCACCCGTTCGGCCGACGACGTGAACCGCGAGTTCGACGAGATGGGCGCGCACTACAACGCCTTCACGAACGAGGAAAACACGGTCTATTACGCGGCCGTGCTGCCCGAATATCTCGGCCGCGCCGTCGAGCTGTGGGCCGACGTGCTGCGCCCTTCCCTGCGCGAGGACGATTTCAACACCGAAAAAAAGGTGATTATCGAAGAAATCAAAATGTACGAGGACCAGCCGCCGTTCTGCGCCGACGAGAAATGCCGGGCGGCTTTCTTCGGCCCGCATCCGCTCGGCCGCAGCGTGCTGGGGAGCGAAACGAGCATCGCCGCTTTGCCCGTCGAGGCCATGCGCGGTTACTTCGACCGCCGCTACAGCCCCGGCAATATTCTCCTCGCCGCCGTCGGCAAGATCGATTTCGACGCACTCGTCCAAACCGCCGAAAACCGCTGCGGGCAGTGGACGCCGGTTTCGACCAACCGGGCGTTTACTTCATCCACTCCCCAAGAAAACTTTCTCGTCGAGCATAAGGAATCCGCCTTCCAGCAATACGTTTTGCAACTCGCCCCCGGACCGGCGGCGGAAGACGACGACCGCCATGCCGCGAAACTGCTGGCCGTGATCCTCGGCGACGACAGCGGCAGCCGGCTCTATTGGGAACTCGTCGATCCCGGACTGGCCGAGCAAGCCACCTTGAGCCACGGCGAATACCAAGGGGCGGGCATGATGGCCACCTACATGAGCTGCGATCCCGAACGGGCCGAGGAGAATCTGCAAATAATCCGCGACATCTACCGCCGCGCCCAAACCGAGGGCGTTGCCGAGAATGAACTCGCGCAAGCGAAAAGCAAAGTCCGTTCGCACCTCGTCCTGGGCAGTGAACGCCCCCGCGGCCGACTCTTCCCCGTCGGCGGCGACTGGGTCTATCGCCGCCAGTACCGCCCCATCGAACTCGAACTACGGACCTTCGCCGAAGTCGGCCTCGCCGAAGTCAACGCCGTCCTGCAAAAATACCCGTTGGAGAAATGCACCACGCTGACGATCGGCCCGCTCGCGGCGGTAAAAGAGCCGAAATAGTTCCACGCCATTTAGCCCCCGGGAAATACACCGGGGGCGACTCGGGGGATTTCTTCGGAATGCGGATTTTCAGACAATTTGTTGGTTGGAACCCTTCGCAAAGCCCCCCGTGTATTTACGGGGGGCTAATTATTTCGCTCTTTGAACGGTATGACGTTGCACCGCACGTCAGGGCGTGCCGTAAATGGTGATGTTCGGGTCGCGATAACAGGCGGTTCCCTCGACCGGAGTCTCGGTGTGGCCGTCGCAGAAAGTAACGACGATCGTGCCGCCATGATTGCTGGAAAGCCCGGGTATTGACGAACTGAGAACCTCGGGGCTGGGGAGCGTCGAACCGGGATTGGTGTCAAGGGGCCAAATAAATGCCAATGTGGACAATGCCGGATTGAATAATCCCGGCTGTCCGGAGTTCGAGGGAATGAAGGTCCACGGCCCGGCGTTCAGGCTCTCCGAAAGCAAAATGGTCTGCGCAGAACTCTTGAGCGAGACGAACGATAAATCGGGTTCGGGCTTCGGCGCGTTGTTTTCGACCGTCGCGCGATTGCGGAATAGCCGAATCGCATAATTGGGTGTCGCGGGTGCGGGAATGGAATAAATCCCCATATTCACCACGTAAGACAGTCCGCCGACCGGTTCGATTTGCTTGTTGCTGGGGCAGATCAACACATCGACCTTAACACCTTGGAGTTGGCCCGGATTACTCGGATTGACGCCGCCTCTCCAATAGTCCATTAAATCGCCGCGGTTGAGATCGCCGAAAAGGGCCATCACCCAGTTTGTTTGCGGAGAAATGACATTCGTAGGGTCAACGCGGTTCAGCACCCCCGGCAATCGGCCCTTGGAGTTTTCATACGCAATCAAAGCGATTCCGATGTTTCTCTGATTGTTGACGCACTGCGTGCGGCGGCCTCTTTCCCGAACGGCATTGATAGCGGGCAACATCAATCCGATCAGCACCCCGATGATCGAGATCACCACCAACATTTCGACCAGTGTAAATCCCGCGCGTTTTCTGAGAATTGGCATGATGCGCTCCTCGTTTCCTCCGCGGCCTTCGACCGCCGCCTCGAATTGACTTTAACCTTATCCGGCCCGCGATGGTCTCTCCACGAACCGAAAATGCGTGTCCCTAACCGTCTATCTTCCTTTATTCTGTATTATCTTTGCAAAAAACGCCAGAGATAAAAGAAAAAGAGCAGGAGAACTGCAAAGTCGCCTAAACCAGGAAGCCAGACATTCCTGTCTGGCGGAAAAGACAGGCAAGAATGCCTGTCCTCTGACTTTGCGGAGATCCTGCCCAAAGGATGAGGTCGCCGATTACCCATTCCACCCATAATGGTGGCATTTGCGCTAGTTTAGGGGAAAAGAAACTCATTCGCTCCCGATTTTCCGTTCTGCCTCTTGACATAAAGTGAATATGTCGAGAAGATGAAAGAGAGGGATATTGGGCCAAGAAAAGAGGTTTTATAATGTCTAAGAAACGACTCGGCTTCACGCTCGTTGAGCTTTTGGTGGTGATCTCGATTATCGGCGTTCTCGTCGGTCTGCTCCTGCCCGCCGTGCAAGCGGCCCGCGAGGCCGGCAGGCGGGCGAATTGCCTGAATAACCAGAAACAAGTTGCCTTGGCATTGCTCAATGCGGAGAACGAAAAGGGCGCGTTCCCCGGATATGTGAACATGTTGACATTTCCAATCGTCGCCCAGCAAGGCCAAAGCAGCAGCGCCGCCATGAAAATCAATTGGGTGATGTCCATTTTGCCTCAATTGGAACGTAACGATATCCTCAATCGAATCAAAGATAATTTTGCCCTCCAGGCGGCGGGCCAACCCGTGCCGCCGTACAAGGATATTTACCTTAGAATTATGACCTGTCCCAGCGATCTTCCGCCCGATACGACGAGCGGCACTCCCTGGTTGGCTTACCGCATCAATACGGGCCGCAATCGTCCCAATGCCCTCGTTCCGCCGCAATCTCCCACCCAAGTCCAAATCGATGCCGCGCGCGTCATTAGCAATCAAATCCTTTCCGAAGGCGTCAGCACCGACCAATGCTGCGATCCCCAGCAAGGCGAGAAAATGTCGCGCGTCGGCTTGAGCTATATTTCCTCCAAAGACGGCTCCGCCACGACTTTGCTTTTGAGCGAGCAGTCGAACTCCTCCAAAGAGCTTTCGACATGGGCTTTTCCCGCGCAAAAGTGGGAAAACGACGAACAAGTCTATACCGATCAGGGAACCGGCAACATCAAGCTCGGTTTCGATTGGCGATTCACCGCCAACACCGGGGCCTCGGCGGATAATCAAGTGCCCAATACGATTAGCGTCCCCATCAGCGAAAAAACCAATTCCAACCACCCCGGCATTGTGGTGGTAAGCTATTGCGACGGCCATCAATCGACGCTAAAAACGGATATCGAACGCGTCGTGTTCATGCAACTCATGGCTCCCAACGATCGCGATGCCGGCGAATTGAAAAACCCCAGCGATCCCAAGAGCGGCGGCATTCGCGATCGTTATGGGAATGGAACTCTGGAGCCTCCATTGGATGAAGGTCAGTTCTGAACTGCCGATCCGATTTATTCATTATCTGGCCCCCTTGCAAAAGGGGGTTTTTTATTGCGCAACGAAATCCATCGCTCCACTTGCCGCCGCGATAAGATTGTTGTGAAATGTGAAATGTTCATGGAACCGAACCTCTAACCCATTCACTTCCCCTCAGCGCCCGACAATCATGCCCGATAGCATTGCCATCCAACCCTCCGGCCCCCTCCAGGCGACCGTTTGCCCGCCGGGATCGAAAAGCATCACCAACCGCGCCTTGGTCTGCGCCGCGCTGGCCGACGGCGATTCGACGCTCCACGGCGCGCTCGATAGCGACGACACGCGCGCCATGATCGACGCCTTGGGGAAATTGGGAATCGAAGTCCATCACGATACGATCGATCGCACCGTTCGCGTCCGCGGCTGCGACGGCCATCCGCCGGTCTCGCAGGCCGATTTGTACGTCGCGGGGAGCGGCACCACCATGCGCTTCCTCACGGCCGCGGTCTGCCTGGGCGATGGAACCTACAGGCTCGACGGCGCGCCGCGGATGCGGCAGCGGCCCCTGGGAGACCTGCTCGATGCCCTGCGGCAAATGGGCGCCGACGCCGCGAGCGAACTCGACAACGGCTGCCCGCCGGTGATCGTGCGGGCCGCGGGCTTGAAAGGGGGCCGCATCGTCGTCTCGGGCGAAATTTCCAGCCAGTTTCTCAGCGGACTGCTGCTGGCCGCGCCCTACGCGCGGCAAGCGGTGGAACTCATCCCCCAAGGCAGGCTCGTCTCGCAGCCGTACATCGAGATGACGTTGGCCGTCATGAAAGATTTCGGCGTCGAAACGCGCCGGCTGTTCGACGGCGGCTTCGCCGTCCCCGCCGGGAGGCGCTATCGCGGGCGGCAGTACCAAGTCGAACCCGACGCCTCGGCCGCGAGTTATTTCTTCGCCGCCGCCGCCATCGCCGGCGGACAAGTTACCGTTGAAGGACTCTCGAAAAACAGCATTCAGGGCGACATCGCCTTCTGCGATTGCCTGCAAAAAATGGGTTGCAAGATCGATTATCGCCAACGGGCAATCTCCGTAACCGGCGGAAAGCTGCAAGGCATCGAGATCGACATGAACGCCATTAGCGATACCGTGCAAACGCTCGCCGCCGTCGCGCTCTTTGCCGAAGGACCGACGACCATTGCCGGCGTCGCCCACATTCGGCACAAGGAAACCGACCGGCTCGGCGCTCTGGCCGCGGAGCTGCGCAAGTTCGGCGCGGAAGTCGAGGAGTTCGACGACGGCTTGAAGATCGCGCCCGGCGAACTCCGCGCCGCGCGCATCGACACTTACGACGACCACCGCATGGCGATGAGCATGGCGCTCGTCGGCCTGCGCGTGCCCGGCGTGGTCATTCTCGATCCCGCCTGCACCGCAAAGACTTATCCCCTGTTTTTCAGGGACTTGGAAAAAGCCTGCAACCGGTGAACTGCTCGTTTAGCCCGGAGCCAACGGCGACGGCGGCAAACGATGGATTCAGACAATTTTTCTTCGTGGCAAACGCGAATCGCCGTCGCCGTTGGCTCCGGGCTAAACGAGAATCATAACCGTCTCAGCGCGGATGCGGCAGCCGGGACTGGCAGTTTTGATTCGCGACCGAAGCCAGCAGTTCATCGGCGCGCTTCAGCAATTTGTTGCCGCAATCGCTGCGCATGGCGGGATCGGCCGCAATTAACGCTCCCTGGCAATGCTGGCAAACGACGCGACGCCCTAAATACTCCACCCGGATTTGAAGTCGGCGACCGCAGGTGGGGCACTCCTGCACGTAATAGATCGGGTTGGGCATGGCTGATCCTCCTGACAACGCCGGAGTTTTCCATCGACGCTCATTATCCTTTCGGTTCAATATTTGTCAACGACAAATTGTAGGTTTTCGAACACGAGCATTCAAATAGCGAACGCCGGGGAAATGGGCAATCTGCGGTAGGTTTGTAATGCCGCTTCTCGCTGGACTAAATGTGCAATTGGCTCGATTTTTCGAGGAAACCATAAATAATATCGCTCTTCATCCTCATCCGACCGAGATTTTACTATGCGTCCATCAATGCGTTAGATCGGTAAAAGTAACCTATAATTTAACTGTAGAATCTGACAATAATCGGATGGCGCATAAGAAGGACAGGATTCCAACCTGCCGCCTGACGCGGGCGAATAATCCGCCGCGCCTCCGATGACAGATTAGAAACCGGTCCTACGAATGAGCGAGATATCGAATCCTGCCCAATCGTCCAACCTTCCCAACCGCCGGGTGATTTCATGAAACGGTTTTTATTAAAATTGATTTTTACGGCGTCGATCGGAATTTGTGGAACGGCCCTGCCGACGGCGGCGCAGCGGATTATTCCGCCGAACAAAGCGGTTGACGGCGAATTCGCCAAATTCGAGAAATTGGTTTGGAAACATTTCCAGTCGCAGGCCGATTTCCGCCCCACCGACCTCATTGCCCGGGAAGACGTGGAGCCGCTCATCAAGCAGCTTTCCACGGCGGGCCTGGCGCTGAAAAAACCGGACGATTTATTGAAACTGCTGCTCTCGAAAAACGACTTCCTCTACGTCGAGTTGAACACCAACGCCGGGCGGAAATTCATGCGCCGCATCGCCGCGTACCAGGACGGCTACGACCGGCTCGACCGCCTCAGCCGCATGCCCCGCGGCAAGCAGACGGTCAGCGACCTGATTCGCGGGCCGGGCGGCGAAAAGATGATCGAGTACATGACCTCCGCCGCCGGCGGAAAGGAACTCGGCAAGCAGCTCTCCCAAGCCCCCAACGGCGCCGACTTCAACGCCCCCACCGGTCGCATCTACACCGCGCGGGATTTGCTGGATTACTTGAAGAAGCAATACGGCTCCCAGCAGAAACCTGAAAAACGGTAATCCGCTTTTGTAATCGTTCCCAGGGGACTGTCCCAATTTTCGCGGCGCAAAAGATGATGGTGTCGAAAAAGTGCTAATCGCCGCAAAATGGGACTGTCCCCCTCGCGCCGCGCGCAAAATACGTTTTCCCGCCGAAAAATGGACCAGCCCCCGACCGGGGCGCGAACGCTTACGCTATTCCAGAGTCGGGCATCGATCCTCGACGGCGATTCGACGTCGCTAATTTCTTGGCGGCGGAACCTGATTACTTCTTCCGCAAAATCACCATCGCCAGTTCTCCAAACGAATAGCCCTCGAGAATGTCGAGCACCTCGAAATACTCCGACCATCGATCGATGACGTATTGAGGATTGTGGGCCACGTCGTAGTAGATGTCCTTGCCGAAATCGCCGAGGTCAGGATTGTAGGATTCGGCTACCCGCATGCCGTTGTTCAGCAGAGTCAAAAGACTATACGCCTCGAACCAGCCCAACAACGCGAAGCTGAAATTTCCGTGAATCGTTACCGCCACCAGACCGTCGGGTTTCACGATGCGCCGCAACTCGTTGAGCCAAAGAAACTGATCCTGTTCGCGCAAATGCGTAAACACCGAATTGCCGTAAATCAGCTCGAAATGCGACGCGGGCAGTTTCGTCGGCGGTTGCTTCTTGATGGCCGAGAAACTCGCGCCGGCGATGTTTTCGCCGCACCACTGAATGTTGACGGGATCGATATCCGCGCCCGAGACCGTCTTCCGCCGCTGCTTGGGAAAGTAGCGGACCATCTTTCCGCAGCCGACGCCCCAATCCAGGACGGGAGCCACGTCGTCGAGCGGCTTGCCCAAATAGCGGCGGGTCAGGCCGTCGAGCTTGCCGTAAAAGGTCGAGCCATCGAGGATGTATGCCGAGTGCGAAGCGGCGCCCACCCGTTTCATGTTCTCCGGCGAGGGGAGCGGATCGTCGGAGGGGAGCAGCCAAAAGTCCGTGTGTTCCGGAAAAACCATCGCGCCGGAAGCCGCCTCGCACGTGAGCCGGATGGGCCGATCGAGGGATTCCAGCGGCGGGCACTTGAGCTTGGCCGTGAAGCCGAAATGACGCTGGGGATCGGTATAAATCAGATCATCGACGAACGAAGGGACCGGATGCACGAATTCGTCGAGCACGCGGCCGTCGGCCTTCACGACGAAGGGCGTACGGAGCATCTTCGGCGGAACGATCAATCCGTACACGGCGTAATGCCCGTCCGCCGCCTCTCCGAGCCACATCTTCCAGCAACCGGGAGCGAGCCAGGCCCGCAAGAGATTGTGGTTCAGCGTAAAATAGCTTTTGTTGATTTTTTCCAGTTCGACCAGGATGCCGCGGAGGTCCGGCTCGAGATAGAGCGCATAAGGATCACGATTGATCTTGGCGTTGGCGAATCGTTGATAACGCAAAAATTCCGGTCGTTGCGATTGGTCCATGAGAATGACCTCCAATGAAAAATAGCGGACTACGAAAATCCATCTCAGTTGGGGCGGCAGTTCAACTGCCACCCCAACGTTTCAAGGTTTGGGACAGGTACTAAGTCCTTGTGGCGCGGGCCTCTCGCCGGCATTTTTTTCGCAAATATCGCGATTGCCTTCATTAGGCGGGCGAGACGCCCTCACCGCAAATTATTTCGATGACGCTGCCAAATTGATTGAGGCGCGCTGCACGGCGTTTGCGTACAGCGCCGCGTAACTTTCGCGGTTCGCGCGAACGTGGTCCGCGACCGCATGTTCCCAGAACGGCGCCGGGGCATTCAACGTACGGGTGATTTTCGCGACGTCGAGATCGCTGTTTCGCGGGCGAAGGGCGGCGTTGGGCATGGCGTCGATGCGCGCGGCGCGAATTTCCCGATCGACATTCAATTCCTTGAAGACCGTTTGGAGGATGGCGTTCCAGGTCGTTATCCCCCCGCAAACGGCGTTGTAAAGCCCCGATTCCGGCCGAAGTTCCAGCATTTGCTCGACGAACCAGGCCAAGACCTCGAGGGTAACCATGCTGATTTTCAAGTCGTCAACGATCTGCAGGAAGGGCTTCTCCGCCGCCAGCGTCAGCATCCGCTTGGCGAAGTTGTCGCGGCCCTCGACATTGCACAAGAGGCTTGCCGTGCGCAGAATGTAGAAATCCCGCAAGCCGCAGTTGAGGAGGAACTCGTCGGCGACGATCTTGTGCGTCCCATAGTAACTCAGCGGCCGGGCGATATCTTCCTCCTTATACGCGCCCTTCGCGCCGTCGAAGACGAAATCGGTGGAAAAATGGAAGAGCAGCGGCTTGTTTTCGGTTTTCATCCGCCCGATCGCCTTGGCCAAGCGGACGGGGCCGAGGCCGTTGACCCGATGCGATCGCTCGGGTTCCTTTTCGCAGCGATCGACGTTGAGAAAGCCGGCGCAGTTGAGGACGACGTCCGCCGCGGCATCCTCCAAGGTTTGCAAAACCGCGGATTGATCCGTGATATCCACTTGCTCTCGCGGGAAGGCCGAAACGGCGTGGCGCGGGCCCAATTGTTTGACGAGTCCCCGGCCGAGCAGGCCATTCGCGCCGAAAACGACGATTTTTAAGCGATCTGACATGTCCGATTTCTTTTCTGATCGGGTAGGGATTATCAATGAAGCAATTCACAAACGAGGGGGATACCGCTTCGCGCCGCCATTAGACCTTGAAGTTACATCCATTGCAAGCGTTTCAGATTTTCGAGGTTCGCGGAGCTTGCATCCAGATCGCTTTGCGTCGCCAGGCACAAATCCCAGGCCATGTAGTTGAGCAAGCTGAGCACGGCGACGTGCTTGAATTCGGCCAGGGGCAATTCCATGAATCCCAGTTCGTTCAAGATTCGGCAAGCTCCCTGGAGATGATTCACGTAATTGACGTGAAATGCGCGGAGGAAGCGGAAATCGATTTTTCGGCCGTGGGGATCGAAGGCGAGGCCCAATTGCACGGTCAAGACGTCCCCCACTTCTTCGGGGAGGGTTTTGATGTTTAGCATATAGGCGATCGGCTCTTTGACGGACAAGGCGCTCCGGATGGCCGCGAATTGCGTCGCCCCGGCTTCGGGAAGAGAAGCGGCCTTACCCAAAAAAATCTTTGCGACGCCGTGGTCCTCATGGAATCGCAAAGCGGTCAACAAACTGCCCAACACGCAGGCGGCCGAGTTAACCGTCATATCGACGATGCCGTAGTATTTTTTCGGCGCGTAGGGGGCGAGGAAGGCGTTGATCGCGCTCAGATCGACGAAGACCCGCGTGAAGTATTTCTTGATGTCCTTGTAGGAATGGTAATGCTGCACCTGGGAGAGCGTGGAATAGACGAATTTGCCGCCGGAGCGGATGACCTTGACTCCGAAGTTCATGTCTTCGCAGGTGTGGGCACTATAGGGGTGCGCCAGGAAGAAATCCTTGCGGACCAGATGGTTCGTGTCGTCGATGTGAACCGCGCGCTCGCGGACTTGGGCGCCCGCCAGGGAAAACGCGAGCCGGCCGAGGAGCCGGTTGCCGAAAACGTTCGCGCCGAGCGAATAACCGTTCGCCGCCACGAAATTGTAAGCCAGATACCGGGCGTACGGTTCGGCACGATCGTCGTAGGTCTGCGGCGTGGAATAGCTGACCGCGCCGAAGCACTTCAGTTGCCGGAGGCCGAGTTCGATCCAGCGGGGATCGTTGAAGCGGCAATCGCAAACGGTAAAGAGCAGAAAATCGCCCGCGGCGTTCTCCGCGCCCAGGTTCCGCGCGTAATCGTGCCGGAACTCTTCCTTGCGAATCTTGACGATCTTGGCTCCGTATTGCTCCAACAGCGCCACGCTTTGATCGGTGGAGCCGGAATCGACGGCGACGATTTCGAGATTGCGGTGCGTCTGCCGCTGGAGCGATTCGAGCAAAGGTTCGAGGCCGTCCGCGATTCCGTTGTACACGGGGATCACGACCGACACTTTCAGGTCGGCGACGGTTTCCGGGGCGACGCGCGACAGTTTTTTCCAAGCGCGGTAGGTGGGGACGACCGACGACAAAAGCCGGTCGCTGAGGAAGTTCAAGCCCGTGCGGCGGACGGTTTCGAGCAATGCGCGGAATAATCCGAACCGTTGAACGAACAAATACACCCAAAACCGGAATTGGACGAAGCGTTGGATTATCCTGCGCATCTTCGAAAATGATTTGTGCGAACGGTAGGGTGGCTAAGCGGCCGCCTTGAGCGTGCCCGCCAACTGGTTGTGAAAGACCTTGATGTTGAAAAACGCGTCGTCGGCGAAATCGTCGTACTCCTCGATGTGCCGATGAAGGTTGCGGACGATATCCGCAATCGTGAACTTCGGCGCGAAGCCGAGCACGCTTCTCGCGCGATCGCACGACACCTTGTAATTGCGGAAGTCCTGCACGTTTTTCGTAACGATCTCGACCTTGTCGCCGGTGAGGCGCTCGACCTCCTTGGCGACGATGCCGCCGATTTGCCCGACGGTCAGATTTTCCGAAGCGACGTTGAAAACGCCGCTCACCGAAGGATCGGCCTGGACCGCGCGGAGGAAGGCCAGCGACGTTTCGCGGACGTCCAGGATGGGCCGCCAAATGGCCGGATTGTTGATGGTGATGGTCCCCTCGCAGACGGCGTTCCTGAACATCGTATTCACGATCAGGTCGAAGCGCATGCGGGGGCTGTGGCCGCTGATCGTGCCTTGACGCAGGGCGATGGTCGAAAACTTTTCGTCCGCCATCTGCAACACGCCGCGCTCGCCCTGCAGTTTCGAGATTCCGTAGGGATACCCGCAAGTTACGGGGCAGTCCTCGTCGTACAGCTTATCGACGGTATATCCGTACACGGAACAGGAGGAGGCATAGACGAACCGCCGCACGCCGGCCTTTTTCGCCGTATAGGCCAGATAGGACGGCAAAGCGGCGTTGTGAATGAAGTTCATCGAAGGCCGGAATTCGGCCATCGGGTCGTTCGACAGCCCGGCCAGGAACACGATCGAATCGTATTTCGCCAGTTCGTCGGCCGTGCAATCGAAGAGGTCTTTTTTGATGACCTTGACGTTCGGCGGTAGATGATTGCCGAACCACAATAAATCGACGACATCGACTTGGTAGCCTTGCTCGAGCAGCAGCGGAACGAAAACGGAACCGATATAGCCGGCGCCTCCGGCAACCATAACGCGCATGATATTTTCCTCCGTGAAAAAAAGCGAATGGGTCCTTTTCGATAATCATCGCGTCCCGCCCGGAATTGCAAATCCTTGTTCCGGGCCGACTTCAACATCGTCCGTAGATGAAGTTTTGGGAGCGTTCGTCGTTATTCCATTGGGTTAAACTAAGACCGTTGCGGTCTTTGTCGGATACGATGGGCGAATCGGCCAAAATCCGGTCGAGTTGATTTTTCAACGTCGGGTCGCAAAGCGAGAAATCCAAATCGCCGCTAGTGGGCGAAATGCACGCCTCGCACCCCGGACTGTATTCGCCGGAACAATAATACTCGATCTGCGAAGATTCCAGGAAAAAATTGCCGTGGGCGAAGCCCGGCGGAACCCAAATCCATTCTCCGCACGCTTGGTCCGTCTTGGACGGCATCTCGTAGGCGATAATCTTGCCGAAATATGGCGAATTCTTGCGGATATCGAGCACGAGATCGACCATGTGCCCCCACAGGGTCCGCACGAACTTGCCCATGAACGGATTCCATTGAAAGTGAAGGCCGCGGATCGTCCCCGGATGGGAAAAACTTTCGTTGGCCTGCACGAACTCGATGCCCCGCATAAAGGCCGCGTCCGCGTGGTTTTGCAAATCGCTCTTTCGGAAAGGTTCGGTGAAATAGCCGCGTTGGTCGGGAAATCGCGCAAATTTTACGACCTTTACGTCGGGGATGACGAGCGATTGAACTTCGATGATTTTCATGATGGATGCAATACCGAGCAGACCGAGCGAATACCCCCCCATTTTATTGGGGTATCCGCGGGAAAATGAGGGATTGTTTCCGCCCGGAATGCTAGCGGAGGCCGATTCGGGCGCCGATTCTAGCGGTTCTCAAGTTTCGGTGCAACACGAATCGTTGGCGATTATCGAGGTCGATTGATTCAGCACTGGTGGTCGGAAACGCGGATATTTCGGGTAATCGAATCGAATCGACCGGTGCATCGGCGGGCCTCGACGAGAAGCGAGTACGCATGCGCTAAGCCTTTATCCGCCAAGAGGTTATGGCGTGGACGGTCCCATCCGCGGTAAGCGCGACGACCGAGCGTACTATCCATCCCATCGAAAATGGAGTAAAATCCTGCACCCCTTAAGATGGAAAAAATCTATGAGCAATATTTTGTGGATTAGATCGATTTTATTTATAACAATTGCAATAATCATTTTGATAATTGAGTAGCTCAAACTAAATATCCGTTAATGTTTATTTCATAACTGCTATATTATCCTTTCAAAATTACTCAAGTATTATGAAACCAGCCAGGGTAGCACTCATTGGAATGGGGACCATCGGTTCCGGGGTGGCGAGACTGCTATTGGAACAGAAGGATCGTATTGCCCGCCATGCGGGGCGGCCGGTCGAGTTGGCTTACGTGGTCGATACGGATACCCGGCGGAAGCGGAATTTCACATTGCCGGCGGGACTTTTGACCGACGATCTCCATGCCGTCCTTCGCGATGCGGAGGTTTCGGTCGCCGTGGAACTCGTCGGCGGCTTGGAACCGGCCCGGTCCATCGTGATTCAGTTGCTCGAAAGCGGCAAAAATATTGTTACGGCGAATAAGGCGTTGTTGGCCGAACACGGCCGCGAGTTGTTCGACAAGGCCCGCGAAAAGGGGCTTTCGATCGCCTTCGAGGGAGCGGTGGCGGGAGGCATTCCGATCATCGCCTCGATCAACGAATGCCTGATCGCCAACCAGGTCGAATCGATCCATGCGATTCTCAACGGCACGAGCAATTTCATTCTCACGCAAATGGAGGAAAACGGCACCGATTACGCCGCCGCGCTGGCCGAAGCGCAGCAGTGCGGTTATGCCGAAGCAAATCCCTTCATGGACGTGAGCGGAAGCGACGCGGCGCAAAAACTGGCAATTCTCGCCCATCTCGCCTTCAGCGCGCACGTGAATTGGCGGGAAATTTCCCGCACGGGGATCGACATCGTTACCGCGGGCGATATGCAATTCGCCAAGGAACTGGGGTATAGCATCAAACTTCTTGCCGTGGCCGAGCGCGCGCCCGAAGGTTTGGAATTGCACGTTTCCCCCACGATGGTCAGGCTGGGAACGCCTTTGGCCGATGTTCGCGGGGCGTATAATGCGATCCGCATCATCGGCGACGCCGTGGGCCGGGTTTTTTTCCACGGATTGGGCGCGGGGCAAATGCCCACCGCGTCGGCCGTGGTGTCGGATATCGTCGATACGATTCTGGGACGAATGGCAATCACCTTCAAAACGTCGGATCTCTGGTCCGACGGCCGCGAAGCGTTGATCCAACCGCGCAATCCGGCCGACGTGCAAGGGCGGTTTTATCTCCGCTTCAACGTGGACGATCGGCCGGGCGTGATGGCCGACATCGCGGGGATCCTCGGCAAGCATCATATTTCCATCGCCTCGCTCATTCAACACGAAAACGAAGAAGAGTCGCGCAGCGTCCCGTTGGTCATCATGACCCATTCCGCCCCGGAAGGCGCGATGCAGAATGCCTTGCAGGCGATCGGCGTGCTTTCCAGCGTCCATCCCGGAACGGTGCGGATGAGAGTCAGAAATTAAAGGATGAAGGATGAAGGATGAAGGATGAATTGTTGGAAAATGCTTGGTCCTTACCTGCTCCCTATCCCCCATCCCCTATCCCCTGCCCCCATGAAATACGCCTTAATCATCCCCGACGGATGCGCCGACGAGCCGCAGGATTCGTTGTCCGGCAAAACGCCGCTTCAGGCGGCGAATCTTCCGGCGATGGATGCGGTGGCGGCGGCCGGCGCGGTCGGTTGGGCCAACCACACTCCCGACGCGCTCCCCGCCGGCTCGGATACCGCCAATTTGAGCCTGCTGGGCTACGATCCGGTGGCCTATTACACGGGCCGCGCGCCGCTGGAAGCCGCCGCCATGGGGATCGATCTCGGACCGGACGACTGGGCCGTGCGCTGCAATCTGGTGACGATCGAAGAGCAGACGATGGAATCGTTTACCGCCGGTCAAATCACCTCGGCGGAAGCCGCCGCGTTGCTCTCCACCCTGCAAGAAAAACTTGGCGGCGAACGGTTGCGATTCTATTCCGGCGTGGGGTATCGGAATTTGCTGGTCTATCGCGGAACGGGGCTGCCCGCGCTCTTTTCGCCGGACACGCGAACGGCACAACCGCACGACTTGACCGATCAATCCGTTCGAGACGACTATCCACGCGGGCCGGGCAGCGATTTATTGAACCAACTGATGGCCGACAGCGAGCCGATTTTCGCCGCGCATCCGGTGAATGCGGCGCGGCGCGCGGCGGGCAAACCGGCGGCGACGAATATCTGGCTCTGGGGCTTGGGGAGCAGGCCGAAATTACCCCCCTTCGCCGAAATTTACGGCAAAAGAGGAGCGATGATTACGGCCGTCGATTTGCTGCGCGGGCTGGCCGTACTTCTGGGCTGGAAACGCATCGACGTGCCCGGAGCGACGGGCTACTTCGACACCAACTACGCCGCCAAAGGGCGCTATGCCATCGAAGCCTTGAATGACGCCGATTTGGTTTGCGTGCACGTCGAAGCCACCGACGAAGCCTCGCACGAAGGCAACGCGGCGGAGAAGATCGAGGCCCTCGAACAGATCGACCGGCACATCGTCGCCCCAATCCACGCGGCGCTGAAAAGCCGCGGCGAATATCGCCTTTTAATCAGTCCCGACCATCCCACGCCGCTGAGGACGAAGACCCACAGCCACGGCAACGTCCCCTTCGCCTTGGCCGGAACGAATGTCTCACCGGATGCGGCTACGGCTTTCGACGAACTTGCAGCGGATAAATCGAACCTCGCGTTTCCCGAAGGCTGGAAGCTCATGCGGTATTTTTTGGGATGAGCAACGAAATCATTTGAATCGTTTAGCCCGGAACCATCGGCGACGGGGCTAGGGCAAAAGCGAAATACCGCGATAAATAGATATCCCCAAACGCCGTCGCCGTTGGCTCCGGGCTAAACGACGGGAAGGATGATTGCAAACATGGAACTTCACCTTTGCAGCGATGCGAAAGATTTGGGCCGCCGGGCGGCGGGCGCGGCGGCGGCGTGCATTCGCGAGGCGATCGGCGAGTGCGGCACGGCGTGCGTGGTCTTTCCCGCGGGCGCGTCGCCGATCGAGATGTTGACGAACCTGATGGCCGCCGCGGACATCGATTGGTCGAAGGTCGTCGGCTTTCATCTGGACGAGTACCTCGACCTCCCGCCGACGCATCCCGCCTCGTTCCGCAGGTTTCTCGCCGAGCGAGTCATCCGGGATTTGTCGTTTCGGGAGTTCCATTTGATCGACGGCGAGGCGGACCCGCAAAGCGAATGCCGTCGGGTGAGCGATCTCATCGCCAAGCACACGGTCGATTTGGCGCTCATCGGCATCGGCGAGAACGGGCATCTGGCGTTCAACGACCCGCCGGCCGATTTCGAGACGCAAGAGCCGTTTCTGGTGGTGGAACTCGACGAGAAGTGCCGCCGCCAGCAACTGGGCGAAGGGTGGTTTCCCGCGCTCTCAGACGTGCCGCGGCGGGCGATCAGCATGACGATCCCGCAAATCCTCAAGGCGCGGACGCTCGTCTGCAGCGTACCCGACCGCCGCAAGGCCCCGGCGGTGCGCGACGCGCTGGCCGATGCCGTTACGCCCGCGGTTCCGGCTTCGATCCTCAAGCGGCATCCGCGAGCGTTGCTCTTCCTCGATCCTCCGGCCGCGGAACTGCTTTCGGATGAAACGATCGCGAAATTCAGGAACCATTAGATGCCATTTCTCGATTTGCAAATCAACGGTTACGCGGGCGTCGATTTCAACGGCAACGAATTTTCACCCGCGGAGCTGCGCCGCGCGTGCGAAGCCTTGCGGGAGGACGGCGTCGAAGGCATTCTGGCGACGATCATCACCGACACCCTGCCCGTCCTTTGCGCTCGCTTGACGCGGATCGCCGAATGTTGCGAGCGCGATCCGCTGGTGCGGGAACTGGTGCTGGGGATTCATCTCGAAGGCCCGTTTCTCAACGAGACGCCGGGCTACGCGGGCGCGCATCCGGCATCGGCCATGCGGCCCGCCGATCCGGACGCGATGAAAGCGTTGCTCGACGCAGCCCGGGGGCTGATCCGCCTGGTGACGCTGGCCCCCGAGCGCGATCCGGGATGCAAGACGACGCGGTTGCTTGCCGAGCGGAAGATCCTGATCGCAGCCGGCCATACCGATTGCACCCGCGACGAGCTGCGAGCGGCGATCGATAACGGTCTGAGCATGTTCACGCATTTCGGCAACGGCTGCCCGATGACGATTTCGCGGCACGACAACATCATGCAGCGCGTGCTGAGCCTGCGGGAGTTGCTGCAATTCAGCTTCATCGCCGACGGCGTCCACATACCGCCGTTCGCGTTGAAAAACTACCTGGATTTCGTGGGGATCGACCGCGCGGTCGTCGTTACCGACGCGATGGCCGCCGCGAGGCTCGGCACGGGGACCTTCACGCTGGGAAACCAGGCGGTGAAGATCGGCGCGGACCTCGTCGCCCGCAGTCCCGACGGGATGTTCTTGATGGGTTCAACCGCGACCATGCCGCGGATGGCGAATTTATTGCGGGAGGAAATGCAATTGTCCGCGGCGGATATCGAACGGTTGACGTATCGGAATCCCGCCCGGTTGTTGGGAATGGGGGAAGGGGCTTGAGGAGGAAATGATGTTTTCGATCGACCGGGGACGAGGACCTCCCGGCGCGCGAAAAAGTCATGCTGCAGCATAACCTACGGTTTGGCGAGCAGGTTTTGGCCGAGGAGGAAAGTGCGTTTTTCGCCGCCGATTTGCAGATCGATATCGCGGATGCCGATGCGGAGGACTTTAATTTTGGCCGTGGCGATATCGACTTCTTCGCCTTCGTGGAGCAGGTACTTTTTGCCGGTGGTTTTGGTGATGATGGTAGCCTCGGGAATGCCGTCGATCGCGGTGATCCCCGTGATGGTGGTGAATTCCAGGTGCTCGAATTGGGGAGGCTTATTCTCTTCGCGCGGGGGCCGTCGATCGTTTCCCGGAGGTCGCGGGGGAACAAAAGCGGCGAAGACGTTCCGATCGACGATGGTTTTTTTGTAATCGTCGAACGATTTTCTTTGCAGCCGCTTGCCCGGCACCTTCGTGAGTTGGTGGGTGCGGTCGGCATCGGCCAGAGAGAGGGCTTCGACGGTGATGAGCAGGTCGAGGTCTTTCGAGCTTTCGCTGGGCGGCGGAGGGGTGATCTGCAAATTCGAGATTTTATGCAGATGGCCCGCCCCGTAAAAATCGTAGAGAAATTGCGCGAGTTCCTTCAAGGAGGCTTGGGCCTTGATGTTGTATCGCAATTCCTCGAAGATGCCGCGGCGCGATTGGCCGGCGAGGGCATCGACCTTCGTCTCGCTGAAACCGGCCTTGTTGAGCGTCTCGCGGAGCCAGGCCTGATAGAGCGCGCCGCCTTTTTCGACGTCGGACGGCAAGGCCCGCCGGAGCCAGTCGTCGAGTTTTACGGCGGCCCGCTTGGCCGTCGCGAGATCTTGGTTTCGCTTGTTCACCTTGGCGGTCAGGGCGGAGTATCGCGTTTGCAGATCGGCGAGCGATTCGCTACCGGTGAAAACATATTGCCAAGCCAAGACGAATACCACGAGGACGGCGATGGCGGCGACGACGAGGGCGAGGATTCTTTCCCGCTTGTTGAGTTTCATTTCGGCGCCTCCTTTTTCGGCGGCGCTTGCTGCGAACCGCCGAGGGAGCGGGGCGGGGGGGACGGAGTTTTCGGCTGCGGAGGCGATTTCGCGGCGGACGGCGCGGACTTGATGAGCCGGGTGCCGTTGAATTGCCAGGCGTACGGCTTCACGGAATCGTCCTGGCTGCTGCTTTTATTCTCGACCTTTTTGAGCACGTCCAACGATTTCACGAATCCTTTGAAGCCGGCTTCTCCGCCCGTCGCGGTGCTTTTCAACGTGAGATGGGAAAGCATGGCCTCGGAGGCCGGCGGGAGTTTTTCGTGCATTTCGTACAAGGCGTCCAACCAAACGATGTCGCCGATCGACCATTTTTCGACGCTTTGTGCGACCTCGCGGCGTTTTTCCGCGCGTTTGACGAGTTGGTCCAAGTTATTCAAATCCGCGTTCAACTTCTCGATGTCCGCCTGAAGTCCGTTGTATTGCCATTGCCGGTATCCCAAGTACGAAATCAACAGCACGACGGCCGCGGCGACGGGCAAGGAGTACCGCCGCCATTTGCTGGGGGGCGCGGGACGCCGGCGGGGATGCAGGAAATCGACCGCGTGGGGGCGGCGCGCGAATTCGGTCGCCAACATCCCCAAGAGCGGCGTGAATCGGCCCGGATGGTCGGGCAACGCTTCCTCGAGTTCGGGGCCGAGTTGCAAGCCGTCGAAGGGATCGAACAGTTCGGTGGGGACGTCGAGTTCGGCTTGGATGCGGCGCGCGAGATCGGATTGTTCGAGCCCTCGGCCGCAGAGGACGATCGATTCGACCTTGCGGCCGGCGAGTTGGTTCTGCACCGCGGCCATCGTGCGGCGGATTTCGCCAAAGAGGACCTGCGGATTGGGCGGTTCGCCCAAGCGCGTGGTGCGCATGAAAACCACGCGGCCGTCGTTGACGACGGTCAAATCGGCTTCGTCGGAGAGCAGATCGACCAACAGCCGGAGTTCTCCTTGCCTCGCCGCTTGGGTGTGCGACAGCAACGCCGCCGCCGCGCACGCCCGGAGCACCAAACGCTTGGGTTTCAATCCGGCTTTCTCGCAGGTTTGTTGGATTTGCGAGACTAGGTCAGGCCCCACCGCCGCGGCCAATACGGCGCGCGGCTCGTCGGGCGAATCGTTCAAGGGGACGTAGTCCAAGAGCCAATCGTCGTCCAACTCGTTGAACTCCCGCATGGCCTGAAAGCGAACGAGGTCGGGCAGTTCCTCGTCGGGCGCGGGAGGGAGCGAAAGCTGACGGAGTTCGATATTCGTCCGACCGATGGCCACCAGCGTTTCGACGCGGCCGATGCCGCGCGCCCCCAAGGCCGAAACGAGCCGGTCGCCGATATCGACTTCGGGCTGCTCGCCGTCGTCGTTGCGGCGCCGCATCTCGACCGCAAACGCCTGTTCGATCACCACCCGATCGCCGCGGCCGGAGGCATAAACCAGCCGCGCTTCGGTGCCGTTCCATTCGAGGGCGAGGAGGTGAGGCATTGGGTAGGGGATGGGGGATAGGGGATAGGGGATGGGGGATAGGGGATGGGGAAAGAAACTTTAGCGAGCCGGGCCGTCCTCGGCCCTGGCATCGTGGAGCCTCTACCGTTTTTCCTCAAAAAACTTATTAAGAATGTATCGCCATAGGTTTATAGTAGCGAAGCGGATAGCTCCTTTTCAAGGAAAAAATCGGGGGATATATCGTAAAGTCTTATGAGATAGTCGGTTAGGGGATAATCGTATGCGGAGGAATTGCTTTTAATCCGTTTGGGGGGAGGATTGTGAACAAGTTCGCGATGGTTTGCTAATCCGCAAGCGGCTGGAATGTCCTCCCCTATCCCCTGATCCCTAACCCCTAATCCCTCTCCCCTACTCCGCTTCCGTGCCGAGAAGTTCGACCGGGTAACCGCGGCCGAGATGGCTGATATCTCTCCAGAATACCATGCGGGGCGGCGTTGCGGTAGCGTCGATCACCACTTCGAGCCTTGCGGCCGGCCCTTTCTGATCGAAATAGCCGATGACCTGGGCGCGAAAAACGCTGCCCCCGCCCGTTACATAGGGAATGATATCCTTCATTTGTTTTAAGGTTACGATTCCCTCGTCGATTAACCAGGTCTCATAGCTGCGGCTGATGTCGGCCTCGGCGGGATTCATAATGCGAGTGGAAAGTATCTGATCGACCATGTCGGAGGTCAATCCGGGAATGCCGGCCAGCACGACGCGGGGCGCCTGGTTGATGTTGATCCGCCCGGGGATGATCGGCGCGGGATTGACGGTGCAATTATCCATCAAGTTGGTCAAAATAACGCTCGTCGCCCCGGGGACGTTGGGGAAGGGAGATTCCAAAATCGTGGCTTTTTTCTCGCCCTTGAAAGTCACTTGCACTTTTCCCCCGACGAGGTCGAGGATCGTTTTCAACTTCGTTTTTGCTTTTTTCGTCAAATCGAGTTCGCCGGTCGCGAGTTTCGCCGTGTTGCTGGAAGTGCCGGAATAAGGCCCGTTTTGCCGATAGGCCACGATAAAAGTAACGACGGGCGCGGTGAGCACTTCGGATAGCTCGTCATAGAGGGTTTGCATGTCGTCTTGGTTGATATTGATGCGGGGCGTACCGTCGGGCTTGAGATTCTTTTCCATGCTGTAGAGCGTGAGATACGCCGCCCAGCCTTGCGTCATGGAGCCGTCGGAATTATCGACGTCGGGGATGCTCATGGGATCGGGTTCGCCGGCATCGATGCGGCCGTTGCGGTTGGCGTCGCAGCCGAACAGCAGCCAGGGCGTAACGCCCTGCACGAGCAACAGTTCCTCGACCGTTTCCAGCGGACCGTTTTTCGGGGTGTAGGGCGGAGAGAGAATCGCGTAGTATTCGGCTTCCGCGCCGAATTCGCGGGGTTCGGAATCGGTGTCGATCCAATCGAGAATCGAATCGGCGATCTGCTCGGTCATGCCGGGCAGGCCGAGCAGGATCGTCCGCGCGCTGCCGGGCTTGGCTTTGTCGGCCAGCAGAAGGGTGTTGAGATTCAAGCGGCACGATTCATCCTGCAGCCCGTAGCGCAGGCCTTCGACGACGATGCCTTGCTCATCCACGACGGGGGCCGCGATGGTGAATCGCGCGCGGAGGCGGGGATTGTCGTCGTCGGCGACCAGGCCGCGAAAGACGGTCGGATTATCGTACCAGCCGCCGAGTTGGGTCTGGTCTTCCGCGGTTTTCATGAGGAAAATGCGCGCGAATTGCGCGCCCGATTCCGCCGCGGCCTGGGCTTGGATTTTCTGCCCGCTCAGTTCGGCCGCCTTGCGTTCGGTGAGCATCAATTCCGAAAAGGTGTACCCGGCGAGCGAGAGAATGACGATCACCACCAGCACCAGGAGCAGCACGGAGCCGCGGCGGGACGGGGATTTGTTTCGATAGTTTGCCCCGAAGGGGTAGCCGTTCTCCCAGCCCAGGGCAACGCCCTGGGGAACGGGTGGACATAAAACGCTTTTCGGTCCAACGGACCAATTATTCCCGAAGAACGCTCGGCCTTTGGCCGAAAAACATTCCGCGGCGCGAAAGGAAGATACGAATAATTGAAGGATATTCTTTATCATCGCTGGCTTCGCGAATTATGTTTTTGGATTTTTCTGGCCGGAAGAATTATTCGAGGGACTCGGATTGTTGTTGGGCGTCGGCGCGGGCGTATTGGGAGCTGGCGCGGGAGATTCCTGCGATCCGGTCGGGGAATCGGCGGACTCTTCCATGCCGGAAGAGGACATATCGGCCGAGGCGATTGGTTTGGCGAGGGGGAGGTTCACCAGCAGCGAATAAACGCCGGGAGGCGGTATTTCGCCGTTTTTTTTCGCCGGCCGGGCGATCGCCAGCGTAATCTGGACCGCCATCGGCAAGCCGCCGTTTTGCGTCGAGTCCCAGGAATCGTACCAATCGTATCCGTCGTAATAAGCGAACTGGACCGATTCGACTTCGGGAGCGATCGGATCGGCGGCGGCGTCGAGATCGACTTCCATTCCGTTTTGCGCGGAGTAAAGCGCCGCGGCGCGGTCGATGTCGCGGCGGATGAGCCCGAAGCCCATCGACATCCCGGAGGAGGCGCCCATCGCGATCGTGGCCGCGTCGCCGAAAATATAATACGAGACGTTTCTGAGATCGCTCACGCGATCGACCGACGGGCCGCCGGTCAACGGATCGACGGCGGAACCGCCTTGATCGCCGGCCAGCATGTACTCGTCGATGCGGGGCAGGCGGCTGACGTCGATTTGCAGTTGATAGGCATTGCCGTAGAGGCCGGGGGCGTTTTGCGGCCCGGTGGCGGAGAGGTCGGTGAGTTCATCGACGAGCGATTCTTCCAACGCGGAAGGATCCAGCATGGATTCGTCGATCGCGGAACCGCCCGATGCGGAATTGTTCGCGGACGAACCAGATGAACCGGACGAAGAAGCTGCGCTTGTCCCGGAGGTCGAACCGGCAACCGCCGAAACGAGTTGGTTCACGTCCACCTCGCTGTGAAGCACCGCGCCGCGGAGATCGTCGGCCATGCGGCGGAGAATGGAGCGGGCGAGTTGCGCTTCCTCGATGTTCGTGCGGCCGGAATCGAAGAGCCGCACGTACATGGCGATCGCGGTGCCGATGGCGGCGACCAGGACCAGCGACAGGCCCAACGCGAGAATCACTTCGAGGAGCGTGAAGGCGCGCCGGTAGGAATGGTTTGCGCTACTTCGCTTGGACGTCGGAAGGCTTCGATATTTTCGGCCAACGGCCGAAGGTTCTCCCAGCCCAGGGCAACGCCCTGGGGATTGGAAATCCCTAAAATAATTTACGGCCCAACGGGCCAGCCGTTCGCCGGAAACGGTTGGCCCGTTGGGCCAGTAATGGTTGCAAGCCGCCACTCTCCCCAGGGCGTTGCCCTGGGCTGGGAGAATGGCTGCCCCTTTGGGGCAAATCAAGACGCGAATGAGTCGTATCTTCATGGTAAATAATTTTTTCGGTCAAACATCAAGGGCAGGTTTAAGGAGTCGTGCCCGTGCTTTGCGTGCTCGACGAACCGCTCTCCGCGGAACCGTAGAGCACGTCGAGCATGGGATCGGGCATCCAGCGAACGAGGGAAAAACTCGCGGGGCGCTGCGCGGGGGGGAGTTCTTGCGCTACGGTAACTTTTACCGCCAGCAAACCGTCTTCGTCGATGGACTGCACGTCGATCGAATAGATCCACGGGGCGACGTCGTCGGTTTGGATTTCGTCGAGGGTCGAGCCTGTTACGGGATCGACGACGGGCGCGTTTTCCACGGGATCGGGCGGGGTAATGCCCGCGGTAATTTCGCTCATGATGCTTTCGCAGAGCAGTTCGGCGCGGGTCAGGTCGCGGGCGGCTTTCGCGCTGCGCAGGCCCATCCGCGCGAACTCGCCCAGCACGGCGAGCGCGGCGGCGAGAATCGCCAGCGCAAGCATCACTTCGAGCAGCGTGAAAGCAGAGCGACCCGACGAACGAAAGAGGGTGCCATGCCCACGCTCGTCGTGGGCATGAGGAAAATGGGCCAAATCCCGCAACATGCCCACGACGAGCGTGGGCATGGCACCGGGCTGGTAGGACAGGTTTTTAACCTGTCTTTTTGTGCTCGACAGGTTAGAAACCTGTCCTACGGTGGATTTCATGGCACGGCTCCCTCCGCGGCGCCGATATCGCTGACGCGGGCGACGCCCGTCATGCCGCGGAGCGCGAGTTCGAGGCCTAAGTTGCGATCGTTGCAGATTTGCAGGCGAACGCTCGAGGAAGTGCCGTCGGGATAGAAAAAGATGGGGGCGGACCACAGCACGTCGCTCGACAGGTTGGAAACCTGTCCCACGTCCGCCGTCGAGGCGCGGCTGTCGTTTTCGATTTGGCCGGCGCGAAACACGATCCCCTTGGGCAACGATTGCACGCCGTCGGGCGACGAATAATTGATGATATCCGACGAGCCGCCGGCGGATTCGGCCGCCGGACTGCCGGACGCAACCGCGCCGAGCGCCGCGTTGGAATCGGCCGCCGCCGCGTCTGGGGAAAAAGCGAGGGAGTCCATGTCGCTAAGTTGCCGGATGCGGAATCGGCCGCCGTCCATTTCATAGTAGAAGAGGACGATGCAGTTTTCGCTCATCGCCTTGATGCGGGCCTTGCTCCATTGCGTGCACACGATATCGGCCGCTTTTTTCAATCGCTGGCTGGAGAAGGCCCTGCTCAGCGCGGGCCAACAGAACGAGGCGATCACGACCATGAGAGCGAGTACCAACATCACCTCGATCAGCGTGAGGCCGCGGCGCGTCGAGTCTCGGTATTTATCGCCCATGATGATCTTAGAACTTATCCTCAAACCGCAATTCGTTGGGGTGGCGGTTGTACTGCCATCCCCCGCTATCCGGCGATTCAAGGGGTGGCAGTACAACTGCCACCCCAACCGAGATGGTTCTGGGATAGGCGCTTACTGCTGCATCGGCCAATTGCCGATGTCGTCGGGCGTGTTGTCCTGGCGATCCGCTCCAAGCGACCAAACATCAAAGGAATCGATATTGATTCTGCCCGGCGCGCAATATTGATAGGGTTGATCCCAGGGGTCCAAGGGAATCTCGGTATCCATGTAAGGGGTCGGTCCCCATTTTGCCGGATTGGGGATGTCGGGCGGGCAGTTGCGCAGGGACTCCAAACCCGACTGGGTGCTGGGATAGTAGCCGATGTCGATGTTAAATAGTTCGATGGCGGTTTTGAAATGGCCTACTTGAATCTTCGCCTGATTGATCTGTGATCGCGCCCGGTTTCTTCCCACCGCGACCACGGCGAACGAAGCCAGGATCACGATGATGACCATGACCAACATGACTTCAATCAAGGTAAAGCCGCGACGTGGATTGTTTGTTGAACTATTCACAGACATTCTCCTTTGGATTAATCTTGACTCCCAATATGATAAAACAATTAGGCTTGGATTTCAATTTGTGCAATCCCTATGCCCTATTTAACCCTCCAAATACGATTATGTTTCGTTGGGGCAAGCCAGTGAGCCGCGCGAGTTGAGCGAACCGAGCGAGCCGAAGGGTATATCCCCTCGGCTGGAAGCTGGCGATGATCTTCCAACGCCAGACGAGGGGGCAAGCTTCTTCTCGTCCGGAGGTTGTTTTACGCAAGTCCTTACTGTTAAACACTTTGCAATGCAAGTTTTTGACTGGCGGGAACTTGCATTTCCGCTGATGGAATTCGTTGTTCGTGGTTGTCCGTGGTTGTTTGGCAATTGGATAAGCACACATTCAACACGATTTGGGCTGCCCTGCGCCGATTATATTGGTCTTCGTCGATGAAGGCGCGACCGGCCGGAGTTCGCGGCGGGAAGAGCTGCAGAATCTCCGCGCCGCCTTGGAATCCGGCTCCATCGGCGTGGTGATTATTTTCTCCACGAATCGGCTGTATCGCAAGACCTACCGCTCGCCGGCCTTCGTGGAAAAGGAAGTCATCGACCGCGGCATGCGCTGCGTATTCGTGCCCCAAGAGTAACCGGAAGCTTTTTCAGCTCCTCATTTGTCGCTTCCCTTAAGCGTGAAAATGAAGGTGCCTGAACCGGTATCGAAAGTCACATCGTCCCGTTCGTCGTTTCCGGCAGTGATTCCTTCGGCGCCGCCGACGTAGGCTCCTTTCCGCCAGACCGGTTTGCCGTTTTCTTCGACGAGGACATCGTGCAGTCCGAGCTTGGGAATGCTGATTTTGGCCCTGGCATTGACCGGAATCGTTGCCTTGACCGTAATGCCCCGTTCGTTTCGTTTCCAATCGACGGCCACCATTCCCCGCACCGTGAGGATATGCGCGTTGGCGTAGGTCAGATCGCCCAAGACTTGCGGGCGAATGCGAATCTCGCGGAAACCGGGCGTCATCAAGTGGGCGCCGAAATAACGCGGGCCGTCGATGCCGGCCAGGGTGTTCTGGAAGAGCTTTTCGACGGAGGTGAACATCGGCATGCTGAATTCGCAGTAAGAGTTGATGTGTCCTTTTCCGAAGCTGCCCGTGAGTCGGACATTGCCCGACCAGCTCTCCCAGATCGTCGTACCGCCTTGTTTCACCATATAGCCCCAACCGGGGAATTCCACGGTGTTCACGGCGTTGTAGAGGACGTCGGGACGTCCGAGGGCGGCCAAGGCGTCCATGCAGCAGGTGACGCCGATATCGCCCATCATCAAATGGCCACGACCTTTCTTCGTGATTTGATCGACCAAGTGGTCGAGAATATTTTGCCGGTTCTCTTCCGGAACGAGGCCCATGGCCAGCGAGAAGATATTACAGGTCAGGGTGTCGTTGGCGTAGCAATGATCGGCCGCTCTGAGCCATTTTTTATTCATGGCCGCGCGGATATCGTCGGCCAATTTGCCGTAGGTCGCGGCGTCGGCTTCATGTCCGAGGATTTTGGCCGTTTGCGAGACGATCCAGCTGCCCAAGTAGTAATAGCCCGACCAGAGCATCGGCGCCGAGGTTTCGGTGGAAAGAAATTTCTCTTGGCCCGGTTTTTCGCCGGGGACCATGTGATCGTTATAGTAGCCGCCCTCCATAATCAGGTTGTCTTTGGCGAGCGTGGTCAGATAGTTCACCCAGCGCTTCATGGAGAAGTAGTGCTCCTCCAAGATTCGGCGGTCGCCGTAAGTTTGATACACGAACCAAGCCACGAGCGGATAGTTGCCTGCAAAGGCGGGATCGCCGGTAAAGCGTTTCTTTCGGGGATAATTGGGAACGACGTCGGGAATGTGGCCGTCGGCGTACTGCGCGTTTTTGGCATCGTCTAAAAATTTCGTCCAGAAAAGCGGGATGTGCTTACGGGAAAACAACGTCGAGGCATCACTGGAAGTGACCAGCCAACCCCAATGTTCGCGGAACAGGCAGTCGAGTTCGATGCCGTACATTTCATTTTGGAACGTCCAAACGCAATTGCGATGGATTTGGTTCAGCAGCTCGTTCGAGCACTCGAAATCGCCGGCCATATTCACGTCGGAATAGACGACGCGGCCCTCGAGGTCGGTTATCGCGGGCGCGGTCGGGAGTCCCTCGATTTGGACGTATTGGACCGGGTGGAAAGTGAAACGCGGCTCGTAAGTTTCGCCGGCCGGATCGCCTTTGAGAACATAGTAGTCGGTCGCGCCATCCTTCTTATACATCTGATAGTGCGCTTGCTTATCGACCAGGCCGGTGTCGGGCGCGAGCGTGTCGGCGTATTTCAGGGTGACCTTCGTTCCGGCCGGACCCTTGACCTTCAATTTCGCCCAACCGCCGAAGAATTGCCCGAAGTCATAGACGTAAACATTCGGCTTGGGATTGGTCATCTTCCGCGCCTTCAAGGTCTTATTGACCCTGATCGGCTCGATCATTTGCGCCTCGAGCCGTCCGCCGGGATGCGGTTTCTCGGCCGCCGAGTCCCACGACGAATCGTCGTAAGTCGCATCCAGCCAGCCGGTTTTTTCGAGGCGGGCATCGTAAGATTCGCCGCCCCACATGTCATTCTTGAGGATCGGACCGGCCGTCGCCCGCCAGGTCTCGTCGCTGGAAAGTCGTTGCGCCTTGCCGTCGGCCGTTTCGACGACCAACTCCAACAGCAATCGCGGCGAATCGGCGTAGCCTTTATCGGGCGGCGGCGCGCAATACCATCCATTGCCCAGCATCGCACCCAAGGCGTTGTCGCCGGTCTTCAGCATCTTGGTGACATCGTGGGTCACATAGAGCACTCGTTTGTCGTAATCGGTCGTAGCCGGGTCGAGCACCGCGTCGCCGATGCGTTTTCCATTGAGATAATATTCCGACCAGCCGATGCCGGCGGCATAGAGCGTGGCCCGTTTCACCGGCCCGGCCACCGAAAACTTCTTCCGCAAAAGCGGTGAAACGAACTCGGTCTTGCCGCCGCCAAGGCCGATCCAGCGGCCGCGCCATTCCGATTGCTCCAGCAGTCCCATCTCAAAGTTTGCCGGCTTGCTCCAAGGACTTGCATGTCCCCGATCGTCCCAGACTTGCACTTTCCAGTAACACTGTTGCCGGCTCGAAAGTATCTTTCCGTTATAGGCGATGTTCACCGATTCGTCGGAAGTTACTTTGCCGCTGTCCCAGAGATCGCCGGCATCGGCGGCGAGTTTTTCCGGCGAACCGGCCACCAGCACCCGATACGCTTGCTGCATCGTCCCGCGCCGCCCGGCATCGAGCACCCACGTGAATCGCGGCCGAAGCACGTCGATTCCGACGGGATTGACGGCGTATTCGCAGGTAGTTTCAGCCACAACCAAGGCGGGAGCGCCGCCGGTTTCCGCCGCGCAGGGCGACGCGGCGATGCAAACCGCCGAGATGACCGATAGTGCAAACAGGATTCGAATGAGCATCGTAATGACTTTCGGATGTTGCGGTCGATCAGAAGTTTTCGAAATCGTAGCGATCAATACAGCGAGAAGTTGATGCGGGTTCCCAAGGGCGCGGGAGGAGTCGGCCTTTTACCACGTTCGTTCTTGTAAATGTATAAATGAGTCATCGCATGGGTGGTCAGCAGCACATCCGGCACGCCGTCGCCGGTGAAATCGCCGGTCATCGCCATGGGTTCCCCCCCGCGAGTGTAATCTTTTGCGTCCATGTCTTGGGCATCCCCGGCGTTCATCGCAAATGTCGCCACGACCCGGCCTTGGCCGTCGTAGAGCGAGCGCGAATCGGCCACCAGGATTTCGTCTAGGCCGTCGCCGGTCCAATCCAAGAGCGCGTGGAAGCGTGAGCAGTGCGTTTTGATCTTCGTATGGACTTGCCCGCGCTCGTCGAAGACCCAGAGCGGACTATCCCCCAATACGCCCATGTCCACCGCCAGTTGACGGTCCTCGGCGCCGGGGAATATGTGGCCCACATCGACGGATTCGAAATGTTGGCCGCCGACTTCCCAGATCGGCTTTCCGTTGCCGTCGAGCAGGGCAATACCCTTCGCGCCGCACATCGTGAGCACGAAACGAGCGTCTTCGGTTTTCTCCGCCGCGCGTACGAGGCGAAAGCAGTCGCAGTGGCCGCGGCGGAGTTGCATTTTTTGTGATTTGTACGCCCAGCGGGTCGAACCATCGGCATTCAGCATCGCGAAACCGGCCATGATTTCGTCGCGCCCATCCCCATCCAAGTCCACCGCCACGGGTTGGTGCGCCGTGCGATAGCCGCCGGGTTTTTCGATGGTCCACAGTTGCTTCCAGTTTCGATCGAACGCCCAAATCTGCGTGTAACGCGTCTTTACCAGCACGTCGGTCGGACGCGAGTTGCCGGAGAGGTTGACGAACGATAGACTGTCGCTCGCAAGAAAGCCGCCCGCATCCTTGGGCAACGGCAGACGGCGCTTCTCGCGGCCGGTGGCGCCGTCCAACTCGGAGAGGAAACCGTCGCCGCAAAGCACGACCTCGTTCTTGCCGTCGCCGTCCCAATCGTAAATCTGGCAGGCGACATCGTGGTGGAGTTTCTTGCGGCCGATCTTCGGATCGCCCCACCGCCACAATACGCCGCCGTCCAACCGCTGCGCGACGACGGCGCTGGTAAAGTGGAACTCAGCTTTCTGGTTCACGTTTTCCGTCCCCTTGTTCTGCGCGCTGACGATTTCCGGCACGCCGTCTCCGTCCAGATCGCCGGCCACGACCCACGCGCCGCCGAATTCGGGATCGAGCGCGAGCGCGCGCCATGGGGCGATGACCTTTGCTTGCCGGTCGGCGGGCGATGCGTCCTTCGCCGGCGGCGCGGATTTCGAATGAACCGCGCCGGTCGAAGACGGTGGAACCTCCAGCGGGACCCCCTCGCCCGGCGCATACTCCCAGCCGGCAAGGCCCGCCGCGATCCCGAGGAGCAATCGAAGGAATCCGTAACGACAAGAACTTAACATAGGCTTTCTTCGTTGTGAATGGTTTTGAACGACGTCGGAGGGAGAGGTTGTGAAAAAATTGGGACAGGCACCTCACGACGCCCATTATTGGGCCGATTTTCGACAATTCGGTTCGGAGCCAGTCCCATTTTTTCACAACCTCTGAGGGCGCTATTTCTTCGGAGTTCTACCCGATTCGATCAGATAGGTATAAGGCCCGTCGTGCCCGCTGCCTTTCCAGGTGAGTTCGAAATTGGCGTCGTCCCGCGGTCCTTGGACGTTGATCTTCAAGCCGGAGGTATTCGGAAATTGGTATTTTTCGGGAGCGCAGATCATGCCCGTGGAACTATTGATTTGCTTGTGGGCGCTCACGATGACGACGGGATGCTCGCCGAGGACGCAGCCGTCGTTCGGATCGTACGTCGTGAGTTGATAACGGCCGTCGGGTTCGATCTTGCCGAAGGCCGGGCGATGACCCTCCGGCTGAACTTGCACGCAGCCGACTTCCAGCGGCTTGCCGTCGATGGTGATCCGCCCCGAAACGGAGACCCGCCGCGGTCGCTGATCGCCGCACCCCATCAGGAGCAGCGGCAGGAGGAGCAAGCAGCCTTGCCACAGCCGTCGTCGGGATGAATGAGCGACAAAATATCGCTTATGCCGGAAAACCTTTCGCTCAGGGAATGTCATCGGAACAACTCGTAAAAATGTCGTAACGGAAATTGCGCGTGGAAAGCTTCTTGAAGGTGGGAAGGGCGAGGTCGTCGGTAAGAAATTCCACGTGGCCGTCGCCGAATACGAATTGTGCGCCTTGGGGGTGCTTGCTGGCAAAGGCCATATTAATGGTGACGTTGAAAGCCGTGTAAGCGACTCCCGCTTCGGGGGGAGTATTGATCGGATTGGTGGTATAGCGGATGGTCTCGCCCATGTTGCCCAGTGCCCAAGTGCAAACGGTATGCAGGACGGAGCCGTCGCGGACTTCGCCGACGAATAGCGTTTTGCTCAATCCGTCGGGAATTTCCTTGCGCTGGATGGTTCTCTTATATAAGAAAACGCCCGTGTTGCGGGTTTTGATCTCGAATTGGGTGGGGTAACAATCGGCCCCTTTCGTGCCGCCCGACATCGCGTAGCTGCCCGCCGCGATTTTATCGTCGGCGGTGGAGCCCACCCAATACGTACTGTTGCCCGCGTAATCCAAAAACGGTTTCGCCGTGTCGGAAGGGCAGACGAAAACCGGCGGCCGCTGCGCAATGACGAAGGCCGCCTGCCGACTGAGCGGGTAACTGGGTAAGGTGTTGAGGAAATACGGATCCTTTTCCAGACGGTTATAGTACAAACTCTTCAATTCGAGATACGGGAGGATCAACACGAATCCGCTCTGCCCGGTCAGCGACGAATCGGGATTGTTTGCCGGCAGGCAGGGCGGCTCCCTGCGAACGGAATCGCACCCTTGTCTGCCCGGGGGGAAATGCCGCAGGGCCGACTCGTAGGTCAACATCCCCAAGCCGATCTGCTTGAGGTTATTGCTGCAATGCATCCGCCGGGCAGCCTCCCGCGCCGCCTGGATCGCGGGCAGCAGCAGGGCGATCAGAATGCCGATGATGGCGATCACCACCAGCAGCTCGACCAACGTAAAGCCGCAAGGCCGCTTTCGTAAATGCAATTTCCCGAACGATCGTAAATGGTCCATTTCCAATATCCTACACGGCAATCCTTCGAATCATCACTTCCGGAAGAACGCCGGGCGAACTCGCGCTCGGAGGGAGCCGCGAGTTCGCCGCGGCGGGAGGTGATGAATCCTTTTTCCTATTGGTGGAAGTCACCGCTTCCGCACATAACGCCGAATTGCTCCAACAACCAAGCCCAGAAGCAACAACGACCACATCCCCGGTTCGGGCACGGCCGCCGCAGCGGCAACTGCCGGAGCGGCACCGCCGATCGACAGCGCGCCTTGCGTAATCGATACGGCCGTGACCGCCGAAGTTCCGAACACGTACATCGCCCCAGTCCCGCCGATCGTGCCCAGGGCATGCGTGCCGCCGTCGATCTGGAAAGTGGCGTTGTTGGTAATGGCGGAGGCCGTGGAAATCTGGCCCGTCGCGGTCAATTCCAGCTTGCCCGCCGAGATCAAGGTCGGGCCTTGGTAGCTGTTGTTACCGCCGAGGATTACCGTCCCGCCCGCCGCGTTGTAATTGATCTTGGTCAGACCGCCGGCGCCCGAAATGACGCCGTTTAGGGTCAACGTCGAACCGTTGCCGGTGCTCAGCGTTCCGGCGCCGTTCAAGGCAATCCCCCCGCTCATGGTATTATTGCCCGACCACGTAAAGATCGTGCCGCCCGTGGCATCCACCACGACCGGCTTTGCATGCACCACGGTGCAATCCTGCAAAACCAATTGGGCGTTGTTGGAAATCGCGACCGTACTGGCCGCGTTGCCCATGGTCGTGCTGCCGACAAACCACAGAGACCCTGCTTGAATGAAAATAGCGCCCAGGTTGGTTTCGCCCATGTCGGTCAGATCGACTTCGTTGGTCCCGACCTTGGTCAAAGCAAAGTTGTTGCCTTTGAGATAAGGCAGGGTAAACATCGGCGAAGCCGCTCCGCTGTTGATCTGCCAGAACCGCGAGCCGCCGAACGTGGCGTTGCCGGTAAGCTCGACGTACAGCAAGTAACTGTTCGCCGTGCCGTTGTTGACTAGCGATCCGTTATTCTTGACGGCGATGGTTTCGGGCGAGACGTTCTGGCCGTTGAGGTCCAGCGTGCCGCCATCGACGACGGTGCCGGCGTTGGGGTACACGCCGCCGTTCGACGAGTTGCCCAAAGCGGAGGCGTTGCCGACCTTGAGGGTGCCGCCGGCAATGGTAACCGTGCCGGTGAAATCGTTCGAATAATCATCGGTGAGAAGCGCGGGAGTTCCGTTATCGTGATAGTTCGAGATCGTCAAAACGCCGGAGCCGCTCTTGACGATTCCCGTGCCGCCGGTGATCCGGCCACTCGTGCCGCCGAAGGTGTAATCGGAGGCGGAATTCACCGTGATCGAGGCCGGACGCAGCACCCCGGCGAGATTGACCGCCGTGGCGGTCGGACCGTCGCCGAAGGTTACCGCGTCGGCTTGGTAGAACTTCTCGTCCGCGGCGCCGCTCCAGTTGGGCGTTAACTTTAGATCCCAGTCGGCGGAGATGGCGCCCGTCCACGTCAGGTTGGCGTTCGAGCCGGTTACCACGAGGTCCAACTTCTTGGGATCGGTGGCATTATCCAGGGTAAATCCATAGCGGGTGTTTTGGCCCGCGTCCAACAGCGGATCGAGGACGAAGCCGTAAGGATTGGCGACGACCGAACTCGCCGAAAGCAGCGTATATCTTCCCGCCGTCAGCGAAGTCTGGGGCACGATCAGCACGTTGGTGTCGTAATACAGACCTTTGGTCAGCGCGGCGGTAACGGTGATCTTGCCGTTATTGGAGCTACCGGGAGCGCCGGCGAGCGAGAATTGCAGCGTGTTGCCGCCGTCGCCCAGGCTGAAATCGCCCTGGATCGTCAGCGGGCCGCTTGGCGCGTTGACGTTTTGCGTCAAGTTGGGAGTCGCGGCAGGATAATTGATGACCGCGGGACCGCCGGTCGAGATCAGGTTGTTTATGCTGTAAAAGGCCAAGTTGCCCTTCACCGTGCCGGCGCCTTGCAGAACCTGCTGTACGCCCGCGCCGCCCAAAGAGAACGCTCCGGCCGAGAGGGCGGAAACGTCGAAGGTGGCCGACGATTTTTCGAGCGTGATGGCGGCGGTGCCGAGGCCCGCGCCGCCCGTTAGCGCCAAGGCGCCCTCGTAAATGTTGGTCGCGCCGGTGCTATAACCATAGCCGGAGATGGTCCACGTTCCCGCGCCGATTTTTTCCAACATCGTGCGGGCGGCGGTTCCATCGGCGATCGAGCCGGAAACCAGCCCGGGCGCCGTTCCGCCCAGCACGATGGCCCGCTCCGCGGACGCGGCGAGGTTGCCGATCGTCCCCGCCAGTTCGAGCGAACCTCCCGCGGAGACGATCAATCCGTTTCCGGTGTTCAAGTTGATGCCGCCGTTGATTTTGTTCGCGCCGGCGACGTTGCGGATCACTCCCGGGCCGCCGTAGAAGAAGCCGCCGTAGCCGCCGGAACCGGCCGCAATAAAGTTTTGGTTAATCGTCAATCCTGCCGCGTTATCGAGATCGAGTTCCCCGCCCGTCGTGCTCGTCGCATTGCTCAAGACCGAGACGTTGCCGCCATCGGCGCCGAAGCCGTTGTTGGTTTTCAGGATTACTTTGCCCTGGTAGATGTTGGTCGGTCCGGAGTAGGTGCTGTCGAGGTTCACGGTTACGACGGCGTTGGGGAGTTGCCGGACGACGTTGTTTTCGCCGAAATCGACGCCGCCGGCCCCGAAGTAGGTTTTGGCGACGGTATAGGCCTTATTCAGATTCCAAGCGAGGACGCCCCCCTGCAACTCGATGGAAGCGGCGGCGCCGAGCGAGCCGGTCGTACCGGCTTCGCCGATGACCAGGTTGCCGCTCTGGACGACGATCTCGCCGGTGAAAGTGTTGCTGTCATTGGAGAGGTAAATTCGGGGAGCCGCGGCACTCGCCGAAGAGGTAAGCCCGCCGGGACCGGTGATGGGGCCGCGCAAGTAAAAACTGCCGGTGGATCGCGAGTACCTCAATCGCAGGCCGCCGCTGCCGGCCGTGGTGGTGATGGGCGAAATCATCTGAATGGTGCCTCGCCAAGCCGTAACTCCACCGCCGTTCGCTCCGATCGTGATCGGCTTGCCGTGGATTTCCGGAGTCTGGTAAAGGCCGAGAGCGGCATCCTTGCTTGACGCATCCGTATCGTTAATGGTGACGACGCCGGGATTGCTTCCCAGGGTAGCTTCGTATTGGAAGACAAGGTTGCCGCCGAAAACGTTGATATTCCCCAGATGGGTATCGAAGACGTTTTCGATATCAATTTCGCCGACGCCGATCTTCGTCAAGGTATAACCATTTCCCTGCAACGTGCCGGGAAGATTGGTGGCGGAGAGCGGAGCGTGAATGGTGCTGAAACCAAATCCCCAGACTCCGGCGGGGTTCGTGTTGGCAATCGTCGTGTCGCCGGTTAGAACGACATTATGGAGGACGCCGTAGGTGTCCGTGCCGCCGGCGAACGTCGAGTTGTCCATGACCGCGCCGTTGCCGCCCACGCCCGCCCCGCCGACATGGACCGGCGCCGTGCTCGTCGTGCCGACGTTGGCTTTCACCAGTTCCAGCGTGGCGCCGGAGGCGACCGTAATCCCGCTGGCGGAAGTGAACGCCGTGGAAGCGGTAATCTGCAGCGTGGCGCCCGCGGCGACCGCCACCGAACCGGTGAAACCGGAAGTCGTGCCGGCAATCGTGAGGATGCGTGAGCCTTGCTGCTGCAAGTTGCCGGCCCCGGTGAGGGCATTGGCCAGCGAAACGTCCACGCTCTGATTGAAGGTCAGCGTGCCGCCATTCAAGGCGAGGCTGGCAAAGGTATTCGCCGCGCCGTTGGCCACGTTCACCGTTCCGCCGCCGATCGTGAGGTTGCCCAGCGCGTTCGCGTTCGCGCCGTTGGCGAAGGTCAGATTCCCGCCGCTGACGCTGACGTTGCCCAACGTGTTCGCGGCCGTGTTGCTGAAGGTTAAGGTTCCCGCGCCGCTGACCGTGACGTCGCCGAAGGTGTTCGCGGCCGAGTTGCCGAAGGTCGCATTCCCCGATCCGCCGAGCGCCAGCGGGATCGTGCTCCCGACAATGGCCCCGCCGCCGGCAAACGCGTAATTGTGGCCGCTGTTGTTCGTGAACGTGAGCGAAGCGGGATTCAACGTGGTCGTAAGATTGATGTTCGAGGCGTTGGAACCGGTGTTATTGAATGTTACATTGTCGAGATTGTAGAATTTTCCGTCGCTGCTCGTCCAGTTGCTCGCCGCGCCGACGAGTTCCCAATTGTACGAACTGACGCCGTTTTTCCAGGCGATATTTTGCGCTGCGCCCGTCACCTTGAGATTGACCTGGTTGGCCGTCCCGCCGACGTCGTTGCCCGTGAGCAGACTGAACGACTGCCGGGTCGATCCGCTGGCCAATCCCGAAAGGGCAAAATTGCCGGCGTTGCCCGTAAGCGTGCCCGTGTAATCGATCAGCCGGTACGAGCCGGTCCCCAGCGCGCCGTTGAGCATGGTAACGGCCAAGGTGCTGCTGCCCGAAAGCGTCAGATTGCCGTTGAGTTGGATGCGATCGTTGCCGCTCGCGATATTGTTGCTCAACTCATATTGCAGAACGGTGCCGTCAACCAGCGACAACGGGCCGTTCAAGGTAATTGTGCCCGCGCTGGCCCCCGGGGCAAGGATGCTGCCGCTGGTAGTGGTGACGGCGCCCGTAACGGCGCCGCCGCCTTTGAGCGTTTGCGTGCCGCCCAAGATGAATCCGCCCGCAACGGCGGAGACGTCGAAAGTGCCGCTCTGCACGTTGATCGAAGAGGAAGCGGCGATCGATCCGGTGCTGTCCAAGACGAGCGTACCGCCGGAAATCGTCGTCGTGCCGGTGTAGGTGTTCGCGCCCGCGAGGATCCACTTGCCGGCATCGCGTTTCACGAGATTCCAGGCAGATGCTCCGGCCGCTTGCTGGATAACGCCGGAAATGGTGTTATTCGCGGTGCTGATTCCTCCCAAATTGAGATTGCGAGCGCCGGTCGTCTGGCCTTGGGTGATGTTGCCCGAAATCGTGAGGCTGCCGCCGTTGGAGCCGAGGTTGTACTCGGTCTGATCGATGGCCGTGGCGGGAATGAAGTTGCCCCCGCCGCCGCTGTTGAAGAGGTTCCCGTTGATGGTGTTGTTGCCGCTCGTATTCAAGATGTGAAAAGCGGTTGCCGCCGCGCCGCCGCGGCCTTCCAGCCCGAAGGACTCGCCCACGGTAACCCCAAAAGCGTTGTCGAGTTCGACTCTTCCCGTGCCGAGTTGCGTGGAACTCTGCGAGGCCGTCGGCGTGGACATGATGTAGGTGCCGCCGCCCGTGCCGCCGAACGAATTATTGTTCGTGGCAAGGAGCCGGCCATCGCTGCGCCCACGGGTGGCGTCGAGCGTATCGCCGCTCAGCACGAGCTTCCCATTCCACGCCGTGCCGGCATCGCCGATGGCGACCGCGCCGCCGCCGCCGTCAATGGCGATGAGTTGGGCACTGTTGGTATCCAAGCCCGACGCACCGAAGATAATGCCGTTAAGGTAAACATTGTGGGCGCCTTCGATTCTGATCCAGCCGGAACCGCTGGTGGTGCTCTGATAGCCGGGGGCAAATTCGCCATTGAAGACGAGATCGCCGGCGGTGGCGGAAATGGCGGCGCGTCGGGTAGCGCCGAAATTCACGTTGAACGTTTGCGTCGCGGAACTCTTATTCTCCAAGAGATTGTAAGGGGTGCCCGAAGCCGTAGTTCGGCGCAGGACCAGGTAATCGGTGCTATTGGTGTAGTTAAACGTGTAGGCGGGAGCGCCGGCGTTAAAGGTGAACACCGGAATCGGAACCACCCCGCTTCCCGTTTGGTTGCCGCCGATATAATTATCGCCCGCCGCCGTTTGCGGCGTCGTGCTCGCTCCGCCCGCTACGGCATCGAAAACGATCGAGTCGGTGGTCGTGGTCGTCCAGTTCGGCGAGGCCCCGCCGACCCAGTTCGCCCCATTGTTAATCATGCCGTCGCCGCCATCGCCGTCCCAGGTGAAGGTCGCCGCCGTGGTGGGACTAAAGATCATAAGTAAGGCAAACATACCGACAAGGCAATGCGCCGAAACAATTATTGACATCCGAAGCCTGGAATTCATAAAGCACCTTCAACAAGTAAGTAAACAGGGTCGAAGAAAGTCGAAAAATGTGAATCTTCAAACCATGATAAGTTGGCAAAATTAACCATATATTGGCACTATAAGCACCCGTAACGGGTGAAAACAAGTACCAACTTGCGACAATATATAGCCGTTTTGCGACAGATTGGCGCGATAACTCCATTTCCTCGCCGAATGGTGGTTTAGCTTGAGATGCTTTCGGTCGTTTTTTAACCCTTCCACGAGGTCAATTCCCTAGACATTTGTCTGCGGGTGTTTTCGAAAGAACGCCCTTCCTGCATGAGAAGGTGAAATCGTAAACGCCTATTTCACGGTTCAAGAATTGGAAGATTCTCGGCGTATTTGCGCGCGATAATTCGCCGCGGACAATCCCAGGTTCCGCAGGAAGACTTCGTTCATCCGCTTGGTCCGCGAGAAGCCGGCCGACATCGCCACGCCCTTGATCGGCAGATCGGTCTCTTTCAGCAGCCACTTGGCGCGTTCGAGCCGGCAGCGGTTGATTTCGTCGAGAATGCTATGCCCCACGGCGCGGCGGAAGCGGCGTTCGAGGGAACGCCGCGTCACCGGGAGTTGCGCCACCACGTTTTTCACGATCATCGGCCGCTGGCTGTGGTCCCAAATCCACTGGATGGCTTCGGCCACCAGGGCGTCCTCGGAGGGCGAGATGCAGGTGCGGGGATCGGGCGGCATGGGCCGCACTTGGGCGGCCTCGAGCGCTTCGGCCAGGATCAGCATCGCGCCGGCGGCGATGGAATGCGAACGCGTGGCGTCGAGCCGAACCTGATCGAAAAACGAATCCCAGGCCTTGCGCAGCCGCGCGTCGTCCTCGACCTTCAAGAGCGGACTGTTCGGCGAAATAAAGCCTTGCCGGAGGAGGCGATGCAGGTGTTCGCCGCTCAAGCCCGCCCAGCACTCGCTCCAACCCGTCTTGCCCGTCGGCCGGTAGCGGTGCCAGACGCCGGGGAAGGTCAACAGCACGCAAGGGCCGCGGATCGCAAGGGCGCCGGTGGGGGCCGACTCGAAGATGCCTTCGCCGCGGAGAATGTACACGATTTGATACTCGGGCAAGACGCGCCCTTTTTCCCAAGCGTATTGATACAGATCGGGATGCACCAGTTGCGGATACGGTTTGTCGCCGGGAAAGGTGCCGCAACCTGCTCCCGTCACGTACAGCCCCCACTGCACGTCCCACTCGGACACGGGAATGTAATGGAAGTATTCTTTCTCCGAAATCTGCATCTTCGACGTCCTCCGCGAAAGGTCCTTCGTCTTCGTCGAGCCGCGGGAGCGCGCGATTTCGCGCCGCGGGAGCCTGTCGCAATATTCCGCATTCGCTAAACCGAAACCGTTCAGGCGAGGATTCCGCCGAGTCGTGGGGGGCGCGAATCATCTCGCCTATCAAACGGACCGGCGGTTTTTTTGCGTTTTTGAAATCGCAATCCTTGTCCTCCCGAAATCGCGCATAACTTATTGTGCTTTCAGGCGGAAAGAGTCCATTTTCCCGCAAAAGAGACAGAATTGTCAAGCGCAAGGGAATGCGAATTCGCCGCAGTCGAACGATCCGCATTCGATCCGCCATTCGCGCCGCCCGAATCATATTCTCCCGCTGCGCATACAGGACTTCGGCCGTGAACGATGCATTGCGCTGCTTTTTCGATTGTCGTAAAAGAGCCATAGATTGTCGCAAATTGGCACTTGAATTATACCTTCGATGCTCGATAATCGAGGCATGATGCCGATTCTCCGCCAAGTGACGCACCTTGCATGGGAACCGTTATGAATCCGTTATCGGGCGTATTTCTTCATGCCGTGGGCGGTTTGGCGGCCGGTAGTTTTTATGCTCCCTTACGCAAAATCGAACGCTGGAATTGGGAAACCGGCTGGCTGGTGGCGAACTTCGTCGCGTACTTGGCGGCCCCGCTGGCGATCGCCTTCTGCACGATCCCGCACTTTGCCGATCTGCTGGCCGCCGCCGATTCCCAGACCCTCGCGCAAGTGTTTTTCTTCGGTTTTCTTTGGGGGATCGGCGGACTGACTTTCGGATTGGCGCTGCGCTGGCTGGGTATGTCGCTGGGTATGGCCGTCGTCCTGGGACTATGCACGGTACTAGGCACTCTGGTGCCTCCTATTTTCAAGGGAACGCTGGGGGAACTGGTCGGAAATGCGTCGAACCTCGTCTCGCTGTTGGGGATGCCCCTCTGTTTGTTGGGCATCGCGCTCTGCGGCTACGCCGGCATGCGCAAGGAAGCCGAGTTGACGGCCGAACAAAAGCAGGAAGGCGTCAAGGAGTTTCACTTGGGCAAGGGATTCCTGGCGGCGCTCGTTTCGGGCGTCATGAGCTCCTTCTGCAATTTCGGCATCGAAGCCGGCGCGCCCATCGCCGAACTGGCCCGGCAGCAATTCGACGTTCCGGATATTTGGAAGAATACCGCCGCGGTGGTGCCGCTGATGATCGGCAATTTTGTCGCCAATCTCGCGGCTTGCCTCATCTTGAATGCCGTTCACCGCTCCTGGGGCGATTACCGCCGCGGTCCCGCAAAGCAACTGGCGCTGTATTATTTTCTGGCGGTGCTCGCCGGCGCGGTCGGCGCCCAGGAGTTCTTCTGGTTCGGCATGGGTAAAACCAAGATGGGTCGCTACGACTTCGCGAGTTGGCCGATTCATCTGGCGTTCGTGATTTTTTTCAGCAATCTCTGGGGATTGTATTACCGCGAGTGGAAAGGCGTCGGCAGGCGGACTTGGTCCTATGTCTGGTGCGGCCTGGCGGCGCTGATCCTCTCGACGGTCGTGAGCGGTCCGGTGGCGTACCTGTTTTCGCGCCAGGCCGACTCCCCGTCCACTCCCTCCAGCGCCGCGATTACGGAGCATTGATTCCCAAAAAATCTAAGCGATTTCGATCCCGGCCGCGCCGGGTCTTCCGCCGAAAGGAAAAAACGATGTCCGAAATGCAATCTTTCGAAACCGCCCGGGGCGATGTGTTCGGCGATCTGCTTTCGCGCGACCGCATTTTGAGCAAAAGGCCGCTGAAGATCGGCCTGATGTCCGGCGCCTTTTTCGAATACTGGCGGATGTACCCGGAAATGAGGGAAAAGCTCGTTCGAGACACTCAAATCGTGCTCGATCGGCTGAAGAAAAAGCACGATATCGTCTATCCCGGTTTAGTCGAAACGATCGACTCCGCCGACCACGCCGGAAAAGTCTTCCGCGACGAGCAAATCGACTTGCTTATCATCACCGAGCGCTCCTACGTACCCGATTACTATACCCACCAATTGCTCTCGCACATTCCCGGCGTGCCGATTCTGATCTACATTTCGCAGTCGCACGACACGATGGACCTGAAGTGCAATTACGAAGACGCGCTCCGCGAGAGCGGCATGATGTCGATCATTCAGCTCATCGCCGGCTTCAAAAAAATGGGCAAGTACGAGAACGTCGAGGTCATCGTGGGCAGCATCCACGATGACGAGGCATACCGCCGGATCGACGAATACATCGACGTGGCTACGATCCATAAACGCCTGAAAACCATGACCTTCGGCTCCATCGGACAGGTCTTCCGCGGCATGTTCGACTTCGAATTCGACAAGACGATGGTTAAGGGCACGCTCGGGCCCGAAGTGATCAACATCCAGATCAGCCACCTCCTGGATCTGTGGGAATCGATCGCGGAAAACGATGCCGAGGTGCGCAAACTCGTCGCGAAGGTTCATGCCGAATACGAAATCAAGGGCGTGCTCGATCGCGACATCGCCGCCGCCGCCCGGGTGGCCGTCGCGCTCCAGCGCGTGGCCGACCGGTTCCGCCTCGACGGCATCGTGCTGTTGGGCCAGCATTTCGTCGAGGCCAAGACCAAAGCCACCTCCTTCCTCGGCATGGCCGAACTCCATGCCAAGGGGGAAGTGATGAGCGTGACCGAAGGCGACATCCTGGGACTCATCATGATGAAGGTGCTGCGCGCCTTTTCCGGCAAGACGCCCTTCTTCGGCGAATTCTCCGAGTTCGACGTGAAGCGGAACGCGATGATGTTCTTGGGCCACGGATTCGCCGATCCGACGCAGTGCCGCAAGGACGCCAAGCCGATTATCACCCCCTCCGCCGAACAATGGGGACTCGAAGGCAACGGTTTCAGCTACGAATTCACCTACGACCCCGGCCCCTGCACGATGAGCCACTGGATTCGCGACGCCCTGGGCTGGCGGATGCTGATCTGCCGCGGCGAAATCATGGACCTGCCCGCGCTGCCGATTCACGATGTTTCGCTCATCGTCAAGATCGATCGGCCCATCCGGGAATACGTGAAGATGGTCGCCCAGGCGGGTTTCGCCCACCACGCCATCATCGTGCATGGCGAGTACCGCCGCCAACTCGGCCAATTGGCCGACCTGATGGGCATGGAAAAGGTGTCTATTTGATCGCCACGACCGTTCACAGGGGACTGTCCCGATTTTCGCGGCGCAAAAGATGATGGTGCCGTAAAAATGCTCAATCGCCGCGAAAATGGGACTGACTCCCTCGCGCCGCCGAACCTGAGCAAGGAAAGTGTATTCCTCTCACGCCCCCGTCACGATCAGCAACTCCGGCAACTCGTCCATCGTCCAGGTGTTGACGAAATCCCACGGCGTACTGCCGCCCGTGTGGAGCGCGAAACTCGCGTCGCTCAACTGGGCCTGCGTGGCGCTGCTCACCCCCGAAACCGCCGGGCTGGGCTGGCCCGACCGCTCCAGGTAGTAATTGTTCGCGAACGTCGCCCCGCTCCCGGAAATCTGGCCCACGAACCAGCCCGACGAACCGGTTACGCCGCCGGTGGCAAAACTGTCGGTAATCTTCGTCGCGCCGGTGATATACTCCACGAAGCCGACCACGTGCCAGTTAGCGCCAACTCCAATTCCAGATACCTATTCATAATTATCCTTTCGGGCCGGGTTTTTGCCGCCGCAATACACGACCGAGCTTCTTCTCCAAACGCTTCTGAAATTCCCCGTCGCCCAACACGCGGCCGGTGGTCTCGTGCGCGCGGAAAAGCTTGAGTTTCTCTTCGCTCGCCGCGCTCGTCAACAGGCGGCGCCAGTTCTCGGCCAGCGCCAGGAGCGGTTCGACCTTCGCCAGGAGATCGTCCTTGCCCCGCAAATGCGCCCGGGCGCTGCTCCAGCGGTACGCGCGCGGCGAATCGGCCAGCCCCGCCCGCACCGGATTGAGTTCGATGTACCGCGCGGCGGCCAGCAGATACGGCTCGTCCATCACGAACGACGCGAACCGTCCCTGCCAAAGATGCCCGCGCCAGCCCTCGCGGAAATTGACGTATCGCGTATAGCGCCGATGCGCCTCGCCGATCGCGCGCCGCAAGCCGTCCGCGCGCTTCGGCACGGCGATCAGATGCACGTGATTGGGCATCAGGCAATAGGCCCAGACCGCCACGTCGCACTCGTGCGTCCACTCGGCCATCAGTTCCAGGTACTCGACGTAATCTTCGTCGCGGAAAAACGTCGGCTGCCGCCGGTTCCCCCGCTGCGTTATATGATGCGGCATCCCCGCCGCCACCACCCGCGCCAATCGCGCCATGCGAAATCTCCTTTCTTTCCGCCGTCCGAGAACGGCGAACAACGCTAACGACGTTCAATAATTACGGTTCATCCGGCTAAAGCGTACCTAACCGATTAATGCCATTGGAACGCGGCCGCGGCGGCCCAAAGGGCCGGCAGTTCGCCCAGCCCCAGGCAACGCCTGGGGAAAACGGCGCGGCAAAACATTTTCGCGTCGGCCCAACGGGCCAATCGTTCACCTTCCCGAAGGAGACCGGCCGGGAAAGTTGGGCCTGGAATTAACGCGGCGGGGCCTCGTTCCCCTGGGCGTTGCCCAGGGCTGGGCGAACGGCTGGGCCTTCGGCCCGAAATCGAGGAAATCCGCGCTCGATAGCGCAATTCCATTGCTCCTTGCGATTCATTCCTTGAAATTCCCGGTAAACCAAATCATCGGGTACGCTTTATCCGGATGAGCCAGTATTTCGCTGTACTGCCCGGCCGTTACGCCGTATTTGCCGAGGTTGTAGGCGAATCGACCCTGCCATAGCCCGTATCCGCATCCGCCGCGTTCTCCGCATCTCCCACCGATACAAACTCGACGCGGCGCGAGGGGGACAGTCCCATTTTCGCGGCGATTAAGCACTTTTACGGCGCCATCATCTTTTGCGCCGCGAAAATCGGGACAGTCCCCTGTGAACGGTTACAAAAAGAAAATCACCACCAGCACGAGAATCCCCAAAAAAAGATCAAGTTTTCCGAAGCCAAACAAGCTGAAAACAAGCACGGCCACCCGGAGGAACGACATGGCGAGAGCACAACATGAAAGTCGTCAACGAGTTACGTCAACGGCTCTCCGTTCGGGCGGAGAAGATAAATCCCTCGGTTCGCTTTTTTATCCCCTCGGCTAGCATTTTCTTTCCGAATGACTCTAAATGGTTCGGCTCATGTTGAACATGGGTTGCAGCAGGGCGATGGCCATGAGCAACACCAGACCGGCAATCAACAAGAGCATAAGCGGTTCAATGAGGCGAACGGCTAGATCGAGCTTTCGCCAGGTGCGTTTTTCGAGCGTGTCGGCCGTATCCAGGAGCACGGCTTCCAAATTATTGGCTTGTTCGGCCACGGCGATCATCTCCACGACGGAAGGGGGGAATTGTCCGCTGGCGGCCAACGGTTCGGCGAGCGACTGGCCTGCGGAGATATTTTCGGTGGCGTTGCCGATGGCGATCGCCAGTACGCGGTTGCCCGTGGCATTGCGGGAAATATCCATGCTGCGGAGGATGGGGACGCCGTTTTTCAAAAGCGTGCCCAGAACGCGGCAGAAGCGGGCGACGGCCAGACTCTGAAAAATCGGCCCGACGATGGGCAGTTTCATTTTCGCCCTATCGCTCCAAAGGCGGCCCTTTTCGGTGTTCAGCGAGTACCGCGCGAAGCCGACGCCGGCGATCGCCGCGGCCAAAAGCGCCAATCCGTACCGGCCGCGGAGCGTTTCGCTGAGCCAGAGCAAAGTTTCGGTGAGCGCAGGCAGTTCATTGCGCTGGCGGAGTTGGCTGAACAGATTCTCGAATTGCGGCACGAAGAAGACGATTAAGACGATCACGAGCGTTACGCCGAAAATGGCCAAAATCGCCGGGTACGCCACCGCGCCCAGCGTGCGTTTTTTCAGGTCTTCCGTGGCCTCGGTGAATTCGGCGACGCGGATCAGGGCTTCTTCGAGGAATCCGCCCTCGCCGCCGGCGCGGATCATGTTCACCGCCATTTCGCCAAAGACGCGGGGAAAGCGGTTGAAGGCGTCGGCCAGCGTCGAACCTTCCTCGACTTGATGACAGACTTCGCTCAATACCTGATTCATGGCATTGTGGGAAGTCTGCTTGCGGATGACCTCGAGCGCGCGGAGCAAGGGAACGCCGCTGCGCAAGAGATCGGCCAATTGCGAATAGGTTACGGCGAGCAACTGTGCGGGCACGCGGCGAATACTTTTCGTCTCGACGACATTTCCCGCCTCTTGGACATCGACCGGGAACAGCGCCTTGGCCACCAAATTCGCCGCCGCCTCGCGCCGACCCGCGGCGGCAATCGTGCCGGTGATTTTATTTCCGGTAGTATCGCGGGCAGTGTATTGAAATTCGGGCATGGGCGGAGGAATAAAACGTGCGGGAAAATGTCTGCCCAATCGGCGTGAAATCCGCCTTCAGAGCAAATACCGTCCAATTAAACCCTCGATATCCCGTAACGGACTGGGGCAAGCGGATTTTTTGCCGGTTTGGAGGACGATTCAGGCGGGAAACCTTATTATGCGCTCAGAATGCACGATAAAACAAGTGAAAAACTCCCAGCAAGGGCTAATCCGGGAATATTCAAACTCATCGTAGATGCGGCATCCTGCCGCATATTTGGCAAAAGCGGCAAGATGCCGCTTCTACGAATCGCTTCTATGAATAATTTGGGCTTAATCCGGGATTTTCTCGGGCTGTTTTGCGTCTTCTGATTGTTTTCCCCTCTCTGGTGGTGTTTCCGCCTTGTGATAGCGGCGATTGAAGATTTCGGGATCGAAAGGGTCTTTCGATTCCGGTTGGGGAAGCGGAGCGCCGCGTTTAACTTTTTCCATCGGGAGCCGCGGTTGTGGTTGCGGGGGGAAACTCGCTTTGCCGGGGCGGGCGCGGCTCGAATGCAAAAACTCGGCGGGCGGTTCCTGGTAGGATGCCGGGGCGATTTCGCTCGATGCGGCATCCGCCGCGGAATTCGGCTTCGCGGGAGTTTTCCTTTCGGCAATCAACGGTTTGGCCCGCCGAGCGTCGCCGGGGAGCAATCGCGGTGCGGAAAGCGAGTCGGCGGGCAAATCCTCCGCGGGGTTTTGGGGCAAATCCTGCTCGGCCATGAGTTCGGCGGACTTGGGGAAATCGCGCGTGTCGAATCCCATCACCCACTGGGAAAAGCGGAAGTATTGGCCCGTCTGGCGTTCGGTGAAGATCGCTTTTTTCGCCGGTCCGTGCGGCGCGGCGGGCAAAGTCAACAGGCGGCTTTGCTCGGGATGTTCGCGGTTGACGTATTGCAGCACGGCATGAAGGTTCCGCTGCGTCAAGCGGCGATTGGCGGCCTCGCCCGCCGACACGCGAAAGAGCTTGAAATTGGCGGTCGATTGCGGCCCGTGGCAGCCCATCGCGGTGCAGTTGTTCATCAACATCGGCTGCACGGTTTGGGTGAACGCTTCCATGGTCTTGGGCGGCAGGCCGCGGACCATGCAGTCGAGCTCTTCGTTTGGGACGGCGTCGTCGAGAGCGTTGGATTTCTCCGGTTTCGCGGCCGATTCGGGGACGGGTTCCATTTGCCGCCGGAGCGCGGCGACCAGGGGATTGCCGGGCGACGCAACTTCAGCCGCGGCGAGTTCGGCGGCCGCATGTTCGGCCATCGCATGCTTGTGGCACCAACGGGCCAATTCGAGGCGGTCGCGCCAATTTTCGGTTTGGATGGCCGCCCGTTTGCGCCGATAGCCTTCTTCGAGGTTCCGGCAGACGAACGCGACCTCGGCGGTGCGAACGCGAATTTCGCCGTCCGGTAGATCGACCAGATAGTGATCCTTGAGTTTCGCAACGCGGCCTTCGAGGACTTGACCGTTGCGAAGCAGGAGCAGTTGGCGGCCGTTTTCGAGCAACGGCGGCTCCTCCGCGGCAATGGCTCCAAGTGGCCAAAACGCCAGATAGACGATAAAAAGGGGGATTCTTTTAGGATTTTTCATAGATGCCGAGAGTAGGCATTATGGTCGGATAAGTCAAGAGAAGATGGGGAAGATGGGAAATGCGATGAGCGATCCCGGATGGAAACCGGGAAAGATTTGGGCAACGCCGTTAAGCTTGTGCGACTCACATCATAAAAAACCACGGAGACACGGAGACGATGGATTTCGGGAGGATTCCCGCATCGTCGATATCGTGGGATTTTTATCGCTTTTCGTGAAAACGCAGTATTCCGGTCGGAGTCGCGATTTTCGCCGTTTCGCTCTTTCGCCATTTCGCGCTCATGTTATCGCGATAGCACGAAACAGCGAAAACGCGATGAACGTTAAATTTTCCGCTCCCAATCACATTCTCCGTGCCCTCCGCGTCTCGGTGGTGATATAGATGAAGTAAGCGATGCTGGAGTGCAGGAGAATTGCGTTGCCTTCCGAAATATCGGAACGCGTAAAATCACCGGGGCGACAGTCCCACAGTCGCTTCGACGCGAAGGTTATCTTTTTTTGTCGTATTTATCGACGATATCTTGGAGGATGAAAGGCTTGGGGAAAGGTTCGCCCATTTTGTGAAGCAGGTCGCGATAGACGTTGATCACGTCCATCATGTCGTCGCCGGTGAGCGAGTCCTCGATGAGGGCTTGATGTTTGTCGAGCACGTTTCGCCAGAGGAGGAAGCCCTTGTTGAAGAGGTCGCGGGCGCCGATCAGATCGGCCTCGCGGCGGAATAGCCGGGTGCCGTCGTAAATGGCCTTGCGGGCGGCGACCGCGTCGTCTTCCTGTTCGACTTCGGCGCGAAGTTTCCAATAGGCGTAATTGACGACGTCGCGGGAACGGCGGATATCGACGGCGATAAACTCGTTTTTCAAGGCTTCCGCGGCGAGTTCTTTCGCCTTGGTTCGTTTATCGAGGGGAACTTGCCTGGCGATTTCCTCATAGGTAACTTCCATTTGCGCTTCGGCCTGGCTCACGAGGGAATGCTGCTTGTCGGTGCGCTTTTCGAGGTCGGTTTTTAACGCGTCCTTCTGTTCCTGGCTGAGGGCCTCGTACTTTTTCCGGCGGATTTTTTCGCGCAAGCCGGGATCGAGGTCGTCGAGTTCCCCGGCGTATTTTTTCACGAGTTCCTCGCGCTTTTCCAGGTCCGCCAGATAGAGGTCGTTGTTGTCGGGATCGGGGATTTTTTTTCGGCCGAATGCCTGCCAGGCCTTGGAGGCGTTTTGCCAGGCCAGTTTGGCGACCTGGCCGAAGGTGCCCTCCTCCTCGATGGCTTCGCTGTAATTCATCAGGCACATGGCGGGGCTGGAGTTGTAGATCAACGGTCCCTTGCCCTTGACGCGCTTGCCGGTTCTTTCGGCCTCTTCGATGCACTTGTCGTACCAGGTTTTCCCCACCAGCCAGTTGTCGCGGAGCGCCTTGGGCCGCGCGCCGTGGAACTCGTCGTCTTCCTTGAAGAGCCGCCGATATTGCAAGTGTTCGTCGGCGCGGCCAATTTTTTGCGAGACCGTCCAGCCGGTTTCCCAGAGCAGGCGGGGGTCGTTGTTGTTGTTTTCGATCCCTTTTTGCAGGTACTTGATGCCTTCGATGACCCAATGGTAGCGGTCGCGGTAATTGTCGAATTCGACGGAGATATTATAGGAAAGATTCCAAGCGAGGTGGATCCAGACCGAAATGAAATGCGGTTGGACGACGGCGATTTGGTTCAGGGTGGCCTCGTACTTCGCCCAGTCCTCCTTCATCTTATACTCGTTCGATTTTTCCCAGAGCACGAGCGCGGCGACGCCGCGGAGGCCGAGGGTGGCGAGCTTGATGCTCTCGCCGGCGGGATCGATTTCGCCGAGTTGCGTTTGGCTGAGGCCATATTGGGGATCTTCGCGGAACTTGGCAAGCATTCCGCCGGGATCGCTATGCTGGGCCAGTCCGCCCTTCGTCGCGGGACGCCCGACGAAATACAAGCACAAAAGCAGTCCGGCGATGCCGATGATGTAATAAATTTTTCGGAGGAAGGAACTTTTCGCGGTCATTTCGATTCCTTGCATAATTGAAAACCAAAAGCGGTCATTTGGCCACCTCGCGCATTTTGAAGCAGAAATACGACGCCACGAAGACGGGAACGATGAACGCCGCCGCGGTGCAAAGGCACTTCACGAACAATTCGCCGGGGATGTTGAAGCCGTTCGCCACGTAATCGGCGAAGCTGAGTTTTTCGAAATCGGGCAGGATCGCCGCCAGGGCCTTGAGCACGACGAGGAAAACGCTATCCAGCGATTGCACCACCGTGGCGCGCAAGCCGGGCTCCATTTCGGAAATGACGTTATCCTGCGTGAAGAGGCGGACCAGCGACTCGAAGGGGCCGCCGCCGTAGGTCTGGCCGGTGGCGAGCCGGAAGAGGAAGTCGTGCCAGAGGCCCGCGACGAGCAAACCCGCCGTGGAAAGAATGGCCACGGGACCGCTCAAGAAGGTGCTGAAAAACACGCCGAGCGCGGTCAAGACGCACATTTGCAGCCAGATGCCGAGATAGCCCTTGAAGAAATTGAGGAAGAACGGGGCATCGGGAGTGCGGAGATAAACGTCGGCCTGCGCGACGCCGTAATACTGCGCCGGGGCGAGGCAGCGGAGTTGGATTTCCACCTCGCCGTCCTTCACCAAATCCTTGAAGAGATCGTACTTTTTATCCCCCCGCTGTAAAACGCGGGGGATGGTCTGAACGTCGATCGAGGCGTCTTTCGCGGTAAAGACGACGGCTTCGATCCATTTTTCTTCGGATCCCGGGCCGGGAATGCGCACGCTGAGGCTGCCGGGGATGCCTTCTTCGATCTCTCCCTTCCAGGAACGAAAGACGCTGATTCTCAAGGCGACCGGCAATCCTTCCGGAAAGCGATCCTCGGTGATGTCGCGGAACTTCCAGAGGGCGGCCTGCTTCGAGTCTCCTTCGATATAACTTCGATAGGTCCACTCCTTGCCGACGCTGATGCCTTTGTTCGTCCGTTTGCCGGCGCGGTCGAAAAACGAGAGTTCGCCGAAGATCGGCACGCGGGCGATCAACTCGCCTTCGGCGGGGCCGATTTTGGCGGCGGTTATTTTGCCCGAGTCGTCATCCCTTTCGACCCCGAGGGAGTGCGTATGAGACTGCTTGTCCTCCAACCAGAGTTCTCCCCGCGAATCGGAATCGCTCAAAACCCGATGAAAGTGATAGCGGGCAGAACTGGTCTTCGCGGGCGGGAGTTGTTTGCCGTCGGAATCCTCGGCAAGCATCAACTCGTGCGAATGCGCCAGACCGCGGACCACGAAGAAATAGCTGACCGTTCCCATGATCGCAAGGAGCGCCGTGCCGATGGCGATGAAGCCGAATACCCGTCCGAGAATAACCTCGCTGGGGCGGACGGGCTTGGTGACGATCGTATGCAGCGTGCGGTTTTTCAGGTCGGTAGGAATGCTGAGCGAACAGAGGATCAACGTCAAAAGCAGCACCAAATAACTCGTGGCGGTCATCACGAAGCTGATGTACAACTGCGCGGGATGGGGGCTATTGGGATGGAGGAACCAGCCGGCGAAAAGCAGCACCAGAATAAACACCGCGACGGCGACCACCACGCGGCGGCGAATCGATTCCTTCACGGCCAGCCCCGTCAAAGCAGCGACGCGGCGGGGCGAAATCATCGCAAGATCGCCGAGGCACCACCAGAGGGCGCGGCCGATTCGTTCCAAAGCCGCGATCGGCCCCTCGCGCCCGAGCGTCGTGAGCCAAGAAAATGCTTGCCTCGGCCCATGCCGAATGAAAGAAAGCATCCAGCCGACGAAAACCACGGCCAAGGTCAGCAAAACCAAGAGCGCGAGGTAAATGATCGAAGCCCGCGGAAACCAGTTCCAAAAGGGCTGTAGTTGCGTGAAGTCGAATTCCATGGATATTGAGGATAACCGTTATGAATTGCAAAGCCGCGACCATTGGTCGCGGTTCGGGAACATGCGATGTTTATCGGTAATGCATTGCTAAGCCGCGAGCGGCATCCCTCATCCCTCGCCCCACACCCCGCGCCCCTAATTCTTCTCCGTCTTTCCGCGGACGCGGCGGCCGGGATGTTCTTCGCTTTCGCGGATGATTTTGAGGAACAGTTCTTCGAGGGTGGTGGTGGGATTGCCCAGCGCGAGGACCTTCGCGCCGTCGCGCTCGATGACTTTTCTGACTTCCGCCTGTAAAGCGGGGCTGAGATTCGAGGCGCGGATTTCGGTTTCGTCGCCCACCTTGAGGAGCGAATCGACGCGGCCGAGTTCCTTGAGTTCGCCCTGGTACAAAATGGCGATGCGGTCGCAAACGTCCTGCACGTCGGCCAGAAGGTGGCTGCACATGAGGACCGTTTTGCCCTGATCGCGGAGTTTGAGGATCCAATCCTTCATGTCCCGCACGCCGAGGGGATCGAGGCCGGTGGTCGGTTCGTCGAGGACGATCAATTCGGGATCGTTGATGAGCGCCTGGGCCAGTCCGATGCGGCGGACCATGCCTTTCGAGTATTCCTTGAGCTGCCGCTTCCTGGCCCACTCGAGGCCGACCATTTCGATGAGGTCGGCGACGCGCTGCCGCCGCCGCGCGTGGGGGATATCGAAGAGGCGGCCGTAGAAATCGAGCGTTTCTTCGGCGTTCAGGAAGCGGTAGAGGTAGGACTCTTCGGGCAGGTAGCCGATGCGTTCGTTTTTGGTAACTTCGGTGGCGTCTTTTCCGAAGACCAGGGCCTGTCCCGTAGTGGGGAAGAGCAATCCCAAGAGCAATTTGATGGTGGTAGTCTTTCCCGAACCGTTGGGGCCTAACAGTCCGAAGATTTCCCCGCGGCGGACTTCGAGGTCGAGGGCCTTTAACGCCCGAACCTTTTGCCGGCCCCAAAAATCGCGGTAAACCTTCGAGAGGTTGCGGGTTTCGATGATGACTTCGGATGACATTTTCGTAGGATTGAAATATGGTGTAAAAATAACGCGACGTGTAATCTTTACGAAGCCGAGATATAATCGGTTCAGTGTGCGATAAACACCTCAATATAGGGTAGTATCTCAACATTTGCAAGATATTGGAATGCTTTCGGCGAACCGAAATGGCTCACCCTAACAAAGACATAACGAATCTCCCTCGCCCCACAGCCAGGGAGTTCCTCGATCGACGGGTCGATTTCGAGCGATTTTCGCGGATTCCCGATCCCGCGAGGGCCTTTCGACTCGATCGGATGCGAAATCTGCTGGCCAAATTGGGCAATCCGCAAAATTCCTTGCCGATCATCCACGTGGCCGGCACCAAGGGGAAAGGCTCGACTTCGGCGATGCTCGCCGCGGTTCTGTCGAACGCCGGCTATCGGACGGGGCTTTTTACCTCCCCGCACCTCGAAAAAGTGGAAGAGCGGATCGTTCTCGATGGGCGGCAATGCTCCGAAAGCGAGTTTGACGCCTTGATCGAGGCGGTCCAGCCGATCGTCGAGGAACTCGATAACGAGGCGGCGGGCGGGCATTTCGAGGAGATCGGGCCGACCTACTTTGAGATCCTCACCGCCATGGCCATGCTCTATTTTCGGCGGCAAAACGCCACGGCAGTGGTGCTCGAAGTCGGGTTGGGCGGCAGGTTGGATTCGACCAACGCGTGCTTGCCACGAGTTTCGGTCATTACCAGCATCAGTTTCGACCACACCCTGCAATTGGGGAGTACATTACAAGCCATCGCCCGCGAAAAAGGCGGGATTATCAAGCCGGGAATACCGGTCGTCAGCGGAGTCGTCGAGGAGGAGCCGCGCGTGGAGATTCGCCGCATTGCCCGCGAGGCTGGCGCGCGGCTCATCGAAGCGGAGACCGATTTTCATTACGAGTATTCGCCGCCCGAACATCTGGAACGTGGACCGCAGATGGGGAATTTAGAGTTTAAGCCATTCTCCCCTATCCCACTAGGAGAGGGGGCTAGCAAGGTGAAAGCTGACGATCATCGCTATGAACTCTCGTTACTGGGTCGGCATCAGGCGGGAAACGCGGCGGTGGCATTGGCTACGATCTTCGAATTGCGGCGGCAAGGCTGGGCGATCTCGGAAACAGCCTTGCGGCGCGGCTTGGTTGCCGTATCCCTGCCTGCCCGCGTGGAGGTGATTGCCCGGCGGCCGGCGGTGATTTTGGATTCCGCCCATAATATCGCTTCGATCGCCGCGCTCGTTGCCGCGATCGGCGAGAGTTTTGCGGTGCGGAAGCGGCATTTGATCTTCGCCGCGACCAAGGAGAAGGACAACCGGGGCATGCTGGAACTGTTGTTCGAGGCCTTCGACGAAGTCTATCTCACCCGCTACACCTCGAATCCGCGCTTCGTTCCGCAGGAAGAGTTGGCGGCAATCGCATACGAGTTCAAAGGGAAACGGTATCCCACCTTTTCTTCGTCCGCCGAAGCTTGGGAATTCGCCACGAAAAACGCCGCCGCCGAAGATTTGATCTGCATTACAGGGTCTTTTTTCCTGGCGGGGGAGATGCGGCGATATTTGACACGCCCCGCTTTTTGACCTAGGTTTTCTATGGTCGCGCGTCGATCGAGCTAAGGGGGTCTTTTTCGGATCATGTCGGCTCGGTCCCCCTCTGGCGTGGATTTCGACGTTGTACGCGGAAATAACCTTTAGCCGGGATTATTCGGAAACATTGTAGATGCGGCATCTTGCCGCATTTTAGGCAAAAGCGGCAAGATGCCGCTTCTACAGATCGCTTTTATGAATAAAGTGGATCAGATACGTCCGATTGTAAGGGTCTTGACGGCAATCGCATGATCTCGCCTTTTCGCCTTTTCAGTTAGAAAAAACAGGACAGATCTCCATGAACACCATGCTGCCTTTGCTCGATGCGCGGCTCGATTTGCTTCCCGATGCCAACACCTCGGTCGTGGACGACGTTCGCCTGCAAGTGTGGGGATTGTTGAGCACTTTGTATCCCCAAAAGGATTTCCTGGAGCGGCGGAACGAAACGCGCTACCCGTTTCCCTATTTGGTGCATATCACGCCGGTCGCCGCCGATGGCGTTACGGTGAAGGGGGAAACGGTGGTCGTGGTGGGCAAACACCTCTCGGAACAGGGCTTGGGCTTCTATCATCCCATGCCGCTCCCCTTTCGCCGCGCGATCGCCTCGCTGGAAAACAACGGCCGCTGGGTGGGCTTTCTCATCGACCTGAAATGGTGCCGCTTCACCCGCCAAGGCTGGTATGAAAGCGGCGGCCGAATCCTGGAATCGGTCCCTTCGCCGATGGAGCAGCGTTGAGCGGCAGTGAACGGCGAATCGCAACTCTCGCGATTTCCCGTGCGATTGAGGCTGGACAAGGACCGGGAGGAATCTTTTCGCGCTCCGATCCGAAATGGGGGAGCGGAAATCAACCTTCCGCGGCGGCCGATTTCAGCGATCGAGCCAATCGCTGCAAGACTTTGCGATGCAGGCGGCAGGCCCAGGATTTGCCGATCCCCAGGAGCAAACCGGCCTGTTCGAGCGTTTTCCCCTCGAAGTACATGGCCCGGATGAGTTTCGATTCTTCGGCCGAGAGGGCGTCGATGTGCCGGTGCAGCCGCGCCGCGATTTCTTCGTCGATGATCGTCTGCTGCGGCAGCGAAGCGGGATCGACGAATGCGAGTTCCTCGTTTTCCTTGCTCGCGGTCCCATAACTGACCAAATACACCACGGCCAGCGTGCGGCTCAGATCGCGGAACCAGCGGGCATGGTCTTCAACATGCGGGGGATTTTCCGGATTCGATGCCGACGAGGCCGAATCGTCCTCGGCCTCCGCCTGGAGGACTTCGTTCGCCCGCTGATCGAAGCGGGCGCGCTCGCGCCCCGCGCGGCCGAACCAGGTCATTTTCGACACGCCGTCGTAGATCGCGCCGCGGATGCGGTAGTAGGCGAAAGTCGAGAACTGGGCGCCGCGATCGGGATCGAAATCCTTGGCGGCCTCGGCCAATCCCACCTGGCCGTAGGCGATCAGGTCGTCCAGTTCGTAGCGCGGCGGCAATTTGCGGTGGATCGCCAGCGCCAGCGAGCGAACCATGCCCTGGCATTGCTCGATCAACTGTTGCGCGCCGGTAGCGAGAGCGGTCACTGTTCTACTCCTCCCAAGCGGATCCAGAGCGATTTCATCCGTGCGAAGGTCGATGGATCGTCCATCAAGATGCGCGCCACTTGAGCGGAGATGTTCCGCCATAAATCCGAATTTTTCTCGGTCGGACAGATTCCGTCGATGGCCGCCGCGACCAATTCCACCGCCACCGGCTCGAGTTCCAAAGGCCGGCCGCGGTGGCGTTCGGCGACTTCCCGCAAAGCGCGCATTTCGGCCGCGTCGATCGGTTCGTTCGGTCCGCAAATCTCCAGGGTTTGCCGCAGCACCCGTTCCAACAGAGCCGAATCGGCGGGGCGAGGCGTTGCGGAAGCGGCTTCCGCCGCGGGTCGGTAGCTGCCACCGTTGTTTTGCGAACCAGATGCGGCCGAGGACATTGATAGGGGATAGGAGATAGGGGATAGGGGATAGGGGGAGGAGTCGGATGCCGGAAGTCGGAAACTCGAAGTTCCGCGAATAGCCGCTTGCGGTTTCGCAATGGGTAAAGGCAGATTATCCGCTGTCCGACAATAAACTACCGAATTCCTATGTAGTAGTCACACTCCGTGTGCCGTAATTCGCGGACGGCACACGGAGTGTGCCTACTACGATTCCGGCAACTTATTGTCGGGCAACGCCTTATCCGCTGTCTTCTGTCTCCTGACTCCACGATTTCGTTACCACAAGGGACGAAATCTATGCCAGATCAATACTACCAATCCGATCAAGAGCAGGGTGTCGATGCCGAGGAACAAGTTGGAGAGGAATTGGAATTTATTGTCCTCGCCGAGCGCGCGATCGGTCCACTGGAGTTCTTCTTGCTGATCGGGCAGTTTATCGAACACGCTCTTCACGAACGCCTGCCGGTCCTCGCTGTCGCCGGTGGCGGCGAAATAGCAACCGCCGAACAGCAGGCCTGCTTCATGGGATTTTTCCTCCGGATCGTGCCCGAAACCGCCGGCGAGGATATTCGCCAAGCGGTTTTGCACGTCGCGGCGGATTTTGCAGAGCAGCGCATACAGCCGGGTGTTGCCGGGCTTGCTCAGCGAGCCTTTCTCGCGAAACAGCGTATAAACCCAATCTTCGAACGCCCCGCAGGCATGTACGGCGAGGGCCTCCAACCGTTCGGGCAGCGGCGGATTCGACAAATTGAATCCCTTGCCGAACCGCTGACCCGCCGCGCGGTCGCGGCCCACGCGGCGGACCAATTCTTGGAAACCGCCGTGCTCTTCCATGCCCACCACCAACGCCGACACCGGGCAACGAACCATCAATCCCCGCAGCAAGACGGCCAGATCGCGCTTCGCGGCGCGCTGCACTTCGTTGCTTTCGGGCACGCTCCGCCCGATGAGTCCGAAGGGCAAAAGCGCCAGCAAGCCGTTCAGCGGACTAAGCGGCAGCCGCGCCCGGCGGAGGATCCGGCACAGGTATTCCAACCGCCGCTCTTGCAGGTTGGCTTCGTTCGTATCGATCCGAACGATGCGTTTTTCCTTCGGGGCGGATGCTTCGGAATCGTAGCTATCGCCTTCTCCGGCCGCGCCGCCGACGATCATCGTGCCGCGGATGTTGCTCGGTCCGCTCGATCGCGCGGCGGCGGCAGGAGCGGTCGAGGAAGATACGACGGCCGATCCCCTGATCGGCATCGCGGGGCCGTCGGCGACGATCGTTCCCCGCAGCGCATCGCTTCCCGGCCGCGGCGCCATCGGGCCGGGGCGGGCCGATTCTTCTTCCGCCGCCTCGCGGCCGAGATGCGCCGTTTTGCTCATGCTGCCCACTTCGGTGCAGCACAAATAGACGCCGTCGGCGTTGGCGAACCAGTGCAGCGCGGCGGGGCCTTTGGGGTACTCCCGCACGTTCAAACTCAATGCGGAGGCATCGAAAAGCCCCTTCTCCTGCGCTTCGCCGGCCGAGCCGAGCACTAAAAACAGCGGCGTCTGCGCGAGATCGATCCCCTGCTGCTGCAACTCGGCCAAGCCGGCTTTCCACGCGCGGTCGATATCGGGAAAGGGCGAAATCTCGCCTTCCAGCCAGAGCTTGAGCGCGATGTAAAGCACGATCGGGATGACGAACACCAAGGCGACGATGACCAGATTATATCCCAAGGAACCCAACACCCACCCCACCGTGCCTTCCATATAACTACGGACGACGAACGAAATGATTACCCCCATCACCAAGGCGACCGCCATCAGCCAGGCAATCCGCGCCGGCAGCGACATCCCCAACAGCCGCCGCGAACCGGAAAACAACCGGCTCGGCGTCGAGAGCAACGCCCGCAGCGGGTACGTAATCATTTCCAGCAGTCGGCGAAGGTAATACATGGTTCCGCGAGAGGAATGGGGATGATAATTATTGCTTCAAGGAGAGCCAGAAAACGATCGCGATCAACATCGCCATGACGAATCCGAAAAACGAGGACCAGATCAGCATCGCCGGGCCGCCGAGCGGCGGAGCGCCTTCGACCGGCTCGTTCGATTCCGAAATCGGCGGACGGCCCTGCCCGAGTTGGATCGCCATCGACGTCTGCTTCGCCCAGGCTTCCAAGTCCAAGGGCAATCCGCGCGGTTCGGCTAGTACGGCGGCGGCATTCGGATCGCGGTACAAACCGCGGAATCCCAGCACTACGCCCACGTAAAACACCTCGAGCGCGTCTTTCGCGGCAAGCGCGGCGGCCTCCTTGGCCTTCATGTAAAACTGCTCGTTGCGCAACCGGGTATTGAACACCTCGACCTCCAGGGCATTCTCCTTCCACCAGTTTCGGCCGTCCCACGGCGCGTCGATCAGCACGTCGTCGATCCAGGAAACCAGGGCGTACTTGGCCAACTGCCAGTCTTGCCCTTGGCCCAACTGGCCTTCGGCCTGATCGAGCCAGCCGCGGATCTTCACCCGCTCCTCGTTCACCATCAACGGTTCGTCCCGCGAAATCCGCTCCAGCAAGCCCAGAACGTGCATGAAGACGGGATCGACGGCTTTGGCGAATTTGGGCGTCATGCGGAAGGGGGGTGGGTAATGGGGAATTGTGCGTGTTGGGGGATAAATCTATTGACAAATACGCAATCTGCAGTACTATAACTAATGGAGGCTTTGATTGGTTCGCAAGGATCGGTCATTGCCTTTATTTTTTGCTCATTCCTCCTCTTCTTCTCTGTCGAATTGGCCTCGCAGATCGTCGATGTATCTGATCCCGAACAGGCGCCATACACCTTCCTCGTTGCGTCTGGGCTTTTCGCCGACAAATTGCATCCCGTGCAGCTTATCGGCGTATGGCGATAGTTCCGGACGAATCGGCTGCCGCATGTCTCGAAGCCGCCACGCCCAACCTAATATATATGCGGCCAGGTCGGCGAGAAACACACCTGTAGTTAAATCGGAATGCACGAAAAAAGGTTCAGGTACGATGCGCGAACTTCGGTATCGGCCCGTCTCTGTTCCCAAAAAATACGCAGCCATCTGTTGAAGCAACACGTGCGACCGCGCCTTGTCAAGCTCATCGAAGACGATTAATCCGCGCTCGCGTACGGGCAAAGTCTCCAAGAAGTAGAAGTACCGCTCGAAAAGGTAAACGTAGTCCTTCCGCAAGCGGCCCGGTTCCGGACGAGGCGCGGTTACATCCACTACCGAGGCAAATAACTGAACGTTGAAGCTTGCGGCCAAGTCGATCACGTGATGGGCAAAATTCATAATCTGACGGCTGTAAGCAACTATCTCCCGTTCGGTGGCCGTGCTCCGCGTCAGTCCTTGCCTGCTTGCCTCCATGCCCTTTCGAAGACAGGCGTGCGCCAGGCCGGCAAGTTCCATCCGCTCAATCTGCAAGGTGCGGGCAGCGCTTTGGGTTCGTTTTCTTTTCAGCAGCGTGCGCCCTTTGATCTCGTCGGGGTGAAGGTTCCGTAGATAGTCCCCGAAAAACTCCCGTTCGGCAGACCGGATCGCTCGAACCAAATTCCAAAGGCAGTCTTCGGCAATGGCGACGCCTGCTAAAGTCTCGCAAGGCATGTTGTGTCCATCATGTCCGCTTTCGTCGATGAATAGCAGCATCGTCATTCCTCATCTTACGGCAATCGTCCTTGATGGCCGGCTTGTTCGATTCTTCCTGTTTGAAAGTCCTTGTATTGACCGTGGCTGTTTTTCTTGCTTATCGTTTTTTATTTGTTACTCTCGATGTATTAAGCCCCACGCCCCTACCTATTCGGCACGGCGAACAGGGCGAACTGCAGCGCCACCTGTTTTCCCCGATGCGAGACCACCAGCTTGCGCTCGCCTTGCAACTCGTTGCGATTCACGATCAAGCTATCCTTCAGCCGCATGGCGAGGGTTTGCGTTTGCAGCACGTCTTTCCAGGGCGCGTTGTCGCGGCTGACTTCATAATAAACCCACTCGCGTCCCGGCGGCAACGCCCGCGGCGATTGCGGCAGCGGAGTCAGCCGCAATCCTTCCGCTCCGTACTCGAAGAGCGAATCGACCTGCTTGGCGCTGCCCAATTTCCAATCGAGTTCGCCCGGCGAAAGCAGGGTCATGCATTCTTGTTCGGTGAGGCTGCCGCGCATCACGCCGACGAACCATTGCCAATCGGCGCCCAGCCATTTCGTCTCCAGCGAGACGCGCATCCCCTTGCCTTCGCCCACGAAAAACCGCTGCTCGTACTCGTAATCGCGGATCGATTCGAGCAACAGCTCGATTTGCTCCTTGATGTAGCGGAAAATCCGCGCCAAATCGTCGTGATCGTATTTCGGGATTTCCGGCGGCCGCCGTGCGGGACCGAAGATCGCCAGCCGGCCGACGATGCGGCAGAGTTCGGCGTAGGCGTCCAGCGGATGCACGCCCTGGGCGAAGGCCATTACGCCCAACACGGCGTAGGTGATGTTCAGTTGCGAGAGCATGAGCAGCCGGTCCAAATCGCCCGGCTCCTGGCTCACCAGCGTAATGCCGCGGTTGACGACCTGCTCGCCGAGGACTTCGCTTTTCTTGCCGACGAGATCGTAAATCGCCCGCACGATATCGCGCCCCAAGGGCGGCCAGGCGTCGATGGCCAGCACCGGCGGGAAATACTTGTCGTCGATTTGCGGCGTCGCTTCGCGCATTCCCGAACGTTCGAGCTGCGCGATGGGCAGCACTTCATAGCCCGACAGGTCCTGCGTCGAGAGCAAGAGCCGCACGTTTAGCGAGCGGAATTGCAGTTCCTGGTCGTTTCCGCCGAAACTTTCGTCCTGGACCGATTGTTTCGCCTCGCCGTAGCGGACTTTCGCGCCCGCGCCGCCGGCCGCGACGTTGGCCGCGCCGAGTTTGAGTTTCGGCACGGCCAAAAAGACGCGGACCACCGATTCCTTCTCGAAAGCCTCCTTCAAATCGAGCCGGTCCATCTCCTGGCCCGGCTCCAGCGCGACGAGCGTCCCGTCCTTCATTCGCGCATGGCACGAATTGACTTGGAACTGATAGTTCCCGATGGCTTCCTGGCTGACCTCGAGTGCCCGCAGCCCGTAGTTGTAGTGATGATCCCACTGTTCGCCGGTGGCGAGCGTTTCGGTCCAAAAGCGATCGGCGGCCTGAAAGTGCTGGGGCCGCAAAAAAAGCCCTTCCGACCAATGAACCGGCAAATTGCGCATTCTGGCGCTCCTTTTCGGCGGATTTATGCCACTTCCCCCGGATTTTCCGCGGGGATCTTCCAATGCGCCCCGAACCAAGGCCGTTCCGTGCAATTAAGTCTAGTGCGGGCGTTATATTCAGTCAAGTGAGGGGGGAATGCCCCCTACCATTTTCCGCTCCATTGAATAGAATTTCGGGAGAAACATTCGCGCAACCGTTCATGGGGGACTGTCCCGATTTTCGCGGCGCAAAAGATGTCGGCGCCGTAAAAATGCTTAATCGCCGCGAAAATGGGACTGTCCCCCTTGCGCCGCGGGAAGAGGACAGGTCCATGTTTTCGGCCTACCGTTTGTCCGCAATATACGTTATCCCACCGAAAAATGGACCAGTCCCCGACCGGGGTGTGAACGTTTACCATTACGCAATGGGGGTTGGTTGAACTTCTTCCCAGGCGTAAATGCCTGTACTCTAAACTCTTCAGCAATTCATCGAGCGGAGGGATTCAGGAATGGCGGATAACTCGCGATCGGCCGCCGGTCGGCGGAATTGGCGGCAAAAGGCGCCCGCCGCGCCAACCGGCGGCGGCGCTAAAATGGGTTCCCGAATCGTGTTCAGCCTGCTGGGCATGGGCCTGATCGGGCTATTCGTCTGGTTGATCTGGTGGTGGTTTTTCTTGCCGAAAACGTATTTCGCCTGCCTGCCGATCGTCAACTACGGCGTTCTGGCCGTTCCGCCCATCGCTTTCGCCGAGGAAGATGCGTCGGCGTTTCCCGAGATCGGCCCGCCCGAACGGACGCTCAGCCTGAGCGATTTCGAAATCTCGAAAAACATCGCCGCGCTTTCCGAGGGCTTGCAAAAGTTCCCCATGCGGCCGAGAGACGTGTTGATTCTCTCGATTACCGCCCACGGCGTTTCGGATAACGGCGTTGCCTATCTTCTCTCAAGCGATTATTCCCCCCGTCCCGACTCGCCCGACATCGGTCGCCGCAAATTGAGCGATTTGCTCGATCGGCTGTGCGAGTCCCCCGCCGGCACGAAGCTCTTGATTTTAGACGCCAATCATCTCGAATACGACCCGCGGCTGGGCATGGTGGCGAACGAATTCCCCCGCTTGCTCGCGGAGGAAGTGAAAAAAATGACGGACCCCTCGGTTTGGATGCTTGCTTCCGCCGGGCCGATGCAACTCTCGCAAAAATCCCCAGACGCCAAACGTTCGCTCTTCAGTGAGGCCGTAACGAAAGGACTTTGCGGAGCGGCGGATGAAAATAATAACCGGACCATCGAACTCGACGAACTCTATCGCTATGTGCGGGAGCAAGTGCCGAAATTGGCGGGACCGATCGCCGCGGATGCGCAATCGCCCCAATTGCTGCACGGCGGAGCGGGCTTGGCCGATCCCCCGGCAAAAATCGCCTTAACTTCGTATTCCACCAAAAAAGACGCGTCCGATTCTCAAGAAAATCCTCCACCCGACAAAAAAATCGTCGAGGAACGGGCAAAACTCAAAAAAACCTTGCAACGGGCATGGGCGCTGCGCGATGAAATTCAAGATCGCGGCCGAGGCGACGGTTGGACGCCGATCGATTACGCCCCGCACTTGTGGCGGGAATTTCAGACGCTATTGCTGGGCTACGAACGGCGCTCTCTTTGCGGCAACGCTTTTTCCGCCGCGAAACTGGCCGAGGAACTGCAGCAAGAAATCGATGCCTGGCAAAAAGCCGCACAAAATTCGGCCGCGTTGTCCAACTCCGAAAAACAATCGGTACTCGGCCGATTAACCTCGGTCCGCCGCGATTTTACCCAAAATAACGCAAAAAAAAGCTGGGATCGAAACGATCCGCGCGCCCGCGCCTTCAAAAAGGCCTTCCAATTGAAGAACGACCTCGCGTTTTGGGCTCCTTATTACCTCCGCTATCATGCGATTGCCCCCATTTCCTCCGACTCGCTCTACGAACCGTTGAACCGGCTCCTGCAACAACTTCAAGCGTTGAGTGGAGTTTTGGAAAATCGCCTGAACGAAAGAGTCGCCGTCGGTTCCGCGGGGGAATACCAAAATCTGGAAACGAATTCCAAAGAATGCGATCGCTTGTGGAAGGACATCAAGAGCAGAATTCCGGCTGCCGAAGTGAACGCTCTCACCGAAACGCTTCGCCCGAAAACGGCACGCGCGAGAATCGAAGCGCTGCTGGCCACGCCCTTGCCTTCCGCCGCGGATCGAACACGGTTGCTCGAGATCCTCGAATCCCCGAAGAAATCCGTTTCCGAAACCGCGGAAACGCGGAATGCTCCCGGCGATAATGCCGCCATTCCGAATTTGACGTTGCGATGGCGGCGTCTTTACGATCAAGCGGGACTCGAACGGCATCTGGCGCTGTTGGCCGATCCCGCGTTAAAGAATTTCCCCCTTAAAGAGGTTTCCCTTGATGATTCGAAGACGGAAAATCTTCTGTGGCTTGCCTTCCGACAATTGGGAAATGAACTCGGCGACTTCTACGCGGAACTCCCCGGTCGCATCGAGAATGGATTGGATTCCAGCAATCAATCCGACTTGCGCAAGACCGAGCGGCTGCTCCGAGTTCTCGACGGCCGCGACGCCCAATCGATCGACTCCGCGAAGGCGCTTTCCTGCACCGTGCCGCCGATTCCCGAACCGCCGCCTCCGCCGCCGGAGTTGACGATTGCCGTCTCCGATGATAAGCCGCTGGCCTTGCCGCGGAAAGGCGCGCGGCCCCAAGAAACGCTCCCCTTCGATCTTAACCTGCAAAGCTCCGTCCCGATCTCGGCAACGGTCCAGGTTGCGCTGCAATTCGAAGGCGAACTGATCGAAATCGTCAACCTCGAAAACAATCGGCCGATTCGGCCGGGCGATGCCATTCCGGTGACATTCGACCGGGAATCGTCCAAATCGTTGAAACTTCAGGCGCGTGCGATGCGCCAGAGCGATTTCAAGGCGGAAGTGAACGTGGAAGCCGTTCTCGACAAACGATCGGCCCGGAAGACGATCCCCTTTCACCTCGCTTCCCCCGATGTCGTCGATCTGACGATCCTCGCTTTCGGGCATCCGATCGGACAATCCTCGTCGTCCGCCGATGAAATGCGCCTCTGGCCGTATCCCAATCGCACGACGAATTATACGCTGGCGCTCGTCAACCGTTCCGGCCGGGCGCGGAATGTGCTGGTGGAACTGTTTGCCTTGGCCGCGCCGCAACGGGAGCGAAATCTCAAGGGATCGCCGGCGGACATTCTGAAAATGCTGAAGCCCGACTTAATCTCGCTGACCGGTCCGACTCCCCTTGAAGTTTCCCTGCCCGCCGACGACGCGCCGGTAACGATTACCTTCCCGAAACCCCAATCTGCGGCGGATGAAAAGGAGCAGCCGAAAGCGCCGGAAAAACCCAAACCCGACAATCCCGGCGGGCAAAATCCGGCGGAAAAGGCCAAGCCTCTCGCCGAGCTTACCCACGGCATGGTTTGCGCGATCCGCGACGCGGAGACCAAGGAGCCGCGGTGGCTCAAGCGGATCGATTGTTCGCCGCGCAAACCCCGCGATTACTTGCGACCGGAGGTGAGCTACGACGCCGCGCGGAAGCGCGTCTCGATCCGCGTCGCCGCCGACGAGGCACTTAATCCGCCGCCGCTTTCGCCGGAAAATCCGCTGCCCATCGTCTGGGCCGATGCCGGCGAAGCGGCGAATTCCGAGGCCAAAATCACCCAGGCCGGCCAATCCGCGGAGCTGTTTGCCCGGGTGGAATCCGCCCCGAATAAAAAAGTTTCGGTGCAACTCGCGGTCGATGGTTATCCCCGGGCCTTCGTTTACGAGGTCCGCTGCGACGGCGGCGATGCGCAACCCATCCAGCCGGAACGCGTGGAAATACGCATCCTTTCGCCCGCGGCCGATAAGCCTTTCAAGGTTCCGCTCGCGGAACCGATCCCCTTGAAATTCCAGGCCGACGCTCCCGAAGACGCGTTTCAACGCGCGGCCAACTCGGTCCAGGTTTCGATCCTCGCCGAGAATAGCGATAGCGAATTGGTCCCCGGGGAACATCGGCGGTTCCATAGCGACCGGCAAGCGCAAGTTTACCTGAACGAGTTCGCCCCGTCCGGCGAACTGAAAATCGGCACGAAAGTGGGCGATTTCGAGGTTCCCCTGAACGTGGGCGGATTGAAAAACATGTTCGCGCGGATCGCAGTGCGAATCGAAGTCCGCAATCCGAATCTGCCGCAAGGGGAGATGCTCCGCAAGGATTCCGTGCGGATTTTGCTGCAAGCCGATCCGCCGACGCTGGAAGGAATCGTCGCGCCGATCGTGCCGATCCCGCTCGGCCGGCCGATCGAAGCCGGCGTAATCGTGGAAAAGTCGTACAGCGACATCAAGGAGATGCAGATCGGCGTCGATCGCAACGACAGCGGCGAATTGGAGGAGAGCGACGCGCCGAAAAAATTGACGCGGCCCGGCGACGACGGCAAGTGGCGCGTCGCCTTGCCGACCGAAGGGCTGCAGGCCCGCCGTTACGCGCTGCTCGCGAAAGCGACCGACGTTCTCGGCTTCTCGTCGAAAGCGATCGCCAAGACGGTAACCATCGACCCCTCGGCGGACGCTTCAGACAAAAAAATCCCCGCGGCGAGCACGATTTCCGGCCGCGTGATCGATCAAGAAGGCAAGCCGCTGGCGAAAATCGGCGTCGCGCTGCGGGGTACGGATTTTTCCGCGACCACCGACGCCGGCGGCAATTTCACCTTCAAGGACGTGCCGCACGGCAAATATACGATCGAAGCACGCGGCAGCGTCATCGGCAGCGAACGGTCGGCCGCGCAGGAAGTTACGCTGCCCGGAGCAAGCGAGACGTTCAAGGTCGTGATCCGGCTGGCATGGTAGGAAGCCGAATCGCGCGCGTCGATTTCATTTCAACGCGGGCTTTTTTTCTCGGGCCAGTTCGGCCTCCTCCTCGACGACCCGCTGGGGCTTGAGGATGCGGACGTTGCGGAGTTCGCGGATCAATCCCGGCAAATTCATGAAGAACACCACGGCCGCCGCCAGGGGCACGAAGATCATCAACAGCGGCATTTGCGCCAGCGAGCGGCGGTCGATCAATTCGACCATCGTCCACAAGGGATTGGTGATTTGCAGCAGCGTGTATTGCTCGAAGCGCAGGTGGGGGGAGGTCAGTTGGATGATTAGGGGCACGACGCAGCCGAGCAAGAGCAGGAAAATCTGCAAGAGCACCGACATCAGCAGCCCCGCCGCGGTGAATCGCCGGAGGAATCGGATCAGCAGCAATCCCAATCCGAGATAAATGATAACGTAGGACAATCCGAGCACGCCGAAGGGAACGACGTGGTCCCAGAAGTTCGTGCCGATGATCCGCATCTGTGCTGCCCAACCGTTGTATTCGGCGATGACGGCGCCGACGCCCACGGTGGCAAAGGTGCAGAGCAGGGCGGTGATGGTCAGGGCATATCCGCCCGCCGGGCCGGGATAGAACCACGTCAGGAAGACGCGCCCCAAAAAGCTCTGCGGCAGTTGCCTTTTGACTCGGCCGGAGAGGTGGGGCGATTCGCCGATCATCAGCGCGCCGAGGAAATACCACTGAATGCCGGCGAACATCATGAAAACGAGGTAGATTTCCATTTGGTCGCGTATATTGAGCAGCCACGGCACGACCATCCAGCCGGTGAAAAGCATCTGGTGCAGCACCATGACGGCCCTCAGCCGCGTCGAGCGGTTGTCGCTGGCGAACGAGAGCCGCGCGGCCGAGGCCTCGCAGATCATGAGGAAGTACGCGAAGAAACCGGTGAGAACCGCGGCGCTCGCCGCCCAAAACTCCCACTCGGCGAACATCCGCGGACCGCCTTCCCAGAAAAAGGCGTACGCTCCCACGATGCTCAGGTAGAAACACAAGAAGAAGCCCAGCATCGAAGCGACCATGGGAATCACCTGGAAATGCTTCTTGGGCGTGATGGTGGCCATCAGTAGTCCGATCGCCGAGAGGCCCAGCGAGGCGAGGATCAGCCCGAATAGCATGTAGAGGATCGTGAGCATGTCGATCCCGCGGAGCAGATAGGTGAAGCCCAGGCAGGGCGATACCGCCGAGAGGTAAACCGACATCTGCAAAACGGCGCTGCCCAGTTTACCGGCGACGATCTGCCGCGTCCCCAATGCGGTGATCGAGAGCAATTCGTAGGTCCGCGTCTCCTGCTCGGCCGCCAGGCTGCGGAACGCGCCGAACGGCACGATAATCAGCAAGGGAAAGGCGAGGATGCCGAAGTATCCGATGAACATTTCCGCGCCGGAAGTGCCAAGGGAAGCGGCCGGCCCGATCACGGCGATGCCCAAAATCGACCAGCCCCAGCCGAGAAACAACAGCAGGGCGAAGGTGATGAGGAATTGCCGGCTCTTCAAGGCCTGCCGCGTCTCCCTCACGAGAATCGGATTGAGCCGATCGCCGACGCGCTCCAGTGCATTCTCGATCGCCAGCCAGGCGCGGCGCGCGGTCCAGCCTTCGGCCGCGCGCGCCTCCGGACCGATATCGAGCGCGATCGTTTCGAAAAAGGGGACTGGCTCCGTCGCGGTATGCGGGGAATCGGGCGAAAACGCGTTCGGCGACGGTGCCTGTCCCCTTTTTCGGGCCGCTTCTTCTTTCATTGCACCCGGCCCTCCGTCACTTTCATGAAAACGTCCTCCAGCGTTTGCCGCCGCGCGCCGAAACTGTAAATGCGGAAGCCGGCTTCGATCATTTCCCGCAAAATGCCCGCCTCGGCCTCGCGGCCGTCGGCCAGCAGGAACCGAACCCCGTCTCCTTCGATGCGAATTTCATCGATCCCCGCGCGCCCCGCGAGCCATTCGGCCAAGCCCTGCGCGTTCTCCAGCACGTGGACCGACACCCGACATTGCGTGGCGTGGCCGTGCGCGCCTTGAATTTCATCAACCGTGCCGACGGCCAACAGCCGACCCCGCTCGATGATCCCCACCGTGTCGCACATCTCGGCCAGTTCGGTGAGGATGTGCGAGCTGATGAGCACCGTTTTGCCCTGTTTGGCCAGCGAGCGAATCATCTCGCGGAGCTCGATCCGCGCCCGCGGGTCCAAACCGGCGGCCGGTTCGTCCAACACCAGCACGGCCGGATCGTGGATCATCGCCCGGCCCAGGCTCAACCGCTGCTTCATGCCTTTCGAGAGGCCTTCGGTGGGCTTTTCGGCCATCACGTCGAGGCCCGTGAAACACATCACGCGCTCTACGGCGTCTTTCCGCTTCTGCCCGCGCAGGCGGTACGAGCGGGCGAAGAAATCGAGGTACTCGTGCACGTTCACGTTAGGATACGTCACCAGATAATCGGGCATGAAGCCCAGGCGATGCCGCGCGCGGTCGGGATCGTTCACCACCGAGAAGCCGTCGATCAGGGCGTCGCCCGCGTCGGGCATGTCGAGCGTGGCGAGAATCCTCATACTGGTCGTCTTACCCGCGCCGTTCGGGCCGATGTAGCCGAAGACGTGCCCGCGCTCGACCGAAAACGAAACATCGTCCACCGCCCGCGTCGCGCCGAAATGCCGCCGCAGTCCCCGAAGTTCGATCATCGTTTGCGAAGCCGTCATATATCACCACTCTCCAAGAATCACATGAAAACTCGCTTCTTCCCGCGCAGACTTGGTCCCCAATTCGATCTCCGGCAACTTCTCCGTCAAGGCGACGTAGGAGCCGGGTGCAAGCGGAAAAAAACCCAAAACAGGTATGGTGTCAAATCCGCTCAGCGTCACGCACTTCTCCATTCGCCGCTCCATCAGCGAGGAAGACATCGCCACTTCCTCCAAATTTCGGTAGTACCAGAAGTATCGGCTTCTACCGAATGCGGAATTGCGCATGTCGCGAGGATCGACACCATCCGGAAATCCCGGTTGGTTTTGGCCATAGGCCGCAGCCAGCATCGAACTGATTTTCTCAAAGGTGGTTTCGTTGGCCTCCGCCTTGGCGCCCGCGCCGACATTTTTGGCCAGATAATATTTACCATCGCGGCCGCAAATCGCCAATTGATCCAGGGCCGTCCCCAAACGGTTCTCGACCGTAAGCGCGGCCTTCTTCGCGGAGGATTTGGCAATATCCAACCGGCACGAACTCGGTCCCGATCGAACCGTGAGATACTGCGTGGGCGTGCGGGAGTCGAGCCAGCCCTGGACGAGCCGCTGGTCGTCCTCCCAGATCATTTTCTTTCGATTGCCGCCGGCATCCATTTCCGGCTTGTCGAGGATCGGATACACGGCCGTTCGCGGAGAGAACTGTAAGCCTTGGGAGGGCGCGATGCCGGCGTAATAGGAAAGCCTGGCCCAGGTGACGGCTTCGCCGCGCCGCGCATCGAGCCGCGTAACGCTCCGCACGCGCACCCGCGTGCCCAAGCCGTCGGCCACCAGCGCGTAGCCGAACAACATCGCGGTAACGAGCGCGGCGCTCAGCGGGACGGTCAGCACCATCAGATGCAATCTTTTTCGCCGCCGCAATAGCCAATAGTTCAGCGGCCCGATGCCCAGCACGAAGAGCGTGATGAAAACCTGGAACGTCCGCACGGGGGCGAAGCCGACGCCGGGGATCAGGAAATTCCAGAAATCGGCGCTGGGCTGCCCCACGTTCAGCCCGTGGCGGAGATTCCACTGCCAGCGGCCTTGTCCCGTCGAAGAGAACAGCCAGGCCCAATCCGAAACCGTCCAGGGCTGCTTGCCCGCGAAGGGATCGGCCGAGGCAATGGCCGCGACCGTGCCCATGCCGTACTCGCGCAACAACAGCGGCGGCGCGGCGGAGCCGGGGATCATGGTGATGGTCGTCGGTTGACTCCCGGGCGGTTGATAGGTGTCGGCGTAGGGGTCCGGTGGAATCGCGCTGCTAGGAATCTGCAATTCCGCGGCAGTGCCGCTCGGTTTGCTCCAGCCGCGCTCCTCGAACTCGGTATTTTCTCGGCCAGTTGCCGTTTCCAATCCGAGAAGCTGCTCCAATTCGGTCAAGCGGTCCCATCCCCCTTTGTCCCCCTCCACGCCATAGACCCACAGATTGCCGCCGGCTTGGGTCCAATCCATGATCGCCCGATACGCCGCCGGATGATTGGATGCGAGATCGGCCAGTTGGTCCATCGAGAGGCAGACGATATCCAGGCTCGTATAATCGATCCAGCGTTCGGGCAATGCGGAGGCGGAAAAGTTTATCACCGTAGGCATGGGAATGTCGGGGATCGTCTGCGATGCGTCTTTTTGGGCAGGAACCGCTTGCGCTGCAACGGGCATTCCTCCCCACCCGGTGCTTCCCACATATCCTCCTTGCATATTCCCTTGCACCGGCGGCATGAGCGCGGTAATCGCCGCCGTGTCGGGAACGGCATTGCCGACGAAGAGAATGTGCGGATACTTCGAGAGCACGACATCCAGGCCGTTCGTGCCCAAACGGTTTCCCATCCCCTTGAACTGCATCTGCTTGTAAACCGTCCCCTTGGGGGTCGAGGGATCGATGATCTCGATCGAGCAGTCGCTCCAAATCGACGAAGGCGGCACGGAAACCGTGGCCGCGATCGCCTGGCCCGCCGGCGTCCCCGAAGGCACCGAAAGGTACTGCTCGGTTACGATCAGCGGATCGTTCGAAAAATAGATGCGATCGGTGGTGATGCGAATCAAGAGATCGCGGTCGGCCGCCACGTTCGCCGCCGGCGTGACGGTGATGCGAACCGGCCGGTAGCCCGGCCCGTCGAGCCAGGTCGAATCGACCGTGATCGTCAGTCCGGCCGCGGTCTGGGCCATCGCCGAGCCAGAAACCGCCGAGGGCAAGGATGGTGCGGGATTAACCGCCACTTGCGCGAATCCCGGTTGTGCCGCGAACGTCGTCAAGGCCATCCAAACGATGCCGTGGAGACAACGCCGCAGCTTTAAGGAACTTGCCCGCTTCATGCTTATTCTCCCTCGTCAAAGAGATCGGGAGTCTTCGGCCGAATGACTTCCGCGAAGGGCGTTTCGCCGAGGGACGGTTTGGCAGCGCGGGAACCGCCGAATCCGGCGAAAATCCAGACGACGGAAAACAACAACGCGCCGATCAACATGAAGACCACCAGCGTCCCCAAGCCGACCACGATGCCCAAGGCCCAAAGATGCCCCCGCATGGCCAAGGCTACGATCGAAAAGACCATCGCCCAGCCGGTCATCAAGCCCAGCATCCAGCGGATGGTGAATTGCGGAATCGGTTTCTGCGGCGCCGGTATCTCCGACATCGAATATCCCCTTCATTGCATTAAACTCCAATCCTACCAAAACAGCAACGGCTCACAAGGTATTCGGCGATGATCGCCCTTTCTTTCTTGTTCCCAGGCTCCTGCCTGGGAACACACTGTCTCGGAGGCTCTGCCTCCTTTGAAGTGGTGAAAATATCGCATCACAATCGATGTTTCCAGTTAATCTCCCCCCTCACTGTCGCTTCGAGGCAGTAGCCCTCTCCAGTAGTGCGTTCCCAGGCAGGAGCCTGGGAACGAGGATTTTCTTGGAATCGCTCCCCCTCTCATGGGCGATTTCGCTCTGCGAATAATCTGCTATCTTAACGGTTTCGGTTTGAAACTTCTCTAATCACCGGCTTTCAAACACGCGAAATCATGTTCGACCGCATTTTCCGCTTGCGCGAAAACGGCACCACCGTCCGCACCGAACTGCTCGCCGGGCTGACGACTTTCTTGACGATGGCCTACATCATCTTCGTTCAGCCGGCGGTGCTCACCGGCGATATCACTAACATGCCTACCGGCATGGATTTCGGCGCGGTGCTCACGGCCACTTGCCTCGCCGCCGCCCTGGCCACGCTGATCATGGGCCTCTACGCCCGCTACCCCATCGCCCAAGCGCCCGGCATGGGCGAAAACTTTTTCTTCGCGCTCACGCTCTTCGCCGCGGCCAAAACGATGATCGGCCAGCAAGTTGCGTCCGGACAGATCGCCGCCGGCTCGACCGAGCCTTGGAAGATCGGGCTGGGAGTGGTCTTTCTCTCCGGCGTGTTATTCTTCATCCTTTCGATGCTCGGCGTCCGCGAAAAACTCATGGAAGCCATCAGCCCCAGCATGCGCCACGGCATCGCGGGGGGCACCGGGCTGTTTATCGCGTTCATCGGCCTGCAACTTTCCAGCCTGGTGCAGATCGTCAAGGAACCGGTCGCCACGCTGGCCATGAATCCGCGCTTCGCCTCGCCCGATCTGATCGTTTTTTTCTTCGGGCTGCTGGTGATGTCCGTGCTGCAAGCCCGCCGGGTGCGCGGGGCGATCCTTTGGGGGATTCTCGCCGGCGGACTTTTGGCCGTCGCCCTCAAACTGGGTCTGCCCCTTTTCGGCGACGGCGTGATGAAATCGAAATGCGTCGCCGAGTCGATGCTCGTCAACAAGTTTCAATTCGCCGAAGGCTTCGTGAGCCTGCCCCCGTCGCTCGCCCCCACGTTCCTCGAGATGGACCTCCGCGGCGCGCTTCGCCCGCCGATGATACCGTTCATCTTCATCTTTCTCTTCATGGTCCTCTTCGACACGCTCGGCACGCTCATCGGCGTGGCCGAACGGGCGGGCTTCATCAAGGACGACAAACTCCCCCGCGCCCACCGCGCGCTCATGTCCGACGCCGTGGGCACGGTCGCCGGCGCGGCCTTGGGCACCAGCACGGTGGTGAGCTTCATCGAGAGCGCGTCCGGCGTCGAGCAAGGGGGCCGCACGGGCCTGACCGCCGTAACCGTCGCCGTGCTGTTCCTGCTGTCGCTGTTTTTCAGCCCGATCATCCAAATGATCGGCAGCTACCCGCCCATCACCACGCCGGCGTTGGTCGTGGTGGGCGCGATGATGATCGGCAACGTCCGGCACATCGAATGGGACAATTTCGCCGAGAGCATCCCCGCGTTCCTGATTCTCATCGGCATTCCCATGGCCTATTCCATCGCCGACGGTCTCGCGCTGGGCTTCATCGCCTATCCCGTCGTCAAACTTCTCTCCGGCCAAGGCCGGGACGTCAAATGGATGATGTACGTCATGGCCCTGATCCTCGTCGCTTATTTTCTCCTCGTGCTGATGCCGATGGGATAGAAAGCACCCTGCCTCCCGTAAGTCCCGCCTGCCGGGCGGAACCCGCGGCGTTCCACCTGCGCGGCGATCATTGACCGCTTTTCACGGGTTCATCGCCCAGGAGGTTGGCGAGCGTCGGCTCCATGGCTTCGGCCCAGATTTGATAGCCTTTGGCGTTGGGGTGAAGCAGGTCGGGCATCACATCCTTCGGAAGCGTGCCGTCGGGCGCGAGGAATTTGGCGCCGATATCGAGAAAGAACACCATTTTGCCGTCGGCCAGCTTGGCGATGATTTCGTTGGCCTTGCCGACCGACTGCCGTTTTTCATCCTTGTCGTCGGTCCCGCGGGGGAAGATGGCCAGCACCAGGACTTTCATTTCGGGCAGTTTGGCGCGGAGCTTCTCGACGATCGCCTTGACGCCGGCGGCAATTTCCTCGGGGGAATTTCGGGGATCGCGTTGCGAGCCGACGTTGTTGGTGCCGATCATGATCACCGCCAGCTTGGGCGAAATGCCTTCGAGGTTGCCGTTCTCGAGCCGCCAGAGCACGTGCTGAGTGCGGTCGCCGCCGATGCCCAAGTTCACGGCGTTGCGCCGCTCGTAATACTTTTTCCAGACCTCCTTGCCGCGTCCTTCCCAGCCGTTCGTGATCGAATCGCCGATCAGCAGCAGATCGACGTTTCCCTTCTTGACCCGATCGTTCATCGACTGGTGGCGCTTGTTCCACTTGGGGTCGGGCTTGGAGACCGGCTTCACGGTATCCGGCGGGGTGTCTTTCGCATAGGCCGAGGCGGCGAAAAGCGAAAGAGAAATTGCAATCGCCAGCCAAAATCGCTCGAATTTCGTGCATCGCATGGGAAACTCCTTGGGGGAAAGGGGGAAAATGAAGCTTTAGGATAACGGAAATTGGAGCGGCATTCAAGCAGCGCCTCCGTCATTCCAATTCTTCAACGAGCACCTTTTCGGCGAGGATTTCGACGCGCCGCCGGTCGAGCCGGCAGGTTGCCAGTTGGCGCAGATTATCGGTGGCGGCGGCGATGCCGAACCGCACGGCGCGGACGATATCCCAGTCCGCCCGGGTCGCCCAAGCGAGGCCGGCGGCCAGGGCGTCGCCGCTGCCGATGGCGTTGACGACCCGTTCGCTCGCGAGCGGATGGAAGCGATAGAGCTTCGTGGCGGAACCGGCCCAAACCGGTTTGGGGCCATCGGTAACGACGACCCATGCCGCGCCGCGGCGGTTCAGCGAGCGCATGGCCGAGAGCAATTTTTCGTCGGTTTCCAGATTCATGCCAACCGTTTGCCCAAGCTCTTCGCGATTGGGTTTGACGATATACGGCCGCAAATCCAAAGCGGCTAAAAGGCCCTCGCCGCGGAAATCCAGCACGGCGGGGCAGGACGTGTGCTCCAACAAATCGCGATAGAACATAGGCGGCGTGCCTTCGGGCAGGGAACCGGTGATGACCACAGCTTGAGCTTTGGCGGCTTCCTCCGCGTAGGCATTGTTAAATGCCGCCAGTTCGGCGGCGCTCAAGGGGCGGCCGTTTTCCACCAGTTCGGTCGTCGCGCCGGTCGCACGGTCGATCAGCGTGGTGCAGACGCGCGTGCCGGCTTGCGTTTCGAGAAAGCGATGGGGAACGCCGAGGGCGTCGAATTCCCGCACGATTTCTCCCCTCGGCAATCCACCCAGTGGAGCGAGCGTGAGGCTCGGACCACCGAGATGATGCGCGGCGGTCCCCGCGTTGAGCACTTTTCCCTGCGCGTGCCAAGACACTTCCCGCGCGCGGTTCACGGCACCGATCCGCAAGGAATCGAAAACCATGATTTGCTGCCAGGCGGGAGTGAGTCCGGCGGATAAGAGCATGGCGGTTAAAATATTCCTTCCAATATGTCCGTCAATTCCTGGTCCGAAAGTTCCCGCGGATTTCCGTTCATGCTGCTGCCGCGGGAGCTTTTTACCAGATCGGGAATTTGCTCCCGGCGGACGCCGATTTGCGAGAGCCGTCGCGGCGTTTTCACGCGGCAACAAAGCGACTCGATTTTTTCAATGAAGAAATCCACGGCTTCACCGGCTCTCGCCGGAACTTTCCGCCCGAAAATCACGTGGCACAGTTTGGCAATTTCGAATTGGCAAATTTCACGATTCGCTTCTAGCGCGACCGGCAACATTAGCGCGCAGGCCACGCCATGCGGCACGCGGCAATGGATGCCCAGCGCGGCGGCCACGCCGTGCGCCATCCCCAAGCCCGAGTTGGTTAGGGCCATGCCGGAGAGTAGCGCCGCGTGCGACATGGCTCCCCGGGCGAGACGCGAAGACGGATTCTCGACCGCTTTTCCCAGGGAGGGCATCGCCAATTTCAATCCTTGAACGGCCAGCGCTTGCGGGATCGGCTTTGCTTTGCGGGAAAGGAAACTCTCGATGAGTTGCGTAATGGCGTCCATGCCCCCCGCGGCCGTAACCTCCGGCGGAACGCTGACCGTCAACTCCGGATCGATAAGCGCGATCCGCGGCATGAGGCGGTCATCGCGGACGCTTTTCTTGAAGGGCGGATCGTACGCGGAAATGACGGCATTTTTCGTGGCTTCCGCGCCCGTTCCCGCCGTGGTGGGCACGGCCAAGACCGGCAGGGGATCGCAAACGATTTTCAGATCGCGGCCCACGTTTTCCAAATAATCCTTAATGGTCGGGCTTTGATCGTTGGTCGCCATCGCGGCCGCGGCCTTGGCCAGATCGATGGCCGCGCCGCCGCCGAGCGCGAGCAGGAAATCGCCTTCGCCGGCGCCAAGCGCGCGGAGCTGCACGGCCGCGCAATCGACGTCGGCCACTTCCGGCTCGTGCGAAAGCGTGGCGATTGGCGCAACCTCGATTGCTTCCGCCCGCAGAAGACCTTCGATTTCGGCAATAATCGGTTTTCCGAGATGTTCCGGCAAGCCGGAGACGAGAAACGCCCGACGCCCGAGCGAACGCGCCAAGCTGCCGATTTCGCGCCGCCGTCCCCAACCGAAGACGATTTTTTGCGGCGCGAGGAAATCGTAGTCGAGGGTGACGTTCATGCGCGGATGCCCTTTCTCGATCGAGGGAAACTTTAGTATAATGATTGATTCCCGCCAATGAAATACCCCTGGCATTATATTCATGATTCCGTTCTTTCAGACGCATCTCGGCGAATTGTCGGCGATGGCGACGGCGCTGTTGTGGACGCTCTCGGCTTTGGCCTGGACCTCGGCGGGCCGGCAGATCGGGGCCGTGGCGGTGAGTTTCAACCGCCTGCTGATTGCAATGCTGATGCTGATGGTTTGCGGCAGAATCTTTTACGGGCAATGGCTGCCGGTCGATGCGAGCGCCGAACGATGGATCATTCTGCTGATTTCGGGTTTTTTCGGTTTTTTTCTGGCCGACCTCTGCGTCTTCAAGGCGTTTTTGATCATCGGCCCGCGATTGACGCTCTTGTTGCAGTCGATCACGCCGCCCTTGACGGCGATCTTCGCGCATTGGCGCCTGGGCGATTCGCTGGGAGGAAAAAATTGGCTGGCGATGGCGGTAACGCTCGCCGGCGTCGTATGGGTAGTGCTCGAACAGCCCGAATCGCCCAAGGAAATGCACCACCGCAAAGATTTCGCCTGGGGCGTAGCGTTGGCGCTGGGAGCGGCATTGTTCGCCGCCGCGGGAAACGTCTTTTCGACGCAAGGAGTCCGCGGCAACGGACTTCACGGCGGCGTGGATCCCTTTGGCGCCACGCTCATTCGCGTCCTCGGCGCCTTGATTTTTTATTGTCCCATGCTCACGATCGCGAGGCGCTGGCGGCAGATCGGCAGGTCCACGCTTCATCGCCGGGCGCTGGCAATCACGATTTTCGGCTCTTTCGTGGGGCCGTTTCTCGGCGTGGCGTTGAATATGAAAGCGTTCGCCTTATGCACGCCGGGCGTCGTTACCACGATCATCGGCACCACGCCGGTGCTGATCTTGCCGTTCGTGATCTTGCTTTACAAGGAGAAAGTCAGTCCGCGGGCGGCGATCGGCGCGGTGATCTCGGTGCTGGGCGTGTCGATGCTGATGTTGTGACGCGGCGATTCGTTAATCGGCGCTACCGCTACAGCCCCCGCGAGGACGCGGGGGCTAAACTGGACGCGGATCTAAACTCTCCCCTCTCCCCTAAAACTCCATGCGGCGGAACGCGCGGAAGCCGATCGCCAAAGGGAGGGCCGTGGCGAGGATGCCTAAAGCGATGCTGCCCAAGGTGCCGGCGGTCATCCACAACTTGAGGTAGAAGTGCAAGGATTGATGTTCTTCGAGGTATTGGCCGCCGTAAGCCGCTTCGGCGGCGAGGAGAAAATGGGTGGGCAGGGCGGTGAACAGCACCACCACGAGGATGTAAAGCGTGCTGACCACGAGGCACAGCGTGCCCCCGAAGCCGGCGGCAATTCGGGAAGGCGACTGTTCGCGGAGGTTCGGCAGCGCGGCGCCCAATCCCACGGAGATGCCCGCCAGCCCCGCGCACAGCAGCAAACACGTGAGCTGGTGGCTGGCCATCGTGAAGAGCGAGATGTCGAGCATCGCGTCGCTCAGGAGGATCAGGCTCGAACAGGGCAGGATCGCGCCGCCGGCGGCGAAGAAGAATTTGCTCCAGAGGATCGTCGCGCGCCGCAGCGGCGAAAGTCCCAGCAGCCAGAATCGCTGCGCTTCGAGGCTCAGCATGGGATACACGAAGCGGGTAGTGAAGGTGGACATCAGCAAGCCGACCACCGAGAGGTTCAGAAAGCTGACCATGTTCACCCAGCCGATGTACAACACGTCGTAATTGAAACGCCGCAGATTGAGAAAATAAAGCGCCAGCAATCCCACGAAAATGAGCGATTGCGACCATTGCATGGGATCGCGGCGGAAGAGGCGGAGGTCTTTGACCATCAAGAGGCGCATCGGCTTGGGGAAGAAGAAAAGGCCGTTCAAGATCGTGCGATCGACGAGCGCCGGCCGCGCGCGTTTGCGCTTCATGCCGCAGCCGCACAACGCGCTGTAGGCGGCTCGGAAAAATCCGCCCGCCGTCCAGACGGCCATCTGCCGGCAAAAGAGCGCATTGGCGATCATCACCACCAAGAACAATAATCCCTCGCTCCATTCGTCGCGGGCGGTTTCGATCAAACCGGCGCTCAACCACCAGTTCGGCAGGAGCCGCTGCTCGGTGAGCTGCAAGCGTCCCATCAGGTCCATGAACCAGGTGGGCGTGAGCAAATTGCTTTCCGGTCCCCGCGTCAGCGACCAGGCATACCACCCTCCGCCGATCAGCAAAAGGGCGGCGAACGAGGCCAGCGCCCCGCCGCGATTATTCGGCAGATAGTAAACGATCAACAGGCAAAGGATCGCCCCCAGGCCCGCGGGAATATAGACGAAAGCCGTCAGATAGGGCGCGAGCAACGCGTAAAAATACCAAGGCGCCTGGGCGACGATTCCGTAAGCCAGCAAGAGCGGGCTGCCCAACAGCAGGAATCCCCAACTGCTGAAGAGCACGGCTTCCTGAAATTTATGCAGGAAGACCTGTTCGGTTCGGGCGGGCAGCGCGAGCAAAAAGGCGGTTTCCGGCGAACGGAACAACGATCCGTAGAGGATGATGCCCGCCGAAAACACGAGCATGATCAGCAAGGCGGCGAAAAACGCGGAGAAAATGGCTTGCACCAACTGATCGTGGGTTTCGCGATGCTTAATCTCCGCGCGGAGGTACTGGAAGCCGTCGTGGAAGAGCCAGAACAATCCGCACCACAAGACCAGGCTCAACACGATAATCAACGCCGCGCGGAAGCGCGCTTGCGCGAAAGTCTGGCGAACCAGCGTCTTCGCGATCCGCAGCCGCAAACGCCAAAACGCCGACGCCTCTTCCTCGAAGGAGGGGATCTCGCGGTTCGGCAATGCGGCGGAAGCGGTGCTCATGGTTGGAGAATGGGTCTTGGGTATTGGGTCTTAGGTCTTGGGTCTTCGGTCTTGGGTTTTGGGTTTTGGGTCTTAGGTTTTTGGTCTTGGGTCTTGGGTCTTAAGTTTTGGATCTTGGATTTTAAATCTTGGATTTCAGGTGTTAGCGCTTTACAGACCGAAGACCTAAAACCATTCATCCTTCTTCCTTCTTCTGCTCCTCTTCTTCGCCCTCGGTAAGCTGCAAAAACAAGGCTTCCAAGGAAGCGTGATGGGAGGAGAGTTCTCGTTGGAGTTCGGAGAGCGTGCCGAGAAATTGGAGGCGGCCGCCGTCGAGGATGCCGATGCGGTCGGCGATTTCCTCGGCCATGGCCAAGGTGTGGGTGGACATGAAAATCGTCATTCCCGCGGCGGCGTGCCGGCGGAGCAAATCCTTGACCATCCGCACGCTGCGGGGGTCCAAGCCGACCATCGGTTCATCGATCACCAGCACCCGCGGCGCGTGCAAGAGCGCGGAGGCGAAGGCCAGCCGCTGCCTCATGCCGTGCGAGTAGGTTTCGATCAGGGAATCGAGAAACTCGGCCATTTCGAAATTTTTGGTTTCCCGCTCGATGGCATCCGCCGCATCCGCGACCTTCAAGCCGCGGATTTCCGCGGCGAACTGCAAAAATTCCCGGCCGGAAAGTTTGTCGTAGAGAAACGGCTCATCGGGCACATAGCCCATCGCCTGGGCGGCGTTGCGGCCGTCGTGCGTCAAATCGTGGCCGCACACCGTAACGCCGCCCGAATCGGGCCGCAAAAGCCCCGTGAGGAGTTTGATGGCCGTGGTTTTGCCGGCGCCGTTGGGGCCTAACAAAGCGAACAATTCACCCGCTTTGACCGTCAACTCCAGCCCGTTCAGGGCAAGTTTGCGGCCATAGGAGCGGGTGATATTGTGGAATTCGATCATAAAAGTAGGCGGTAGGCAGTGGAGAGTGGAGAGTGGAGAGTGGAGAGTGGAGAGTTGTGCGTGATTTTTCCTGCCTACCGACCATTCATCCTTCATACTTCATCCTTCATACTTCATCACTCCTCCCCTTCCTCGCTTTGCACCTCCCGCGCGAGCTTCCGGGCTTCCCGGTCGGTCATTCGCGTGAAGGTCATGCTGGAATCGAAGATGGTGGCTTCCTGTTTGAGCACGCGGCCGTCGTCGGCCACCCAGAGTTTATCTCGCGGAGTTTGGTTATTGACGAAACCCCGGCCGGGATCGTGTTGATAGACCACGATCCAGGCATCGATGATTTCATCGTTCCAGGTGATCAATTCGCGGCCTTCGACCTTGGCGATCTGAATTTCCAGGGGCGCGTTGGCCGACCGGAAGGGGCTAAAGGAGGGGACGGTCCAGGTTTGCCCTTCGCAGAGGTTGGGCAATTGGGATTGCGGCGAGAGGGCATCGCCGAGGAGGGCGTTCTGCGGCAGATAGATATCTTTCAGTTCTTTGGAGAACTCCTTGAAACGGATGGTAATCCGCAACTGCGAGCCTTCGACGACGCCCTGGATGCGCACCGAATCGGGAATGGCGTTGGTGTGGATCGTGGAATCGAACCGCGCGAGTTTGCCCAGCGGATCGATCAACAGCGAACTACGAGTATCCAGAGATAGCCGCGCGGCATGGTTTTCGAGCATGCGGTTGAACACGCGGGACATGAGCGACGTCAGTTCCGCCAGCGGAAGCTCGTCGAAGTGCACCCGGCTGCCGATCTCCGTAATGCCGTTTTCTTGCTGTTTGGTCTCCGTCAACGCCCAACCCAATTCGCGATGGTTGAAAGCCAGGCGCCACCCCACCACGGGAATCTGCTTTTGGGCTTCGAGGATCGTGCGGTAGTTCGGCGGCTGGCCGATGCGCAAGGCGGGCAGCACTTTCTGCGAAACCAACCAGGTCATCGACACCAGCCAGAACAGACAAACGGTGGTGCTAAATGTTCGACTGTGCATGGCAAAGCCTCACGATGCGAATTAACAATCGCCATAACCTATTCTAACAAGCTTTGGATATAAATGTCCGGTGGCGTTTTGTGTGGAGAAAACTCCATACTTATGGGTGGTGCGTTTGATGGGATGCGGATCAAGTCATTCCACATTTTTCCTAAACCGACATTGCATCAAAACGCAATTCTTTGGATGATAGTCGGCAACGCGAAACGGGGGGGAGCCGAGCGGTTAAATCCGCGTTCCGGGAACCGCTCCTCAGTACCTCGACAAGCTATTGGAAGGACAATTCGAAGGGATCGGCCAAGGTCGCGTCGCCGAGTTGTCCCCCCCCTTCCGATTTACTGTAACCTGTCGGCAAATTCATAGCAAGGAGGCGATTCCCATGCGTGCGTATTATTCCCCGATAGCGGGTTTGTTTGCCGTTGCCATCTTATTAACTTTCGGGGGATGCGGCAAATCGGGAACGGACGGCGCTCCAACGCCGGCTTCCATCCCCGGAAAGGATAACCAGACCTCTCCAGATAAAGTTCCCGCTCCGCAAACGCCGCCGGAAGTCGTCTTGGACACTTCGATGGGATCGATCACGATCCGCTTGAACGCCGAAAAGTCGCCCAAGACCGTGGAAAACTTCCTCGCTTACGTCAAATCCCGATTTTACGACGGGACGATTTTCCATCAGGTCTATAAGAATCAAGGTATCATCGGCGGGGCCTACACCGAGGAGATGACCGCCAAACCGGTGGGCGTTCCGATTCGCAACGAGGCGCATAACCGCCTGAAAAACGAGCGATACACGGTGGCCATGCTCCGCGAGCCCGATAACTGCGACAGCGCGACGAGCGCGTTCTTCATCAACGCCGCCGATAATCCCGCGTTCGATCACACCGCCCGCACGCCCGAAGGCTATGGCTACTGCGTGTTCGGCGAAGTCGTCCAAGGGAAGGAGATCGTCGATCGGATCGCCAACGTGGAGGTTCACGATCTGGAAAACACCCCCTGCACGCCGGTAACGCCGGTGGTGATAAAATCGGCGAAGAAAATCAAGTAACTTTGCCCCAAGGGGCAGCCGTACTCCCGGCCCGCGGGCATGCGAAGCATGGTCGGGACGCAAGCTGATAGCCGAACCAGGAGTTGCGGATGAGAGCGGGAGGCTCGGCGAGGCATGGATCGCTTTCGGAAGCTATCTATCGCGTGAAGTTTTTCGATTGAAAGAGTTTTCCGAGGGCCTGCTTCACGGTGAGCGGTGCGCTTTTGCCATTGCGGCGGGAGCCGTTCGGGGAAGGATGATAATCTTCCGGCCGAGCAAGCCGCGGCGATCGATAGCAGTCGGGGAGGATGGATTCATCGCGTTTCTTTTGCGGCAGGGCGAGGAAAAACACGCCCAGGCCCGCGAACAGGCCGCCGACCATGCCGCCCAGGGCGAGAACCGTCCGGCTGGGACCGATGGGCCGCGAACCGGTGTCGGGCAGGCCGATTCCATCGATCAAACTCGCGGCGTTCGCGCCGGCGAGGCTCGCCCGGGCTTCGGTCAAGTTTTGTTCCGCCCGCTCGACGAGCAACGTGCGGTGGCGATTCTCGGCGGCTTGGATTTCGTAGGTGGCGCGGATGGCGGCCAACTTTTCCTGTCTCGACGTGGCTTCGGCAAGCTGATCGTTAAGCAGTTCGATGCGGTCGGCATCCATGCGGAGTTCGACTTCGAGGCCGCGGATGGCCAGGGTTAATTCTTCGTGCAGGTGGCGGCCGACTTGCTCCTCGGCCTGCCGCGACGATTTCACCAGCGGATGCTCTTCCGACCGCAAACCTTGCAATTGGGCGGTGCGTAGCTGCGTGGCGACCAATCCCTCCTTGAGTTGCTTGATGGCCGATTGCGATTCCAACAGCCGGTTGGGCGTGGCCAGCAAACGGCCGGGGTCTTCCTGGGCGGAGCGGAGCACCGCGAGCAGTTCTTCCCGCGTTTTTTGCTGCGATCGAGTCTCGCGGAGTTGGGCGCGGATTTCCTCCGTGCTGCGGCGGAGGGCGCTGTCGCCGGAGCCGACTTCCTGCATCGCGCGGAGTTCGGCCAGATCGCCGCCGATCCGCGTTTCGGTCGCCGTGAGCTGGGCGGTCGTTTCGTCGAGGTCGGCTTTCGCCAAGGAGACGGTTTTGGTCAATTCGGCGACCATGCTTTGGGCCTTGGCGTCGCGGAGTTGCCGGAATTTCGCCTGCAATTGCCCGCAAATCGCCTCATTCAAGGCCAGTGCGCGGCTGCGGTCGCGGTCGCGCACGGCCAGATAGAAGACCTCGGTCTTGCCGAATTCGGCCCCCTTGGGCGGAACGAGTTTCACTTCCGCGCGGAAATCTTCGACTTCGCGGTCGTTCGGCCAGAGATCGGGCTGCGAGCAATCGGCCGGCGGGCCGACCTGTTTCATGGCGGTTTCGAGCACGCCGCGGCTGCGGACGAGTTCGAGGATGGTTTCTTGAACCGTTTTCATTTCTTCGACCTGGCCGAACTTACCCGGCCCGCGGTCGTTGTTCGCGGCTTCGTTGCGGACAATGAGCGTCTGCACGGCTTCCCAGGTGTTCGGTTTCAGCACGGCGTAAAATACCGCCGACGCGCCGATGAGGAGCGCCGGCAAGCTCCAATACTTCCAGTGCTCGACGAGCAATTGCGGATATTCTCGGAAATTCGGCAATACGGGGGCGTTGTGGTTCATGGCTCGAAATGTCTTGCAAAATGGAAAATAGTTGCGCCCGGGGCTGATGCCGGGTGATCGAACCCAATGCAAAGCCGGTGCCGATTTGCGCCGTGGAAGGCGAAAATCGCCATAAAAGCCTTAAATAACCGGCATTTTCGGCAATTCCGCCGCATGGCGGGCGGAACGTCGATCGGCACGTTGCACATTCGCCGCCACCGCACGTTGATAAAAAGCAACGCCGTTTGCTTTCCGCAGGTTATGACCGAGAGTTGTGGAGAACTGACATACGACTCGAAGTTTTCGTGTAAGCGTTCACGCCCCGGTCGGGGACTGGTCCATTTTTCGGCGTGAAAACGTATTTTGCGGACAAACGGTAGGCCGAAAACATGGACCTGTCCCCTTCCCGCGGCGCGAGGGGGACAGTCCCATT
>JADLEL010000185.1 GCA_020846145.1 Pirellulales bacterium | reverse complement strand
AGTTTTTCGTTTAGCCCGGAGCCAACGGCGACGGCGGGTGGAGTTTTCCAGTGCCCCTTATGCCCGCCGTCGCCGTTGGCTCCGGGCTAAACGATTGGTTGCGGCTACGCCGCGCTAGGAATAATCCTGGTTAATGCACTTTATTTGCGCAATCGCGCATAACCCCTATACTCGCCCATATATCCCAGACTTTTTCTCTTTGTCAGCCGTTTTTTTGATGACTTTCGTCAACCGTGATGTATCTTTGCTACGTTAACACCTTCCATCAACGATCATCGGAGGTTCCTCAACGTGCCAACGACAAAGAAAAATACAACCAAAAGGCATAAATCGAAAAAAGTCCCGTCGGTCAAGTCCGAGAAGAAACCGGTCAAGGGTCATGCCGCCGTTTTAGCCGCAAAGACCGGGGATAAACCGGTAATCATCGACCGTCGAGCGAGCAAGGATCGCCGCACGGCGAACCGCCCGGCAGCGGCGGTACGGCAGCCCTTGGAACGTCGGGCGAAGGTCAATCGCCGTCGGCAAATCGATCCCACCACCTGCGAACGGGATTACACGCAGGAAGAAATCGAGTTCATGAGGGCCTTGGACGACTACAAGCGCGCCAATGGCCGGATGTTCCCTACGTGCAGCGAGGTTTTGGAGGTGATTCACAAGTTAGGCTACGAGAAACGTCCCGCACCCATCCCGGTGGCGCTCGGCGAAACGACGGCGGTTGAATCGTCGAGCCCCGCGGCCGCCGTATAGAAACAGTCGTCTCTCCCATTTTAACCCCCGGTAAAACACCGGGGGTTTTCGTATCGATTCTAAAGCGCCCTCCCCTCGGCCCGTGTGTTCACGGGGAGTCAGAAAAAAATTCCCGGTAACCGTTCACAGGGGACTGTCCCGATTTTCGCGGCGCAAAAGATGATGGTGCCGTAAAAGTGCTTAATCGCCGCGAAAAGGGGACAGTCCCCCTCGCGCCGCGGGAAGGGGACAGGTCCATGTTTTCGGCCTACCGTTTATCCACAAAATACGTTTTCCCGCCGAAAAATGGACCAGTCCCCGACTGGGGCGTGAACGCTTACAATTACCTGAAAAACCATGCTTGCGGTTCCGGTATTCGGGGGGTAAACTCGGAAACTTGTCCAACTTCTATTTCGTACTTGACCCTGGCTGGGAGAACAGGGTAAATTGCTCTATTGGAGAGGTTTTTGCCCATACTTTAGATGTATTTATTGGTAGTCATCTTGGGTGAAAGCGATCAATTGGGTGAATCGCCGAGGGAAACACCCTGCACACTTCTCGGTAGGGTCGCATATAATTGCTGGTTCAGGTATCCGGCGTGATAGGTTCTCTCCCTCATTGGGTGGGCGTGGTGGTTAGACCCCCAGTTAAATGGCAAGGGCTCGGGAGTTCGGGCGAATAACTTCTTGAGGAAGTCGATAAGGACATTCGGATTTAACATAGTTTATTCACACCTCTTTCGACGCTGGAGCGTCGGAGAGTTGCGTTCCCACGCAGGAGCGCGTGGGAACGAGGAGTAGAGATCACGTTTTTCGACGCCTGGGCGTCGGGGAATTGCGTTCTCGCGCGGCGGCGCGGGGAAGAGTAGGAAACTGCAAACATGCTGCAAAAAAATTCGGAAAACAAGTCCGCGGAAGGCCCAAGTCAACTCGAAGAGGTCTTGTCGCGCGTCGGCGAAGTGGCGGGCATGATCTTCGGCGGACTGGGGCGGAAGATCGAACGCTCGCTGACGGGCATCTTCGGCGCCTCGAATGCGCGCTTTATGAAGAAACTGCAGCCCACCGTCGCGGCCATCGGCGCCTTGGAGCCGAAGTACCAGGAATTGACCGACGACGAGTTGCGGGAGATGACCGTCAAGTTCCGCAAGCGGCTGGCCGCCGGCGAAACGCTGGACGACATTCTCGTCGAGGCCTTCGCCGTCTGCCGCGAGGCGGGCCGCCGCGTGCTGGGCATGAGGCACTACGACGTGCAGATGATGGGCGGCATCGTGCTGCATCGCGGCAACATCGCCGAGATGGTAACCGGCGAAGGCAAGACGCTCGTGGCCACGCTGCCCGCGTATCTCAACGCGCTCGAGGGCCGCGGCGTACACGTCGTCACGGTGAACGATTACCTCGCCCGCCGCGACATGGAATGGATGGGGCCGCTCTACATGTCGCTGGGTCTTACGGTGGGCGCGATCCAGAGCAACATGGAGACGCTCGACCGCCAGCGAGCCTACGATTGCGACATCACCTACGGCACGAACAACGAGTTCGGCTTCGACTACCTGCGCGACAACATGCGTCCCGCGGCGAAGGGCGACGACCGCTACGACAAGTGGTATCAGCAATCGCAAGGCAAGCTGCATTTCGCGATCATCGACGAGGTCGATAACATTCTGATCGACGAAGCGCGGACGCCGCTTATCATTTCCGGTCCCGCGCACGACGACGTATCGCGCTACCTGAAGGCCGACAAGATCGCCCGGCAACTTACCAAGGGAAAGGATTTCGAGGTCAACGAGAAGGAGCATTCGGCGCATTTGACCGACGAAGGCGTGCGCACGGCGGAAAAACTGGCGGGCGTGGAGAGTTTCTACACCGCCGGGCACATGGAATGGCCGCACCTGATCGACAACGCGCTCAAAGCCCATCACCTCTACAAGCTCGACGTGAACTACGTCGTGCAGGGCGACGAAGTGGTGATCGTCGATGAATTCACCGGCCGCTTGATGCCCGGCCGCAATTGGAGCGACGGCCTGCATCAGGCGGTCGAGGCCAAGGAAGGCGTGAAGATCAAGGAAGAGAACCAGACGCTGGCGACCATCACGCTGCAAAACTTTTTCAAGCTCTACGACAAGATTTGCGGCATGACGGGCACGGCCATGACCGAGGCCGGCGAATTTTGGAAGATTTACAAGCTCGATGTGATCGCCATTCCCACCAACCGGGATCTCAAGCGCGTCAACAATCCCGACGTGATCTACCGCACCGAGCGCGAGAAGTTCAACGCCATCGTCGAGGAGATCGAGCGGATCAACAAGTGGGACGTGCTCTACTCGCAAAAGGGCGAGGAGTGCGAGGGCCGCATCGTGGGCGAGGCCGACGACGCCGTCGAGTTCCAACACAAGGGTTTTAAGGAATCGGAGTTCATTCCCAAGGCGAAAATCAAGGACACCGAGCTGCACGGGCGGCCGATCCTGGTGGGCACGGTTTCCATCGAAAAGAGCGAACGGCTCTCGAGCATGTTGGAAAAGCGGGGCATCGTGCACCAGGTTTTGAACGCCAAACACCATCAGCGCGAGGCGGAAATCGTCGCCCAAGCCGGGCGGAAAAACGCCGTCACCATCGCCACGAACATGGCCGGCCGCGGCACCGACATCATCTTGGGCGGCAATCCGGAGGCGATGGCCTGGGCGATTTTGCAGGAGAAATATCCCACCCGCCTCGAAGTGCCGCAGGACGAATGGGACAAGCTCGTGCAGGAGATCGAGCAGCGCGAGCAGATGAAGCCCGAAGGGCGCGAGGTGGCCGCGATGGGCGGGCTGCACATCATCGGCAGCGAACGGCACGAGGCGCGGCGCATCGATTTGCAGCTTCGCGGGCGCTGCGGCCGGCAGGGCGATCCCGGCTCGAGCCGCTTCTACCTCTCGCTCGAAGACGACTTGATGCGGATTTTCGCCGGCGATTGGGTGAAGAACATCCTCACCCGGCTGGGCATGCAGGAAGGCGAGGCGATCGTCAGCCACATGGTCTCCCGCCGCATCGAAGGCGCGCAGAAGAAGGTCGAAGAACGCAACTTCGAGACCCGCAAAAACCTCCTCGAATACGACGAAGTGATGGACGAACAGCGGAAGCGGGTCTATCGCTACCGGCAGAACATCCTCGACGGCATCGACTGCAAGCAGCTCATCCTGGAGATGATCCACGATCAAGTGGAAAATCATCTCGACGAATTCCTGGCGAAGGACTACGGGCAGGATACTTTCGCGGGCTGGGCGGGCAAGATGCTCGCGGTCGAGTTCGACGCCAAGGATTTCCGCGGCATGGATTACGACCAGGCCGGCCGCTTCGCGCTCGACGAGGCCGACCGCAAGGTCGAAGGCCAGGTGCTCGATTTGATCGAAGAGAACCTGCCCGGCGAGGAGGACGCCGCCGAATGGAACTGGGAGGCCCTGGCCAAAGCGGCCAACGTTCGCTGGAAACTCAGCCTCCGCGACCGCGATTTGAAGCAATTGGGCCGCGAGCAGGTGGGCGAGTTCCTCATCGAGAAGGGGCGCGAATCGGTGGCGAAAATCGATCTTTCCGACGGCGCGGTTTTTCTCGCCCCCGATTTCGGCGTACGTTCGGCCTGCGGCTGGGTAAAGATGAAATTCGGCCTAGAGTTAAACCTCGAAGAAGTCGGCAAGCTCGAAGCGGAAGCCTTCAAGGATTTGGTCCGCCGGCGCGCCGAAGCGACCTACAACGAACGGGAGATCGAATATCCCGTGATGGCGGGCCTGTATCACTTCACCACCCGCGACGCGGGCGGGCACAAGCGCTACGACCGCGAAAAACTTGCCGAGTGGGCCCGCGACCGCTTCCAGGTCGATCTGGACCTCGAAGATTTGAAGAACAAGCAGCGCGACGAAATCCGCGACACGCTCGTCGAGCGCAGCCGGCAGTATTCCGCCGGACTCGGGCCGGCCATGCAGGAGGCGCTCCCGTGGGTCGGGCGGATTTTCCCGCCGGACGCCCCGGAGGACCGATCGCGGCGCGCCGCGGTCGAGTCGGGCGAATTGAAAAAGCTGACCGATTGGCTGCTGGAAAACTATCGCTATTCCTTGCCCGAAAACGCGCCCTTGCGTCTCGAGTCGCTGCAGCTCGAGCGACATTTGGCGGCGGCGGTCGAGGAAAAGTATCGGCCCGAAATGCGCCGCATGGAACGCTCTCTGGTGTTGCAGATTCTCGACGAAGCCTGGAAAAACCACCTCCTGGCGATGGACCACCTGAAGAGCAGCGTGGGCCTACGGGGCTACGCGCAGGTCGATCCGAAGGTCGAGTACAAGCGCGAGGGGATGAAGATTTACGAGCAGATGTGGACCGCGGTCGGCGAGCGCGTCACCGACCTCGTGTTCAAGATCGAGCAGCTCGACGAGCGGTTCGTCGGCTCGACGTGGACCGAAGCCGAGGCGATCCACGAGGACGCGGCCTCGGCGAGCGAAATCGCCGAGCAACAGCAGGCCGCGATCGAAGGCACCGAGACCGACCACAAGCCGCAGCCCATCCGCCACCGCGGCCCCCGCGTCGGCCGCAACGATCCCTGCCCCTGCAACAGCGGCAAGAAGTTCAAAAATTGCTGCATGAAGAAGTGAGATGCGGCAAGGCACAAAAAGGATAAGCACGATGCGGATTCCAAATGCCGAACAGGCAATGATTGCGGAAGAAAAAATCGTTCAATATTTGCTGAATCCGGAACATGTGGACGGTGCATCGAAAGCAAGAGTCCTAGCGCGAGCCGGATTTCACGCGGATCACCCCCAAGAACTGGATAGGGCCTTGCGAGTACGGCATCTGATCTTGGAAGCCGAGATCGGAAAACCATCGCCTTTTGGCATAAAATATGAAATAACGGGTCGTTTAACGGGGCCTATTGGTTCGGTTCTGGTAAAATCTATTTGGATGATTAGATTCGATGAATCTTTTCCGCGTTTAATTACCCTCGTTCCGGAGAACTTGCGATGAACATCATTTTATTTCAAAGAGTCGTCGTTAATCGAGATCTCCCCGAAGAGGATCTTTGCCGTGGCGATGTTGCAACCGTGGTGGAGATTCATCGAGACGGTAATGGAAACGCCATTGGGTACGAAGTCGAGTTGTTTGCCGCTGATGGACGAACCCTTGCCGTGGCTTCCGTTCCCGTCGATGCGGTGCGTCAACCCACCCCTACCGATCGATTGGCAAGCAGAGTGGCTGAGTTGCATGTGTAAAGCATCCTGCAGGGTATCTGTTACGAAGAACAACGGCCGAAAAATGTCTCTGGCCCCATGCCGCACACGGCGGGTGATATTCGCACCGATTGTAGCGATAATTCCGCGCCTTCTCTTCCCGCCGCGCTCCATCCTTATGCTACGGTTGAGAAACGGAGAACTCGGTGTATCGAGGATGCTTCCATGCTCGGCAAAACGATTCGCGTATTGGTGGTCGATGACTCGGCGGTCATTCGGCAAATCATCTCGGACCTGATCGAGGAAACGCCCGGCATGACCGTCGCCGGCACGGCGTCGGACGGCCGCAAGGCGCTCGAATGCCTCGACCGGGCCAATCCCGACGTCGTTACGCTCGACGTGCAAATGCCCAACATGAACGGCCTCGATACGCTCGATGCGATCCTGAGCCGCCGCGCGCTGCCGGTGATCATGGTCAGTTCGCTCACCAAGCTGGGCGCGAACATCACTTTCGACGCCCTCGAACGCGGCGCGATCGATTACGTCTCCAAGCCCGACTACGGCGTAAACGCCAAGGTGGCCATGCGCGAGGAGCTATTGCGGAAGATCCGCTCCGCGGCGGGCATGGACGTGCGGCGGATTCTGCAAATCCGCGCCGATCGCAAGCAGCGCCGCGTCGAACGGCCCAAAATCGAGCCTAAGCCCAAGGAAATCACCGAAGTCGGCGCGGAGGATTTCGCCGACAAGTGCATCGCGCTGGGCATCTCCACGGGCGGACCGCCCGCCTTGAGCGTGTTATTCGAGGGGCTTTGCCCGCCACTGCCGCCGATGGTCGTCGTGCAGCACATGCCGCCGAACTTCACCAAGCCCTTGGCCTGGCGGCTCGATTCGCTCTCGAAACTCGCGATCAAGGAGGTCGAATCCGGCGACGTCCTCAAGCCCAACCGCGTCTATATCGCCCAGGGCGGAAAGCATTTTTTCCTGAAAAAACTGGGCAGCCAGGTGCGGGCGGTCGTCGAGGACGGACCGACGGTGAGCAGCCACAAGCCCTCGGTCGATGTGCTCATGAAATCGGCCGCCGAAATCTACGGCTCGAAATGCCTGGGCGTCATCATGACCGGCATGGGCCGCGACGGTTCGGACGGCTGCGGCTGCATCCGCGAGCGCGGCGGCTACGTGCTGGGCCAGGACGAAAAAAGCTCCGATGTCTATGGCATGAACAAGGTCGCCTTCGTCGAAGGCCGCGTCAACCGCCAATTTTCGCTCCACGATGCGGCCCAAACCATCATGCTGCAAGTCAATAAGATGTGGAAGCGGGAACTCGTCGCAATGTAAGTTTTCACTCGAGCGGCTCGCCGATCTCCCGCAAATAACCCGCCAGCCGGTCTTGCAGGTCGATCAGATTCTGCCAGTGCCGCAATTCGAGGACGATCTGGTCTTTTTTATCCCTGATTTTGCCCGAATCGAGCAAACCCCGCAGGCGGAGGTGGATGTACATCAATAACTCCGAAAGCTGCGCCACCTGTCCGGCGCTGAGCGCGGTGGGGAGTTCCGGCGGCATCAGCGTATGCAGAAGGTGCTGGGCTTCCGGGTCGTCGGTGAAATTCAACTCGAAATCGAGGGCGATCGAGCCGGAGTCCTGGTCGAGGTCCTCGGTGGACATCGTTACTCCGTCCGAGACATCCACGCCGCGGAGCGCGGCCAGCCGCTCGGCAATCTCCTCCCGCGAACCGAACAGCAGCACCGACCGGCCCACGGCGATCACGTCGCCGGGCTTCAACACCCAAAGCTGCACGCTCTCGCCGTTGATCTTCGTCCCATTGGTGCTTTCCAGGTCGGTCAGCACGATGCGGTCCTGGTCCTCTTGAATCTTCAGATGATAGCGGCTCACCCGCTCGTCGTTGAGTTGAACGGCGTTTCCCTCCTCGCGGCCGACGGTCAAAGGGGCCGGCACGTCGGCGAAAATCCGCCCCCGGTCGGCCCCATCCAATACCCGTAAGGTGATCAACGTCATGGCTCCGTTCGCCCAAGGAAAGTTTGCACGACACCCCCCAATGGTATTTTTAACACGAAAGGGAAGAGCGGGTCAAGGTGCTCGAAATGGAGATAATCGAGTTTGTCCGGATTAAAACCGGAACCGCGTTCCCAAAAGGCGAATCGTAAGTCGTTATTCGACAAAGAGATGTGATTTTGGCTTTTCCGTTGACTTTTCGGGACGGATATGCGATAGTTTTCAATAGAGCGGTAAGTCCGTGGAGGCGTCTGAGGTGTTCCCTTCTGTAAGCTGGCAAGAGCCTCAGAATAGAAAGCTCCTTCAAGGCACGCTCTTTTTTCAAATCGGATTAGGCTGGGGTGGCAACGATATTTTTTTCACTTGGGATCATCTCCCGGATGGGAATGATTTTTCGCAACATGTTTTACGGATAGTAGCCATCGAAGAGGATCTTATCTCGATAGCAATCGTGCCATTCCCGGTCGTTTCTCTCGTAACGACGAAAGATTCCCCAACTGAACAAATCGACCGCGCTCAGATTGCGAACTGCACACGAGTCGCGATGATGGATGGTCAGTTGCACTCTCGGGTCAATTCGGGTCTTCAATTGCGAAAAGACATATTCGTTGAATTCTTCCATCTCTCGTTTTTTCTTCGACTTATCGACGATTAGCTCGACGGCGTTTCTCGCTTCTTCAAAGGGGATGTTGCGTAGAATTTGTTGCGCAATGAAATTATAGAGTCTCGATTTCGTAATTGCGTTGTTGCGCAATTCTTCATCGACTTCTTTCTTGTTCAGCGTCATCGCGTAAATGCCGAAATTCAGAGATGAAATTTTCTCGTAAAAAAACCGCTTCACGGCTATGGAACTGTTGGAGCCTTTCAATTCGTGAACGATGTGCTTTTTTCGCCGATTGACCTTGCGGCGAAGGGTATGTTTCACGGCACTATTCAAGGCTTTTGCAGTATCGGAATCGTTCGTGGCCAAGATCGTGATAGTTAGGAATTCAGAGGGTTTTTTGGAATCGAAGTCGAATCCCAAGTCTCCGCTTTCATCGAGATAAAGATGCCACATAATCTGCTCGATCGGCTGATGCTTTGTCGAATAAAACCGGCTGCAAATGGAGTTGCTTTGAGGCTGGCACGGAATTATCAACGACGAATTGTCTTGCCTGACCATACTTCTACCAGTGCAATCAACCACAGAACCGATTCCATCATCTCGCCCAAGCAGACCCATTCCAACGGCGAATGCGGATTGTGGTCGCCGCAAGAGAGGTTCGGGGTGGGCAGGCCGATTTCGGTCAGCCGGGAGCCGTCGGTGCCGCCGCGGACGATGGTCCGCTTGGCGGTCCGGCCCAGCCGCCGCAAGGCCTCCTCGGCATATCCCACCGCCCGCGGCTCGCCGATCAGGCCCTCGGCCATGTTGCGGTACTGTTTCGTGATCGTAACCTCGATCTTCGCGGCGGGAAATTCCCGCATCGTCTCGGCGGCCGTTTTCCGCAGCAGTTCGGCTTGAACGGCCAGTTGGGCGGCGTCGAAATCGCGCAACAGCAGCTTGAGCTTCACTTCGGCCACCCCGCCGGAAATATCGAACGGATGCACGAATCCCTCACGGCCGTCGGTCGTCTCGGGCTCGAGCCGCCCGCGCGGCAATCGGGCGATAAACGCCGCCGCCACTTTCAAGGCGTTCGTCATCCGCCCCTTGGCGATCGATGGATGGATATTCACCCCGCGGATGGCCACCACCGCCTGATCGGCCGAAAAAGTCTCGGTGTCGATCTCGCCCGTGCCGTGGCCGTCGAGGGTATAGCAAACCGCGGCGTCGATCTCCTGCAAATCGAGCTTATCCACGCCCCGCCCGATCTCTTCGTCGCAGGTGAAACAAATCCGCACCGGTCCGTGAGGTATTTCCGGATGCTCGACGAGCCATTGGGCGGTTTCCATGATGATCGCGATGCCCGCCTTGTCGTCTCCACCTAATAGGGTGGTGCCATCGGAGGTGATGATCGTGCGATGAAGGAGTTTTGCCAGTTCCGGATTCTCCGCCACCGAGATCACTATCTGCTTATCGCCCGGCAGAGTAATATCCCCCCCCGCGTAATCGCGGATTATCTGCGGGCGGACATCCTTGCCGGAGGTTTCCGGCGAAGTGTCGATATGGGAACAAAAAGCGATGGTCGGCGCCTCGTGCTTCACCGTGGCGGGAACCGTGGCCATGACGATGCCGTGTTCGTTCTGCCGGGCATCGGTGAGGCCGATTCCCCGCAGCTCCTCGGCCAAAAGCCGCCCCAATTCCAACTGGCCCGCGGAACTGGGGTATCCCTCCGCATCGGGAGTGGCGGTGGTGTCGATCTTCACGTAACGCAAGAAACGCTGTAGAAGGCGGTCAGTGTTCATGGGGGGGAGGGAATAGGTTACAGGGGACAGGATACAGGGAGGTTTAGCCCCCGCGTCGTTTAGCCCCGCGTCGTTTAGCCCCGCGTCGTTTAGCCCCGCGTCGTTTAGCCCCCGCGTCGTTTAGCCCCGCGTCCACGCGGGGGGAAAATGCTCTCATTTTCCATTCCCTAGCCTACCAAAAAGTAACTGAATAAGGGAAGATAGGGCCAGAAATAAATCTCCGATATGCTTGCCCCCGCGTGGACGCGGGGGCTAAACATACCTGTTCTCTATCCCCTATCCCCCATCCCCTCCTCCCATGCCCAACCCCATTCGCTACCTGGTGTTCGATACCGAAAGCGTCGCCGATGCCGAGTTGGTGGCCAAATTGAAATACGCCGGCGAGTCGCTCTCGCCCACGGAGGCGGTGCGGCGATACCGGGACGAACTGCTCGAGAAATACGAAAGCGATTTCATCCCCTACAGTTTTCAGGTGCCGGTTTCGGTGGTGGTGGGCAAGGTTACGGCCGATTTCCGCCTGGAAGATATCGTAGTTCTCGACGAGCCGCAGTTCCGCCCGTATGTAATTACCGAAAATTTCTGGCGCGGCTGGGAGGCTTACCGCCGCCCCACATTGGTCAGCTTCAATGGGCGTGGATTCGATCTGCCGCTCTTGGAACTGGCCGCCTTCCGCTACGGCATCAGCGTACCGGGCTGGTTCCTGGCGACGGGAAAATCGTTCGACCAGCCCCGCAGCCGCTACAATACCACGGCCCACATCGATCTTTGCGAACTGCTTACTAATTTCGGATCCACTCGCTTCACCGGCGGGCTGAATCTGGCGGCCAATCTGCTGGGCAAGCCCGGCAAGATGGACGTGCAGGGCGATATGGTCCAGGATATGTTCGATGCCGGCCGCATCGCCCAGATCAACGACTACTGCCGTTGCGACGTGCTCGACACCTACTTCGTCTTCCTCCGCACCCGCGTATTGCAGGGCTTCATCGCGCTCGAAGCCGAGCAGAAAATCATCGCCGACACGAAAACCTGGCTCGAAAGCAAGGCCGAGGCCGTGCCGGCTTATCGCTTATACCTCGATCATTGGGGCGATTGGAAGAATCCGTGGATTTGAGTAAACTCAACACGGAGAGTTAGCAGCCTATCGAGAATATCCGAGGTTGGGGTGGCCGTTGAACTGCCGCCCCAACCTGGGACGAAATTCCACTTTTTCGAAGGGCTGTTACGCCTGCTCTTCCTTGTCGAACGAGGCGTCGAAGGCCCGGCGGCTCGGCTCGAAATCGAGCCGGCGGACGAAGTCGCAGGCCTCCTGCGCGCCGTGGTCGCGGTCCATGCCGGAATCTTCCCATTCGACCGAAAGCGGCCCTTGGTAGCCGATGTGGTTCAGCGCGCGGATGATCTCCTCGAAGTTCACGCCGCCGCGGCCCAGCGAGCGGAAATCCCAACCGCGGCGCGGGTCGCCGAAGTTCAAGTGGCTGGCCAGAATGCCGCTCTTGCCGTCGAGGGTAACGATGGCGTCCTTCATGTGGACGTGGTAGATGCGGTCGGGGAACGCCCGCAGGAATTCCACCGGATCGACCCCCTGCCATTGCAGGTGGCTGGGATCGAAATTGAAGCCGAACTCCTCGCGGCGGCCCAGAGCTTCCAGCGCGCGCTCGGCGGTGTAGAGGTCGAAGGCGATTTCGGTCGGATGCACCTCGAGCGCGAACTTCACGCCGCATTCGGCGAATACGTCCAAGATCGGATTGAAACGCTCGGCCAAGAGCGCGAAACCGTCGTCGATCATCTTCTGCGAAACCGGCGGGAAGGAATAAATCCACTGCCAGATGCTCGAACCGGTGAAGCCGTTGACCACTTCGACGCCCATTTTCTGCGCCGCCCGGGCGGTGTTTTTCAGTTCCTCGGCGGCGCGGGCGTTCACGCCGGCCGGTTTGCCGTCGCCCCAAACGTAGTCGGGCAGAATGGCCTTGTGCCGCTCGTCGATGATGTCCAAGACGGCTTGGCCGACGAGGTGCGCGGAGATGGCATGGCATTGCAGATCGTTCTTTTCGAGGAGTTCCCGCTTCTTCGCGCAGTAGTTGGGGTCTTCGAGCGCCTTGTTGACCTCGAAATGATCGCCCCAGCAGGCCAACTCCAGGCCGTCATAGCCGAAACCTTTGACTTTGCGGGCCAAATCGGCCAGGGGTAAGTCCGCCCATTGGCCGGTGAACATCGTAACCGGTCGTGCCATGATTAACTCCTTGAGGGGATGGTTTTGAGAATCGAATTCCGCATCGGAGTATTTTCACATATCCAGCGGAAAAAGAAAGAAGGGGGAAGGGGGAAGGAGGAAGGCGGAAGGAATGGGGCATGGGCTGGCGTTTAATCGTGCTATAATACTCATATCCGCCAAAAATCTATTAACGGGAACGAACGTCGAATCCCACGCCCCACACCCCACGCCCCCATGCACCTTCGCCATTTTGCCGGAATTTTCATAGTTATCGGATCGATCGCTCCTTTCGCACGGGCGGCGGGGACGGTGGAATTGGAACTGGTGGGCAGCCGAACGCAGGCGGCGGCGTTTCAGGAATGGGCGCGGGCCTTGGATAAGGCGGGAATTTCGGGTGTGCGCATTCACAGCGGCAGCGAAGAAGAATTGAAACCGGCGATCGAGACCGGAGGCACGCCGCAGCGGCCGGTTTATTACATTACGGGCGTGGTGCTGTCGCGCGAGGAGATCGCTTTGCCCGGCGGACGCTACAAGCGGAGCGAGATCGGCCGGTTGAAACTCTGGCTGGACGATCTGGCGGAGAACGGCCTCCCCAGCCAACGGCCGGCGAAGGTCGCCTTCGGGCTGACGCAACCGCAGTACGACGAACTTCGCCAGGCACTGGCCGAGCCGGTGAAATTCGCCACGCTCGGAGTCGCCCGCCGCGAGGCCGTCGATAAAATTGCGCGGCAGTTGTCCATTCCGCTCGCGTTCGCCGATGGTTCTCGTGCCGAAGTCGGCGACGACAAGGTCGAGGACGAACTGCGCGAACTGACGTGCGGAACGGCCTTGGCCGCGCTCTTGCGTCCGGCGGGGTATTGCCTCATTCCGAAATTATCCGGCGGAACGATTTCGCTCGTGGTGGTGAAGTCCCGGCCCGAACTGAAGGAAATCTGGCCCGTCGGCGCGAAGCCGGAAAAACGCGAGCAGGAAATTTTGCCGAAACTGATGGAATTTCTGCCCGTCAACGTGCAAAACGTCTCCGCGGCGACGGCGGCCGAGGCGATCGCCAAGCGGCTCGAGGTTCCGCTGGTTTACGACCGCGTCGGCTTGGCGCGGCACGGCATCGATCCGGCCAAGGCGATGGTCTCGATGCCGCGCTCGCAAACCACCTACAGCCTCGCCCTGCGGAAACTGCTTTCCCAGGCGGGCTTGCGGTTCGAACTCCGCGTGGATGAGGCCGGCACGCCGTTTTTGTGGATCGGCACGGTCAAACCGATTTGAAAAGGATGAAGGATGAAGGATGAAGGATGAACGCTAATCCGCGACCGGGCAATGGCTGAAGGTTGGCCGGGGAGCGCGGGGGCATTTGAAACCATGCCCAAAAGTTGCACGGTTCTCGATGATTTGATACAATGAGGGAATCGGTTACTGATTGGTTATCCGAGTTCACGATTATTCTGCGCGTTTCATCAAAAGGGAGAGAAGATGCAATCCTACCGCATCGAAACAACCGTTTCGGAGCAAGGTACGCTCGTCATTCAGGATGTTCCATTTCCTCCGGGAGATCACGTTGAAGTGGTGGTTCGCGAAGTCGAAAATTCGCCCGACGGACAGGCGAAGTATGCGTTGCGCGGCACGCCCTACGAATACCGCCAACCCTTCGACAGTGTCGCGGAAGCGGAGTGGGGAGCCGGGCAATGATCGTGCTCGATACTCATATCTGGATATGGTGGGTGCAAGACGAGAAAAAATTGACCGATTCCCAGATTCAAGCTCTTACGGCGAACGAAACGAACGGACTGGGAATCAGCGCCATCACCTGCTCGGAAGTCGCAAAACTCGTGGAGCATCAGCGGCTGGCGCTTTCTTGTCCCATCGCGGAATGGTTTCGGAAGGCTATGGAATATCCGGGAATACGCTTGTTGGAACTCACGGCGGAAATAGCAATCGAATCGACTCAACTCCCGAATTTTCAATGGCGCGATCCCGCCGACCAGATTATCGTAGCCACGGCTCGAATCCATCAATGCCCCTTGGTTACGTCGGATGACAAGCTGCTGAGATATTCCGACGTTCATTCGATAGCCTGAAATCGAAAATATCCGTTCTCTCGATGAAAGGAGCGATACCCATGCGATCCGCCGCCGGCGATTGTTATTACGCCGTATTTTCCACCAAGTTGGGCTGGATGGCGCTTCTTGCTCGAAAAAACCGCCTTCGGCAACTCGTTTTCGGCCATCCGACGAAAAAATCCGCATTGGCGGCATTGGATGAGAAACTGCTTGCCGCCGCCCGGCCGAAAAACGGCGATTTTCCGCTCGTCGAACGGCTGCGCGCCTACGCCGCGGGCCGGCCCGACGATTTTCGGGATGTTTCCGTCGATTGGGAGAAAATGACGGCCTTCCGCCGCAAAGTTCTGGAGCATTGCCGGCGAATTCCCTACGGGAAGACGATGACCTACGGCGAGTTGGCCGCCCGCGCCGGTTCGCCCCGCGCGGCCCGCGCGGTGGGAAGCTGCATGGCCCGCAACCGCGTTCCGCTGGTGATTCCCTGCCATCGCGTGGTGCCGGCCGGCGGCCGGTTGGGCGATTACTCCGCTCCCGGCGGAGTCGAGACAAAGCGGCGATTGCTCGACATGGAGCGGCAAGCTAATCAGTAGGACGGATTGTAGGTTATGCTTCAGCATAACATCGTCAGAGCATCATTCGCGTTATGCTGAAGCATAACCTACTTTTTCAAATCCGTCGCGACAGGTTGGTAACCCGTCCTATTTCCGCCCGCTGAAGTGCGACTCGATCTCTTCGAGCGTCTTGCCTTTCGTCTCCGGCAGGAAGAACGTGGCGGTAACGAAATAGACCACCGTGAAGCAGGCGAACGCGAAAAACATGGTCGCATAGCCGTATTTGCCGACCGTCGGCAGAAAGATCGCGGCGATCGTCGTCGAGACGGACTGGTTGATCAACAGCGCAATGCTCATGCCGACCGAGCGGATGCGGGTAGGCATCAGTTCCGAAAGCGCCAGCCAGACGCACACGCCGGGACCGACGGCGAAGAACGCCATGAAGCAGAAGGTAAAAAACGCCGTGATCCAGCCGTTCGCTCGGCTTGGAATCGGGGTGATAAGCGCGTTCTCGATCTTCAGCGGCGCCGTCCTCGCCGCCGCCACGTTCGCAAACGGGTTCGAGAGCATTGCTTCGAGCTTGCTCGCGGGCACGCTTTCGCGCGAGATTTTCAGCAGTTTCGCGGATTCGTCGTCCGACCGCGCGACCTTCGACGCCGCCCGCAAATCGCCGTAGGAAAAGACGACGATGAGGGAAGTCGGCTTGCCGACGAGCGATTTGCCGGCTTCGCCGCGGGAGGCCAGCAGTTTATCGGACAGCTCCTGGGTAAAGTCGATCTCGAGTTGCTGTCCGCCCTCGGCGACCATGGCCTGGACGGCGTCGGCGCAATCGACGCGCTGTTTTTCGGTGCGGTGGAAAATCGCCGCCGTGCAAAGCAGCGAAACGATGATCCCGGCGCTGCCCAGCGAGAGCAGGAACTTGCGCCCCTTGCGATCGACGAGCAGCACGCCGACCATGGTGATGCAGATGTTCACGGTGGTGAGCATCACGTAGCCCCAATGGGCCTGCACGTCGGAAAGGCCCGCCTGGAGGAGTACCGAGGCGTTGAATTGGATCATGGAGTTGACGCCGGTCGCCTGGGTGCAGGCGAGGATGATGCACGAGAGGAGGAAGGGGATAACGTACTTGCGGTGCAGCAGCGACTCCTTGACCGCGCCGCCCGACGCGCTCTGGAGCTTTTCGGCGGCGGCGGCTTCCTCCATCTCCCGCAATTCCAACTCGGCCTGTTCGGGAGTGCGCGTGCGCAGGAGCGCGGCGCGGGCGGCGTCCTTCCGGTTCCGCCGGAAGAGCCAGCGCGGCGACTCGGCGACGAGGAAACTGCCCAGCACGAACAAGATTCCCGGCGGCAGGGCCACCCAAAAAATGCCGCGCCAGGCGATATTCTGCGCGTGGAGGAGTTCCTCGGCGGTGGCCGTCTTCTTCACGCCGTCCACCCACGTGCTGAAGCAGATGGCGATGAGCGCCGCGGCGACGATTCCCAGCGTCAGCAGCCACTGAAACAGCCCGGTCCCCTTGCCGCGCGTCGAGGCGCTCAAGCATTCGGCCAGATAGAGCGGCACTGCCACGCCGACCAGTCCGGCGCTGATGCCTTGCAGCAATCGGCCGATCACGATTTGCTCGTAACCGTGGGCGGTGGCGATGGTCGGCACGCTGACCAGGAACAGCAGGCCGCTTAAGGTCATGATTTTTTTCCGGCCGAACAGGTCGGCCAACATGCCGGCAAACAAGGTCGAGATCACGCTCCCCAACAGCACCGCGGCGACGATCACCGAAAGCTGGTTGGCGTTCAAATTGGTGGTGGCTTCGAGGTACGGCAGCGCGCCGCCGATGATGCCCACGTCGATGCCGTAGAGCAGGCCGCCCAGGCCCGCGATGAAAAGCAGAAAGCGAATCGGCCATACTTTGGTGGAATCGTCGGCTCCCGGGGAAACGTTGCTCGCTTGGCTCATTTCGGCATCCTTCGATGTGTAGGGTGGGACAAGCGAAGCGAAGTCCCACCATGCTTTTTTCGGACTATTGGCGGGACTTCGCTTCGCTTGTCCCACCCTACTCGATTTCGTGAAATTCGGGAGTACGGAGATCGACGCGGGATTCTCAACCGAAGAGAAACACTAAGTGCCTATCCTAAAACCATGTCGGTTGGAGTGACAGTTGTACTGCCACCCCTTGAATCGCCGGATAGCAGGGGTGGCAGTACAACTGCCACCCCAACGAATTGAGGTTTTAGGATAAGTTCTAAGCATAACGAAACCGCCCTCGACGTCAAGAAGCGAAGCGAGCCGGAGCGTCCTCGCCCCCGGTCTCTCAAAGCCGAAAACACCGTTACTCTCCCTACAATCTCCGCCTCTTGCACCTTCCGCCTAGCTTAGCCACAATACGGGGGGACGCGAGGTCATTTTGTTTCGATTTTCGATCCGAAAAAACACTGCCCTATGAATCCGCATCTTCCCGCATGCTTGGCCGAGCGATTGCGGCATCCCTTGCCGGGTGCGGCGTTGGATGAGCGATTCTCGCCGCGGCCGAATCCTTGGCCCGACGAACGCGTCATTCCCGCCGAAGCCCGGCCCGCCGCGGTGCTGATTCTGCTCTATCCGCGCGAAGACGCCTGGCACATTCCGCTGATTCTTCGGCCGACCGATTCGACCGTGCATTCCGGGCAAATCTGTTTTCCCGGCGGCGCGGTCGAGCCGGGCGAAACGACGGCGGCGGCTGCGGTCCGCGAGTTTCACGAAGAGTTGGGCGACGACGGTACGCCCCTCGAACTGCTCGGCACGCTTTCGCCCTGGCACGTTCGCGCGAGCAATTATCTCATTACTCCTTGGATCGGCTGCTGCGCGGTCCGCCCCCGGTTCACCCCCAATCCCGTGGAGGTAGCTGAGTATTTCGAGGTCCCGCTCACCCATTTTCTCGATCCGGCGAATTTTTCCTCCCACGACCGCGAATTTCGCGGCAACCGATACCGCTTCCCCCATTTCGCTTGGGCCGGGCGCTGCGTTTGGGGCGCGACCTGCCGAATTTTGGGAGAGTTGGTAACGATCCTGTTGGAGAAAAACGTGCTTTAGAAGAGTGAGAGTTCGGCAATGGGAGGATGGTTATGGCCCTCGTCGCCCCCGCGTGGACGCGGGGGCTAAACGGTCTTTTTCACTCTCCCCTCTCCCCTCTCCACTATCCACTCTCCCCTCTCCACTCTCCACTCTCCACTCTCCACTCTCCACTCTCCCCTCATTTCACGCACCCCAGCGGCTCGTACGTGCGGCCTTCTTTCTTATTGCGATGGTTGGCGATGGCGATTTGCGCTAAGCGCTGGCCGCAGGGGGTGGGATACTCGGCGGTAATGCAGGCGCGGCAGAGTTCGCCGGCATCGAGGCCGATGGCCTTGGCGATGGAATCGATCGGCAGATAGCGAAGCGAATCGGCGCCGAGTTCGGCGGCCATGTCGGCTTCGATCTCGGGTGAGAGCGGCCCGCCGCGCATGAATTTGGGCGCGAAAAGCTCGCCCACCGTGGACATGTCGATGCCGTAGAAGCAGGGGGCGATGATCGGCGGGCAGGCCACGCGGACGTGAATCTCCCGGGGCCGGCCCATCTGCCGGATGCGCTTCAAAAGCACCATCAGCGTCGTCGCGCGGACGATCGAATCTTCGACCAGGAACACCTTTTTGCCTTCGAGCACTTCGCGCAGCGGCGTGTATTTCGTTTCCGCCTTGCGCTTGCGGTCGCCGCTCCCTTCGATGAACGTCCGGCCGCTGTAGCGGTTGCGAATCAAACCTTCCACGCAGGGAATTTTGAGCGAAAAGGCCATCGCGTCGGCCGCGGCCTTGCTGGTGTCGGGCACGGGCACCACGACGGAGTCGTCATCGACCGGCACCGTCTCGAGCCGGGCCAACTCCTCGCCCAGCCGCTTCCGCGAAAGATATACGCTGCGGTCGTCCAACGTGCTGGCCACGTTGGCGAAATAAATCCACTCGAAGAAACAATGGGCGTGCCGCGGACTTGGGGCGAACTGCTGCACTTCGATTTCGTTGTTCGAAACGATGATCGCCGAGCCGGGCGGCACCGGCTTGATCCGCTCTTGCGGAAAGCCCAGGTTCAACAGCGCCACGCTCTCGCTGGCGGCGGCGAACAACGGCCCATCCAAGGCGTAGCAGAGCGGCTTGATGCCCAGCGGATCGCGGGCGACGATCATGTTGCCCAAGGCATCGAGAAAAACGATGCTGTACGCCCCGTCGAACTTGCGGGCCAGGTGCCGGAACAGGTTCAGCGGCGTTACCGGCCGGTCGGAAGAGAGCGCGGAGCTCATCTGGTGCATGATGATTTCGGTATCGGTCTCGCGGGCGAGGTAGTTGTCGTCGTTGTCGAGCAGTTCCTCGCGGAGTTCCAAATAATTCGCCAACTGCCCGTTGAAGGCGAAGCTGAACCACTTGTGTTTTTTGATGTGGTGCCGCTCGAAGGGTTGGGCGTAGCTGCGGTCTTCGCGGCCGCAAGTGGCGTAGCGCACGTGTCCGATGGCCGCCACGCCGGCGTATTCGCGCATGATCGCCTCGAATTCCTGCCGGTGGCTGAGGCGGAAGACCTCGTTCACGCTGCCGACGTTTTTGTACGTATCGATAAGCTGGTTGCGCAACGGATTGAAAGTGGTAAAGCCCGCCGCCAGTTGGCCGCGGTTTTGAATATCCAGCAACATGCGGGGCATAAGCCGGGAAATTTCCTCCGGCCCTTGCTCCGGCCATATAGGGCTAACCCCCCTGCCGGGCAGATGATAAAGCGCGGCAACGCCGCATTCTTCGTGTAATATGCTCATATCGAGAACCCTACCGTCCTATTTTGGGGGTGAGGGATGGAGATTCTGGACGCGGGAGAACAGGGATACCGCGAATCGTCGTCAATTCGCCTCGCCCGATTCTCCCGGACGGAGAATTGACTCCCATCAAAACCCATTGTATGAGCAAAACGAAAAACTCACAACCAACCGGGATGGGGGGGCTCGAAAAAGAGGTCGTCTTGCGAAAAAATGATGTGTTGCACACGATAGGGGTAGTCATCGATTAGAATGAGTTTTTTGAATCCCGGCGGTGGAATTCGCACTCACGGAAAGTCCTGAAAAATTGACTAACGATGCCCGGCCGCCATGCAATAGCCTACAGTATTATAAATGCCGTTTTGAAACGCCTCCTTCCGAAGGAATAAAAACATGCTCGATCGCATCGAAATCGATCCGCGGCGCTGCGGAGGAACTCCGGTTATTCGCGGCACGCGCATCCCCGTCGCCGTGATCCTCGATCAGCTTGCCATGCACGAATCGTGGGAATCGATCCTGCAAGGATATCCCGAACTCAAAGAGGACGACATTCGCGCAGCTTTGCTTTATGCCAAAATGTCGATCGAAAATTCCGAAATCGTGCCCGTGCAGGCCGGTTGAGAATCATGAATCTCTACGTAGATCAGATGTTTCGCACCGATTTCGCGGAATTGCTCCGCGCAAACGGCCACGATGTATTGCGGGCAAGCGAGGTCGGACAAGCAACTGCCGATGATGCCGTTATACTTCAAACGGCAATTCAAGCGGGGCGAGTGCTTATCACCTTGGACGAACATTTCGGGAATTGGGCCGTTCTTCCATTGAAACGGCATCCCGGGGTGATTCGACTGAAGATTCATCCCACGACGACCGTTGAAGCGGCAAAACTTTTACTCCCGTTTTTGGAAAAACACGAGCAATGCGAATTCGAAAATAATCTCCTCATTCTTTCTGGCAGCGTCGAACGCTGGATTAAAACCGCGGACATCAAGTGAAAGCATGTTCGCGATTACTGCACGGACGCCATGAAACTCAACCTACCCATCCTGAACAAGCTCGGCGGCCTTCTGGGGGCGAAGGCGGTGGGGGCTTGGATGGGGACGCTCGATTACAAGGCGGCGTACTACGATTACACGATCGATCCGATCTTTCCCGAGTGCCGCGGGCAGAAGATTTACATTTTTTGGCACGAATATATTTTGTTTCCCTTCTATCTGCGCGGTCATTGCAACATGGCAATGCTTTTGAGCCGGCACCGGGACGCGGAAATTCTCTCCTACGCGGCTCATCATCGGGGTTTCGAATTCGTCCGCGGTTCGACCAATCGCGGTGGAGTAACCGCGCTCCGCGAACTGTTGGCGAAGAGCAAGAAAATGCATCTGACGATCACGCCCGACGGGCCGAGAGGGCCGCGGCGGAAATTGGCGCCGGGGGCGATCTATCTGGCCTCGAAAATCGGGCTGCCGCTGGTGGCGATGGGCTACGGTTACGATCGACCCTGGCGAGTGAAGAAAGCGTGGGATCAATTCGCCATCCCCCGCCCCGGCACCCGCGCCCGGGCGATCCCCAGCGGCGAAATTTTCATCCCCCCCGATCTCGACCGCGACGGACTCGAATACTTCCGCCAAAAAGTCGAAAAACTTTTGAACCGGCTCACCGAAGAAGCGGAAGCCTGGGCCGAATCGGGCGCCAGGAAACTCGGGCAGCGGAATGTCGAACGGCGCGGAGCGCCGTTGAGGAAGGGGGAAGGCGGAAGGCGGAAGGGGGAAGATTTCGTCGCAGGTTAATCGCTAGTCGTATTTTTCATCCTTCATCCTTCATCCTTCATCCTTCATCCTTCATCCTTCATCTTTCATCTTTCATCTTTCATCTTTCCCCCTTCCCCCTTTCGCCTTCCCCCTTCCTACCCATGCTCTTATTCGACGAAACCCCTGAAACGCCGCGGCCGCTGTCGGTCGGGGAACTGTCGGCGCAAATCAAGGATTTGCTCGAAGCGGGATTCCCTTCGATCTGGGTGGCGGGGGAGATTTCGAATTTGGCGCGGCCGGCGTCGGGACATATTTATCTGACCTTGAAGGACGAGGCCGCGCAGCTCAAAGCTTGCGTATGGCGGGGGAACGCGCAGCGGGTGCGGTTCGATTTGCACGACGGCTTGGATGTGATTTGCCACGGGCATCTCGAAGTCTATGCCCCGCGGGGACAGTATCAGCTCATCGTCCACTCGCTCGAACCGCGCGGGATGGGGGCGCTGGAGCTGGCCTTGCGGCAGTTGCGCGAGCGGCTCGCGCGGGAGGGGCTGTTCGACCCGGCCAGAAAGCGGCCGCTGCCGGCGTTCGTGCGAAAGATCGCGGTCGTTACCAGTCCGACGGGCGCGGCCATTCGCGATTTTCTGCAAGTGCTGGGCCGGCGCTGGCGCGGGGCCGACGTGCTCATCCTGCCCACCCGCGTGCAAGGCGAAGGAGCCGCCGCGGAGATCGCCGCGGCCATCGAGACCGCGAACCGGCTCGGTCTTCATGGCGAAAAGTCCATCGATTGCCTGGTCGTTACCCGCGGCGGCGGGAGCCTGGAAGATTTGTGGTCGTTCAACGAGGAGCCGGTCGTGCGGGCGATCGCGGCCTCGAAAATCCCGGTCATTTCGGCGATCGGCCACGAAATCGACGTTACGCTGGCCGATCTGGCCGCCGATGTCCGCGCGCTCACGCCCAGCGAGGCGGCCGAACTCATCGCCCCGGCGGCGGAAGAACTCGCGGCGGGCCTGCGGCAGATGCGGAAGCGATTGACCGCCGCGCTGCGTTCGCGGGCGGCGGCCGCCCGGGCGAATTGGGAGCGGATCGCGCGGCATCCCGCCTTTCGCCGGCCGCATCGCCGGATCTTCGACCTTTCGCGGCGGCTGGATGAACTGGATGCGCGGTCGAAGCGCGCGTTGCGCCAGCGAATGACTCTCTCGCGGCGGCACTTGGATAAACTTTCCGCTCAACTGGATTCGCTCGGCCCATTGGCCGTGCTGAAGCGAGGATACAGCATCACGCTGCGCGCGGCCGACGGCCGCGCGGTGCGCTCTTCGGCCGAATTGCAGCCGGGCGAGGAGATCGTTACGCGGTTCGCGGCGGGGCGCGCGGCGAGCCGGGTGGAGAAAATCGAGGAGTAATCGTTTAGCCCGGAGCCAACTTCGACGGCGTTGGGGAAAATGGCCGGCGTCGTCCGTCCATGTTTCTTATTTGTTATGCTAAAGCATAACCTACTATTACTAGGCCAAGCGTTTGTTGGGCTTAACCGGCTTGAAGCGCTCTTCGGGCAGGACGATGGAGGCGATGCGGATACCGAATTTATCGCCCACCTTGACCGCTTCGCCGGCGGCGATTTTCCGATCGCCGACCTCCAATTCGAGCATCTCTTCGCACGACTTCTCGAACTGGATAATCATGCCCGGCCCCATCTCGACGATCTGACCCAAAGACTGTTTCTTCTCCGCCAGCGTTACCACGACCGGCACCCGGATCTTCAGCAGACTCTTCGCATAATTCGGCAGCGCGCGGATGCTGGGCGATTTGACTTGCGCCGGTCTTGGCTGCGGCTTGTGCTCGACGGCGCCTTGCGAAGCGGCCGCCGGTTTCGGCTCCGGTTTCGCTTCGAGCGCCGCTTCGATCATCATCGACGGCTTCGCCAACGGCCAGATCAAGCGGGCCGTGCCCCGTTTGCCTTCCGGCGTCGAGAGATTCAAGGCAATCGCCGCGGCGTTCTCGCTCATCCCGCCGCGAACCAGCGCGGCCGCGAGATCATCGACGCGGGCGGTTTTGAAATCCTCCGGCATGAAGGCCTCGGGCAGCAGGTTCATGCCCAATTCTTGCGCCAGCGTGGCCAGTTTGCTCTCGCCCGTGGCATCGGGCGCGGCGCACCACGGCGGCACCAGCGTCGAACTTTCCGGCAGCACCAGCGCCGCGGCGGCGCTTCCCACCATGAAAAGGATTGCCAAACCCGGTCCGCCGAAATCTTCGGGCAGGGCATTCGGCTTGAGGGTAACCGACTCACCGACCGCCAAGGTGATTTGTGCATCGAGCGTCCGGCTCAGAGCTGCCCCGGCCTCCCCCGCCCCAGAGTTACATGCGGTAAGCACTTCTTCGAGAATTTCGGAAGTAAAGTCGGACATGGCAATGACTTCGGATAGACAAGAAGGAACGAGCAATTACATCGCGCTACCCTCGATTATCGGCAGATCGACCCGCAAACTTTACCCAGGTAGGGCATATTACCAAAAAATGAGTATCGGGCGGTAACATCCTTTGCGGAGGTTTGTTAAGATGATGCCCGTGGTGGCGTTTGCAATAAGAATCGTTGTGGAATAAGATTGCTTCTTTCGTACTCGATTTACACCGGTTTCATCCGACGCGCTAGCGAGAACCGCTCATGCCCCAATCGATTTATTTGATCGCCACGATGGATAGCAAAGGGCGCGAGGCCGAATTCGCGGCCCAGTGCATCCGGTCGGCTGGACTGCCGGCCGTAACGGTCGATGTCGGCACGAAAGACGCGCCGACGGTGAAACCGGACATCGGCCGCGACCGAGTGCTCGCCCGCCACCCGACTGAAAAACAAATCGCCTTGCCGGAACTCGACCGCGGGCAGGCCGTAACGGTCATCGGCGAGGCCTTGGTGGAATTTCTGCGACGGGAATTTGCGGCGGATCGGGTTCTCGGCGTACTCGGGCTGGGCGGAACCGGCGGCACGGCCTTAATCGCGCCCGCCATGCGGGCCTTGCCCATTGGCGTGCCCAAGTTGCTGGTTTCCACGGTGGCCAGCGGGAACACGGCGCCTTACGTCGGCTGCTGCGATATCGCGCTCATGCCTTCGGTGGTCGATGTCGCGGGCTTGAATTGCGTGTCGCGCCAAGTTTTGGCCAACGCCGCGCATGCCTTGGCGGGCATGGTTGCCCACAAGTCGCCCGAGGGCGCGACGCAACAGGCCCTCGGCATGACGATGTTCGGCGTTACCACTCCCTGCGTAACCCAGGTGCGCGAGCGGCTCGAATCGCAAGGCTTTGATTGCCTCGTGTTTCACGCCACCGGCACCGGCGGGCAGGCCATGGAAAAACTCGTCGAGAGCGGGCTGCTGAGCGGCGTGCTCGATATCACCACCACCGAAGTGGCCGATGAAATCGTCGGCGGCGTGTTCAAGGCCGGTCCGGCCCGTTTCGACGTAATCTTCGAGAAGAAAATCCCCTACGTCATGAGCTTGGGCGCGCTCGACATGGTGAATTTCGGCAGCCGGGACGCCGTGCCGCCGCAATTCCGCGAGCGAAAGCTGCACGTCCACAACGCGCAAGTTACCTTGATGCGGACTACGCCCGAAGAGAATCGCCGATGCGCGCGCTGGATGGCCGCGAAAATCAACCGCTCGACGGCGCCGTTCCTTTTACTCATCCCGGAAAAGGGCGTGTCGATGCTGGATGCGCCGGGAAAGCCGTTTTACGATCCCGAAGCCGATCGCGCGCTCTTCGAGGAATTGGAAGCGGCGGTGCAAACGAATTCCACGCGGCAAATCCGCCGCGTCGCGGCCCACATCAACGAACCGGAATTTGCGGAGGCATTGTTGGGGGCATTTGCGGAAGTGAGTCAAATTATGAAATAATGGATAGCGAGCCGAGGGGTTTATCCCCTCCGCTCGCATGAAAAGCCGTTGACGCAACTCGTTGACGGCTTTCATGTTGCGCTCTCGCCATGGCGTTCCTCCAGGTGGCTGTGCTTGTTTTGAGCTTGTTTGGCTTCGCTATCTTCTGCAGCATTTTCACGCTCCTTGCCATTCGTGGCGTTATGGTTTTCCTCGGACAGGCGCTGCATGGCGGCCTGGGAGGCTCGATCTGCGACGTGCGTATATTCCTTGATTATATTGGGATCCAAGTGTCCCGCCCACTGCTGGACAATTGCCGGGGGAATCCCGCTCGTCAAAGCATGCGAAATCAAACTGTGCCGAAAGGTGTGTAAATGCCCTTCCAGGCCAAGTTTGTTTAATATCCCCTTGAGATACTGCAGCAGCCGCCGCTCCGAAAGGTAATGGTCTCCCTTCGGGTACTTCGGCGAAGGTCCCGCCGTAAACACCCAGCGGGATTTTCGGGGAAGTTGTTCCAGCACCGCCCGGACGACCGGGTTCATCGGTATCGCACGCCGATTGCGCGTCTTCGGCTCCCACGAGGCGCTCTGCCCCGTTTGCGGATCGACAAACTCCTTGGGCTGGATCAAGAGAAACCCGTGTTGGAAATCGACGTCTTCCCAGGTCAGGTGCTTTTCCTCGCCAATCCGCATGCCCGTCTCCGCGAGCACCGTCAGCATCGCGCGTTGCGGTTCGCGGGCGGCGGCAAGGATGGTTTGCACCTCTTCCCAGGTCCACCAGGGTTGCGGCCGCTTGGGGGGTTTTTTGAGTTTTATCCCCTGCAACGGGTCTTTGGCGATCATGCCCCGGCTCAAGGCAAAGTCCATCAGTTGCTTGATCGTCACGGCATCGTTATGCACAGTGATCGGCGCCGTTCCCGCGGCTAAACGCGCTTGGCGATAGGCATCCACGAGCCGTAAATCGATCTCGGTAATCTTGGTTGCCTGCCGCCGCGCGGCAAAGAGCAATAACCGTTGCAACACCGGCCGGTATTTAGCGAGCGTGGATGGGGAACGACCTTCCATTTCCAAAAAGGCCTGATAGGCATCAATGACTTGGACGATCGTCGGCGCTTCGGGAGGTCGTTTTATCCCCCCGTCGCGCACGGCGCTTTCCAACCGCAGGGCCCGGTGGCGGGCTTCTTTTTTGCTCTTCGTCTTCAGCGATTGGCGGTGCTGCTTTCCTTCGTGCTGAAGATTGGCGTACCACGTATTGCCCCGGCGGAAAATCCGCACGTACTCGCCCACCTGTTCGTAGGCCTCGCGCTCGGGGCGCGCGTTTCGATCATTATCCTGCATTGGTAAGTCCTTCGTTAAAAAGTAACGAGATGAGCCGGTTGCGAACGAATCGGACGTGTTTGCCGACCTTTCGCGAACATCGATCCAACAACCCGCGGGAGCGCCAGCTATAGATCGTTTCGAGCGGAACCCGGAGCAACTCGGCGGCCTGCTGTGGGGTGAGAATCGGCGGGAACCGCTCCGCATCGACCGGATCGGAAAACGCCGCGGCGATTTCCGCAGGCGAAAGGTCTAGCGATTGCTTGCGAGAATGTTTGCCTTCCATGGCGAGAATCCTGTTTGAGAGATGCGGAAACTGCGCGCGAGGCGCGATTCGCGCAGTGAACTGCCCGATTTTTCCGAAAACCGGGAACAACTCGTCGGAAGCCGACGCGCGGGAGACGCGCGTTCGGCGAAGATGATCCCCGCGCCGTTGCCGCCGCGGATGCCGAACCGGAAGCCGACGCAGAAACGCGGTCCCCGGCAGGGGCGGCAAGACGCAAAAGATCGTCCGGCCCTCGATTACGAGAGAGCCTTTATTTACGGCCGCATCAGACCGACGATGGCCTTAGATAAGGAGGTACATTCCGCCTCCTCCGCATGGCAGCCGAAAGGGACATTAAACTGGTTCATGACGGGGGATTGCCCTCAAGAAAGAAGTCTAATGTTTATCTTACAACCTGTAATTTATCAGATGGCCGAACTGCACGTCAAGCGCAGGAACGGTGTTTTGGAAAAAATTCTTAAAATTTCATATTTTGCAACATATTGCCATATAGAGACTTACGACATTTTTTTATCCGCTGCGAAGTGGCCCTAGGCAAATTCTTTTGCAATTCGGTCGTCTTTTTCGGCTCTCGGCAGCGCAGCCAATGCCGGGCGAGGAGAAACCCCAACCGATCGGCCAGTTTTTCAAGGTTCACGATCTCGCGCACGTCCTCCAGAAAATCGCCGTCGCCGATACTCCACCAGTTCTTCCAGACTCCCGAACGGGCCGAAGTTCAGGCTGCGCTCGAAACGCACGACCAGTCCGTAGCACTTGGGTCCATCCCGATACTCGATATCGGCGTATACATTCATCGGGGCCGTCATGCCGACGAGTTGATTCTTGATGAAAGTGGGTTGATACAAATGAAAAACGAACGTCATCACGCGTTCGCCCACGACATCGGTGATGAGGACGAATCGACTGCCATCGGCGAAACTGAACGCCTGCGCCAATCCTTCGCGGACCAATTCCTCCATTTTTTCAAAAGGATATCGCGCGTAATCGATTTTGACCTCCTGCTGCTCAAGGATCTTCGTAGGCGTGAACTCCTCGGCATCCGGCTCGGCATCCTCCGGCTCGTCGGGAATCGCTTCCACCCCGAACGCCGGGCCGTAGATTTGAGCGACGCTGAAGGGAACGGAGGATTCCGGGGTGGCATGCGGGGAGCCGTAGTGCGGGCCGCAGAGGAGATTGGCCAGGAGTTCGTCGGGCAGGCCGTCGAGCGGCGAATGCGGATGGACGGCGTTCAGCGAATTGAGGGCCTTTTCCGGATCGTAAAGGTGCGGCGCCGCCGGGTGGCAGGGATTCGAGACGAAATTCGGACCGGGCGCATATACGCCGACCGACGACAAGCCCGCCGCCGCAATGCCGCCGATCCGCTCGAGGACGTGCGCGTAGAGGTCGTAATCGCACCAGAAAGCGCCGCCGTCGGACCGCAACATCGGCTGGACGGCGTAGGGCATCGTAGGCGCGGTGAAGGTGGAGCTAGACGTATTAGGGCAGGGAGGCCACGCTCTTGCGAAGGGGATTAATACACCTGCCGAAATCGAACTCGTCCAGACGGCGAAACAACTCCGGCAATCCTTGCGATTTTTCCAGTTCTACTTCATCCGCATACAAAGGCGCGAGCGTATAAATCTGCACCGTTCGCCCGTCCTGCAGATGGATCGGGCCGACGTCTTCATAGCTGATAGCGAGCATCATCGCCGAAAAACGGCATCCGGGAGTAAAAGGCGCGGGTGGATCGCCGTTGGGGATGACGGTGAACGGCGCGAACCAGGTTTCCTCCATGCGGGAATAGGCGGCCACCCGACGCAGCCAATCGATCGGCCATCGATGATCGGGATTCGCCAGCGCCTCGCGCGACAAGGGCCATTCGCCCGGAAGTTCCATGAGCAGTTCCCCGCAGCGATACTCTTCCGCGCCCGGCGGAACGTCCATCGGCCGATCGCTCATGCCGGTGGTGAAGAGGATCAGCGAATTCCTCTCTTCGTTCGGGGGAATGCGATGAATCAAAACCGGCGGATCGATGGCGGGAACGATCTCCCGCAACGCTTGGGGATCGGCGGGACCGAAGCAATTTTCGAAATAGGCGATGATTTCCTCGCGCGGGCCGGCATACGCGGGACGAGGTTCCTCCGGCGGCATGACCGCCCCATGTGCGCGCAGATACTCGGCGATGTCGGCGCGGCCGCCGCCGGTCGCCCAACCGAGCGCGTTGAACAGCGGGCCGTGCTCTTCATCGCCGAAGCGCCAGACCTGGTTCACATCGCACCCGTTTTCGACGAGAAGCTTGACCAATTCGAACGAGTTGGTCTTGGAATTAATTGCTCCGATCAAGCACCTGCCAAGGTTCGGGTTCGCGCCGCGTGAAAGCAGATACTTCGCCGTTTCATATTGGCCGTAGTCCACGGCACCGGCGAGCGGCGTGTCGTCCGAATCCCTTCGCCCCCAGTTAATATCCAGACCGGCTTCAAGAAAAACATCGATCACCCGTATATGTCCTTTGTCGGCCGCATAGTGCAGCCACGATGAGGCTGATCCGGGATAATCGGTAAGTTGCTCGGGGTGATCGTGAAGGATGCGGCGCGCTTCGTCCGCATCCCCATTTTTTACTGCTATATACATACGCTGTCCGGGAGATTTTTCCATATAATCCTCCAAAAGTATTTCGATTATTCTAGCCCCCGAAACTTTTTCCCCTTGTTCAAAATAACTTCAATCTTCTTCAGAGCCTCTTCTACTTCGGCTTTTCCACCTTGGTTATACGCTTTTGTCAGCGTTTTTTCGATGGCTTTAGCATAATCCAACGAATGGTCCCAGTTCAAGGCCCAGGTAAGGTTTCGCGGATCGCAGATTAATTCGATGTCGCAGTCTTTTAAGATTTTCTGCGCCTTTTGAAGGTAAGGTACGGCTTCGGGAATATATTCTTTCCAGATATCCTTGGGAACGATATGGTGTGCGTGAATTGCTTTTTTCTCGCGCTTTGCCGCTTCGATCAGCGACGTGAGTTTCTCCCAGCCCCCCTTCGCCTTGCGCAGGCTGTCGCACCACGGCGAGTTATGCACCAAGACCGGCGATTCACCGACCGCGAAAGTGTGGTGCCCGCGCACGGTCAGGTTGGAGACTTCGATCCGCGATTCGTAACGCTGTTCGATGCGGACGATGCGGCGGTATCGACCATCTACGCAGAAGATCAGATCGCCGGCCTGCAATTCCTGCGAAAGCACCCAACGTCCTTCGAGCGCATGGCCTTGGTCTTCGTCAGGAGACAGTTCGTCGGGCACGCGGCGCTTATCGAGTTCCCCTCCCCGGACGACCCAGAAGGGGTGATTCACGGTCGCCTCGATTGCGGAGTCTTCCACATGGACGGTAATCATTGCGCCCGAATAAAAGTTATCGTGGCGTTTCAGCACTTCCGCCAACACCCATTCGCCGCTGCTGAAATCGAACGCTTTCACGTACTCACCCGGCGCGATCTCTCCGATCGGTTTTGAACGACCGGAGACCGCGACCGGCGTGTTGCGCGCAAAGCAAAGTTCGTTGCGTTCGATGACCGTGAGGACGAATCGCGACCGCTCTTTTTCCGCCAGTTCGGCGCTTCGTTCCGCACTGTTCCCGAGAATTTTTACGTCGCTGGCGATCTCCTCCACTTTTTCGGCGAGTTTCGCGTCCTTCGCGATGATTCCGATTTGCTTGAGTTTCGCCGCGAGCCGCGGCAGTTGAATCCCGCCCTCGACGACCGCCCCCACGCCCGCGGTGGCCAGGGAAACCACCACGTATTCCGTTACCTGGTATAGCACCGTGCCCACCACGTAACCGCGTTCGCGAGGCGTGGCGACCGCGTCGGTCAAGACCAACATCAGCTTCACGAGCGTTGGAGAAGCCTCGTCGATGATCCGGCTCACTTTCGCGGTCAGGTCTTTTTGAGGATTCGGATTGAACGTCATCAATCTCGAATCATCGAAGTCGCTCATCACCCGACCGCATATCCCCATGATCTCGCTCGCGGCGGCGATCATCTCCTTGATTACCCCCGGTAGCTTTTCCAAGGGAGGCAATTCCAATCCTTGCAACTTCTTTCTTATTGCTTCCACCGTGCCCATCGCGGATTGCGCGACCGGCGGCAAGGGCGGTTTTTCGAATTGCTGCGGCCGAATTCCATAATACCAGCTTAATCCGTGATCCACGATGTACTTCGAGACGCTCGAATACGCGTGCCACCCAAATTCTTTGGCTTGTCGTTTCGCGTCAATCGCATTCCAGGCGAATTTTGCTCCCATCTTGGCAAGGTCGATCCAAAACTTAATGCCATCCCAGAAGCCGTCGGCGACACCGGAAAGAAACATTTGCCGATCTTGGGGGCTGGACTCGCCATAAAAGAACTTTAACAGGCGTTCCTTGAGGATTTCACGATCCGTAAGCGGAGCGGATGAGGAATTTTCAACGCTTTTATCTCCCTCGACTTGATCGTTAAGCTCTTGCTCTGTTTCGGTGCTGAAGATATCGTCGAGATTCGTTAGGTAATGGTAAATGGAACCGTTAGAGAAATTGGTTTCCTCAAGGGACGGCGGCGGCGTTATTACGAGTTCACCGGTGACGGGATCGACCGCGTAATTGGTCAACGCTCTGGTATTCGGATCGGGAATGTCCCATGAAGTAACCGAGTAGCCGAACGCCGGGCCGTAGATTTGAGCGACGCTGAAGGGAACGGAGGATTCCGGGGTGGCATGCGGGGAGCCGTAGTGCGGGCCGCGGAGGAGATTGGCCAGGAGGCGGTCGGGCAGGCCGTCGAGCGGAGAATGCGGATGATCGTGGTTCAGCGAATTAAGGGCATATTCGGGATCGTATCGATGAAACGCCGCCGGATGGCAGGGATTCGGGACGTAATTCGGACCGGGCCCGTAAACGCCGACCGACGACAAGCCCGCTGCCGTAATGCCGCCGATCCGCTCGAGGACGTGGGCGTAGAGGTCGTAATCGACCCAGCCGACAGATCGTTCCATCGGCTGGACGGCGTAGGGCATCGTCGGCGCGATGAGCTTGGGGTTGGGCCCTTCGATGAGGTGAGATTCCTCGAAATCCCCGGTCGATCCCGGGGCGATGGCGAACTCGTCGCCCAAATCGGGCGGCGTTTCCCCTTCGGGCAGTTCCCGCTCCTCCAGCCCCAGCGCGGCCAGCGCCTTCTCGACGACCGAATGCGCGAGATCGAAGCCGTGAAGCGCCGACTCCCAAACCATTTTGACTTCCGCCGAGGCCTCGGCCTTGGCGACGTTGCGGTCGTGCAGTTCGTCGGCCTGGCCGGTGAGCAGGGCGACATCGGCGAGGGCTTCGTCGATCGCCCGATTCTTCTCGGCGTCCGCCGCGCCCACGACGCTCCCGCCGTCGACGCACACCCGCAGTTTCTCGGCCGCGGCCAGAGCGCGCTGTTGTTGGGCGTAGGGGAGCAGCGGCGTCGGACCAGGACAATGTCCGACATATTTATGGCAACAGATCCATTCGCACGCCTCGCAGTGCCGACTTCTGAACGCGCGCGGCGACCGCCTCCGTAGCGAAAAGATCGGGAATATCCGGAATACAAAATAGCATGCCTTCAGGTAGCCGGTCCTCAACGAAGGCGTAGTGAGTTATATCCATTATCTGGCTAGTATCGTCCGGGAACACTTCAATTTGCGATCTTTCACGATCGAGGCAGTCGATCGTTCGGATGCAGTAGAGGAAGTAGTAAGGTTCGCCGTTGAGCCGCGCCGTCAACAGCGTAAAGCACTGCAAGGCATGGCCGCCGACAATATCCACGAAACGTTGGGAAAACAAACCACTCGCGCCGGGCATCATATAGCAATCCCAATCGGTCGCGTACGGATGCATAACCCGCACGGAGATGGCGGGATAAGATTCCAAAGGCAGTTCACGGGTCATCACCACCTCTGCAACCGCCAACCAGTCGTTCCGCCGATTCTCCTCCAACTCGAAATTGATTTTAGGCCGATCTTCCTTCAACGACCAGCCACACCGATACACTTTCGCCATAACAAAGTTCCTCCTATTGAACACCGTTGATGGGCAGACGACCGTGAAGCAGGTCGTCCCGAAGTTTTCGCAGAATTTTCAATGCACTTTCTTTCGATGTTGCACGATTAAGCTGCTCAATGACCTTATTCGTGTACGCTTCAACTGGCCGGCCAGAATGGAGCGAAGCCATGCGGCCGGCGTAATCCTTCACGGGCAGCCAAACGCCGTTCTCCGCCCCATTAAGATTGATGCCCCACTTCTGGAGTTTCTGTCCCAATGGAGTGTCGAATTGCGCGACGCCGAAGATATGGTGCGCTTGCGCCTCAACCGGGTAGCTGTGCGCGCCCAGATTGGCCGCCAATATCTTCCTCGCCTTGGCGCCGCGTGCCAACTCTTCCGCCGCTTCTTTCAGCGCCGCCTTGCTGTTTCGCGCGGCTTTTGTGAGAAGCTCCTTGATTTTCGGAATGGTCTTCTCGGCAAGGTTTTTTTCGAGTTGTTGAAGTTCTCCCGGTGTCAGTTTGGCGAGGTACTCGGCGACTTCCCGGGAGACGGTAATTGCCTTCCCGCCAATCTTGCAACTCACGCCGCCCAATCCGATAAACTTCAGCAGCTTCGACCAGGGGATTTTATTCAGGGGCACCAACACGACGCCGACGGTCGCTTCAGTATAGCGTTTTTCAGTCGCCTGGTAAATGGAAACCACCAGTGCCCCGCCGGGAATCAGGCTCACCCCCACTTCCACTCCCGTCTGCAAATTGGCGGCGATCTCGTTGCACGTTTCCTGCAACTCCTGCAACCGCCCTTGCAGCTTGTCGATGGTGTCGAACTCCGACGGCTTGGTCGCGACCGCAAGCTTATGTGCAAGCGACAAGTTCGTGTTGTCCAGCAGGATTTTAGCCACCTCGAATGAGGTCATTTCCCGCGGAAACCGAATATCCACGCATTGAAACCAATCCTCTCCCCAATAAGGAATGTAATAAGGCTTACTGACAAAAACGTCGCCATAGTCGAGGATATGCCCTTTCTTTGCCCAGTAGTAATAGACGCTGTTGTCCACCGTGCGCAAGATTTTCAGAACTTCCAGCCATTCCCAGGGCTTCTTCGCCTGGGAGGAATTCGCGGAATTGGAAGCTTCGGCCTGCGGCGTTTGTCCTTGGTCGCCCACGTTCGGCTCGACGGTGATGGTGAAGCTGCCGTCGGGGTTGGTGTGGTAATGGGTGATGTCGCCGGTGGTCGGATCGACGGTGGAGAAATCTCGCACTTCAATCCCGAACGCCGGGCCGTAGATTTGGCTCACGCTGAAGGGAACGTCGATGGGGGAGGATCCACTGGTGCCGTGCAGAATGCCGTAGTGCGGGCCGCGGAGGAGATTGGCCAGGAGGTGGTCGGGCAGGCCGTCGAGCGGCGAATGCGGATGGACCGCGTTCAGCGAATTGAGGGCCTTTTCCGGATCGTAACGATGAAACGCCTCCGGGTGGCAGGGATTCGAGACGAAATTCGGACCGGGCGCATAAACGCCGACCGACGACAAGCCCGCCGCCGCAACGCCGCCGATCCGCTCGAGGACGCGCGCAGAGGTCGAAATCCACCCAGCCTGGATAGCCTCCGATGTACCGTTCCATCGGCTGGATGGCGTAGGGCATCGTGGGCGTGAAGCCGGACTAACACAATACCCTCGCTGATATCTGGTCCATCACCCAGCCCCCATTTCCTTTCGGATTTTAATCGAATATCAATCCAGCATTTTCTGTTGCAATTCGAACGCTTAGTAATTGAGCTTCCTGAACTTCCCACAACCACATATTGCCCTCGAGATACGAAATAATCCCGCGATTTTCATCCAATTTAATCCATTCCCTGAGAGGAACGCCTTCGATCAGACGATCTAATTGTGTGTCCGTTAAAAAGTTCCAGGGATACACATCCCTCAACAATCCCTTTTCATAACAACGTTCTTCGATACCTAAGTCAGACCACTTCTGGATTCTATCAGCTAATTTTCTATCTTCTCCCCATAAATTTGTACCGATGTTTCCCCCCATGGCGAAAAAGGTGGGCCCCAGATCCATTGAGCGGAGATAACCTATGCCATAAATTGGGCAAAACGTTCGAATCAACTTTCGTGCAATCGAAAGCAGCAACTCACCTGGAATAAACGCAATTGAGGAACGTACGCCAACAATACAGCAAGAATAGTCCTTAATAACTTCAGCATTCACAGACCAGTCGAAACCAGGTATCTGACCGCCAGGAGCAAGCCGAAAAAGAGAAAAACCATTAACGTCACTAAAATTCCGTTTTTTTATCTTCTGGTCGTTACGCTCAAATGACCCCAACTTATCACTAAATCCTTTGCCCGATACATTACTCGTATCAGGATGATAACCCAATGTATCGAACCATTCCACGAGATCTCTATAACTCGTCTCTATTCGGCTCTTCGAGAATTGCAGGCCATAAAAAGCGACAACCGAAGCGTCCGAAGATAATTTATCAAACATTGTATATTCCAATGCATTAGCCGTTGTATGGATAAGGGATGACATGAATGTCACCGCGATTTGCTTGAGGAAGTGATTTCCTTCCTTCTTCGAGACGATCCCGAAGCTTTTTGTATGTATCGCCTTTGGACATAACTTCGACTGCATCGACAGTTCCATCCCATCGCACAGAAATTATATCGGGTCGAAGGTTACCCGCTGCTCCGTCTATGCTCGTAGAGACCTTCCACGAACGATTCAGCGTAATGTACTCATAATCTCCAGACTGAGACATCAGCTGGACATGCTTTGCAATTGCCCTTACGTGTCCATCTGTATTAGTTTCCTGGGCTATGCCTAAAATCCTTGTCCCATTCCAATTCAATTCCGGCAAATCGGAAACGAGTGGCTTAAGTCCGCTTGGGATCCGGTTGATAGGAGCTTTATCAATTGCATCCGCCGCCTTTTCGAGCGTGGCTTCGGCTTTTAAGGCGGCGGCGGCTTTTTCGCCCCGCAGCTTGATGAGTTGGATGGTTTTCTTGCTCACGCCGAGCATGCGGAGGAAGGCTTCGCTAAAATAGCCTCCAGCCGCGAGTTTTTCGCCGCGCTGCCAGGCGTCCCATCCTTGATAGCCGCGGTAAATACCGGCCGAAAATTCCACCGCGTTGGACGCGAGGACGACGCCCGTCTTGGCCGCCGACAGGCCCTTGCCCGTCTTGGCCGCCGACAGGCCCTTGCCCGCCTTGGCCGCATTCTCGATTATACCCACGCCGACGAATAGGGAAATATCTCCCACCAGGGAAATCGCGGCTTCGCCGCGTTCGCCCTCGATCAGGTACATCGTCGTGCCCACCAGCGGCGTGGCGTGTCCGATGAAATTTACTACGCCATGAGCCACGTCCATCTTGGAAATAAACTCTTCGGCGAATTGTCCCTTGACCTTCGCCAAGGCGTAATCCGCATATTGTTCGACCTTTTCCGGCCGACGCAAATAAGCGCAAAAACCTTGAATGTCGTCGCCCCAGCCCGCATATTCTTCGGGACCGTAGTCGAAACGCGCCACGAGTCTGTAGCAGACAGGACCATCGGGATAGAATACTCGAATGGAAGCGCCATCGTCTCTCTCAATCTTTGAAGTCGTATTTTGATATCTTTGAAAAACGCACGTTACCACACCCCCGGGATGTATGGCAGAGTTGACTACAAATTCAGGGTGTTCTTTTGACTGAATAAAAATGCCGTCCTCAATCAATTCTTGCATCAATTTGATTGGAAAGCGCGAAACATCAATACTTTGACTTTCGAGTTCGATAGCCTTTATCGGATTGGAATCGCAGGGCGATTCCGTCTCGACGTCGATGAGGGATGATTCCGGGGTGGAGGGCGGGGAGTGCGGGGAACCGTAGTGCGGGCCGCGGAGGAGGTTGGCCAGAAGGTGGTCGGGCAGGCCGTCGAGCGGCGAGTGCGGATGGGCGTGGTTCAGCGAGTTGAGGACCAACTCGGGATCGTAAAGATGAAACGCCGCCGGATGGCAGGGTATCGGGGCGAAATCCGCCGTGACGGGCGCATTAACGCCGACCGACGACAAGCCCGCCGCCGCAACGCCGCCGATCCGCTCGAGGATGCGGGCGTAGAGATCGTAATCGCACCAGAAAGCGCCGCCGTCGGACCGCAACATCGGCTGCACGGCGTAGGGCATCGTCGGCGTGAAGAACATGTAGCTATCCGACAGGGCGTCGTAGGCCCCGTAAATGGTGCAAGACTGCTCGAAATCCCCGGTCGGCCCCGGCGCGACGGCGAACTCCTCGCCCAGGTCGGGCGGCGTTTCTTCTTCGGGCAACTCCCGCTCCTCCAGCCCCAGCGCCGCCAGCGCCCGCTCGACGACCGAATGCGCGTGGTCGAAACCGTAAAGCGCCGCCTCCCAGGCCATTTTGACTTCCGCCGCGGCCTCGGCCTTGGCGACGTTGCGGTCGCGCAGTTCGTCGGCCTGCCCGGTGAGCAGGGCGGAATGCCACCCACCGAACTATCGAGCCACAAACCGATATTCACCAGACCATTTAATATATTTCGACTTAATCACGAATTATTCCTATCTGCTCATCGAAAGAAGTAGTAATATCGCATTTTGGCAGGAGCCAATTGATGAATCTGGCGCCGTCGATCGATATTTTCGTGTTTCCGAGGTGCAGGCTTTTCAGTTTTTTCAAATTCTGAAAGAGTTTCAATCCGGCATCGCTGATCTCCGTATCCCATAAGGCCAAATCGTCGAGTTCCTTGAGTTGACAAAGATATGGCAAGCAGTTATCGGTGATTTTCATTTCGCACAGGAATAACGTTTTCAGCCGCTTCAGCCTGGCAAGATGTTTTATGCCCTTGTCGGTGATATTTGGAGAATTTAGAAAAAGAGTTTCCAGGCCGGAAAGATCCCCTACATAGACCATGTCCTCGTCGGTGATAATCGTACGACTCAATGAAAGCTCTCGCAATGGAAGGCCTACGAGATATTTTAGTCCGCGGCCGGTGATGGTCTCGACCTGCGAAAGGTCGAGCCACTCCAAATTCGGCATGGTTCCGACGTGCTTCAATCCGTCATCGGTGATTTTCGAGAAAGTTAATATCAGATGACGAATCGACTTGATCTCCGAAACGTATTTCATGCATAAGTCCGCGTCCTTCTTGGGATTCAAATGCAGTTCTTGCAGGCGTTGGAGCGAGCGTATTTTGCTAATCCCCTCCACGGTCAGTCTATCGCATTCGGAAATTATCAGTTTTTGCAGATTCTCGCATTGGGTAATTATCCCAAGCCCGACATCGGTGAGGTCCGTTTTGAAGCAATCGACGGACCGCAAGTAGGGGCATAATTGCAGGCCGTCAACCGCTTTATCGTAATCGATTTTATTGGCGCAAGTAAAATCCACGTAAGCGAGATGCCCCGCCTCGTCTCTTTCGAAGTCAACTCCCCGCGTATTTTTTAGTTTCGCGGCAACCGCTTTTTCGTCTTTTAACATTTTCGATTCCTTTTGTTGGCATGCCGGCATGATGATGATAATAATCGCGACAAAAAAAACTGTTGATTTTATCATAATCGATATTCCTTAACTGCAAAGCGACTAAAAACCAATCACCCACTACCACCACCACCCTATGCCATTAGTTTTCAGGATTGAGGCTTTCTCCTCAATGTTTTATGCGGCGAGAGCGTTAAGTTGTTGCAGGGTGGCGTGTTGCGCAGCGAGGACGGCGCTGAATATGCGGCGGCCTTTCGGTGT
>JADLEL010000184.1 GCA_020846145.1 Pirellulales bacterium | reverse complement strand
CGGGCCGAGGAGATCACCGCGTGGATCACCGACGAGCGGGCGCCCCGCGATCTGCTGGCGGCCTTGGTGAAAAAAGACAAGCCGGTGATCGTCGCCCGCGAGGAGAACGCGCCATGAATTCGCGGGAGTGCATTCTTGCCGCGCTCCGCCGCGAGGCGCCGGCCTGGATTCCGACCTTCGAGTGGCTCGTCGATCGCCGGGTGCGCGAGGCGCTCTGCCCGGGCGGGGACGAATTGGATTTCGTCGTGCGGGCCGGTTGGGACGCCGTCGTCGTGTACGCCGATGATCATCCGGATACGGACGGAAAAACGCAATATGTGGACGAGTGGGGATTGACCGTTCGCCGCGCGACGGAAGAATATCCCGTGGTGGTGGGCCATCGATTCGATCGGGCGGAAGACTTGGACTCTTTTACGCCGCCGGATCCGCTGGCCGAATGGCATTTTCGCAGTTTGTGCAAGGCGGTCAAACGCTTCGGGGGCGAGAAGGCGATCGTCTTTCGCCTCCGCGACGCCTATTCCCTGCCGCGGTATTTGGTGGGAATGGAAAACCTGATGATGCTCATGGCCGGCGAACCCGAATTCGTCCGCAAGCTGATCGGCATCGCGGTGGACTATTACGTCGCGATGGCCCGCCGCGCGGCCGCGCTGGGTGCCGACGTTTTTTGGACCAGCGACGACTACTGCGACAATCGCGGACCGGTGATGGGGCCGCAGCGCTGGCGGTCGTTGTGCTTGCCCGGACTGCAACGTTTGATTCGGGAACTGAAACCTTTGGGAAAACCATTCATCAAGCATTGCGACGGCAACGTCAATCCGATCCTCGACGATTTGGTGCGGGCGGGGATCGACTGCATCGATCCGATCGACGCCAACGCCGGCGTGGAATTGGCCGACGTCAAGGCGCGATTCGGCGGCCGCGTCGCCATTAAGGGAGGCGTGCCGGTGAAATTGTTGTGCGACGGCGATCCGCGGCAGGTGCGCGAATGCGTGAAAGCGTGCATCGAGACCGCCGGACCGGAGGGATACATTCTCTCGTCCACGAGCGACATTACCGCGAGCGTGAAGCCCGAAAACTACGCCGCCATGTTGGATGCGTGGCGGGAATACCGATGAGCCATTTTCCTACCTGCGAGGAGCAAACCGTGGATTTAATCCTGGTGATCGATGCCGGAACGACGTCGTTCAAAGCGGCGGTGTTCGATGCCGCGCTGCAATTGAAGGCGGTGGCCGCGCGCGAGTTCGAGATCTTGCGGCCGACCACCGATCGCGCAGAATTAAATCCCCGCAACTATTGGTCGGCGTGCCTTGGCGCGATTCGCGACACCTTGCAAAGCCGTGCCCTCGATGCCCGGCAAGTCGCCGCGATTGCCGTCACCGGCCACACCGACACGCTCTTCGCGCTGGATGAAAACGACGCGCCGGTCATCGACGCCATCCTCTGGTCCGATCCCCGCGCGCAGCCGCAGGCCGAGCGGATTCAGCGTCGAATCGGCCTTGAGCGGCTGTATCGAACGACGGGGCAAACCGGGGCCTCCTCGGTGCATTTCGCGTCTCGGCTCGCCTGGTTCATGGAGACTCATGGCGAATTGGCCGGACGCGTCGCGCATTTCCTGCAAACGCAGGACTTCTTGATTTATTGCCTGAGCGGCGCGGCGGCGGTCGATCATTCGATCGCCTGCTGCTCGCTGCTGGCTTATTTGGGTTCCCGCGAGTATTGGCCCGAAATGCTCGCTCTCGCGGGAGTCGAGGAGGAAAAACTCAGTCGAATTATCGCTCCCGGCGAGATTGCGGGCCGATTGAAACCCGATCTGGCGGAGTCCCTGGGATTGCCGGCGGGAATTCCCGTGATTGCGGCGGCCATGGACGCCACGGCCGCCACGCTGGCGATCGGCAGCATCGCGCCGGATTCCATCGCGGAGACCACGGGGGCGGCCCTGGTGGTCGGCGCCGTATGCGACGCGCCGCGATTCGATCCGCGGATTCGCGTCCCTTGTTTCGAGCATGCTTTGCCCGGCCGATACCTGCTGCTGCCGTGGTGCGAAACCGCCGGCGCGGCCCTGCGCTGGTATCGCGATCAGTTTTTCGCGCCGTCCTCGATTTCCGAAAAATCTTCCGCGGGCAGCCTCTACGATCGCATTACCGCGGAAGCCGCCGAGGCCGCTCCCGGCAGCGACGGCGTGATCCTGTTGCCGCATTTTGCCGGCAGCGGCAGCCCCGATTTCGATCCCGCGGCCAAAGCGTGCCTTTACGGCCTGACGATGGGCCACCAGCGAAAGCACGTCTCGCGCGCGTTTTTGGAATCGATCGCCTTCCTCCTCAAGCGAAATTTGGATCTTTTGGCGGACATGGGAGTGCAGCCGGCGAGCATCACCAGCGCGGGAGGAGGAAGCCGCTCGCCGTTATGGTGCCAGATCAAGGCGGACGTTACCGGCTTGCCGGTGCGCGTTTGCCCGTTCGCCGAGGCAACCTCCGCCGGCGCGGCCATGCTGGCTTTCCAGGCTCTCGGCCGGCCTCCGGGAGAAACGGTTCTACGAGACCACGCCGCATTGGCTCGGTTATTTCAACCCCATCCCGCGGCGCGTTCCGCGTACCAAAAAACCTATCGGAAATTCACCTGGCTTAACGACGCGCTGCAGTCGGCGCGGACTTCGGAAAAAAATCTAACCACCCTTTAATGAGGAGTCTTGCAATGAATTCCCAACTTACTTCGTGGATTTGCCGATTCTCGTGTCTCTTGTTCCTGAGTTGCTCGCTTGCGGCGCGGGGCCAAGCCGATGAGGGCGATGCTTCGATCCGGAATCTCGCCATGCAGGCCGCGGGCGGGCAGATGCGCTCCTGGGAACCGGGGGCACCGGTCGTGCCGGGCTACGAGCCGGACAAGGCCCACGACGGCGCGTTTCGCAGTTTCTGGACGGTTCCCGCGCACGGCCTCCCCGCCGACCTGGGCGTCGAATGGCCGCAGCCGCAAGAAATATCCGCGCTCATCGTCCGCTTCGCCACCGGGCAAACGCTGCCCATGCTCAATTCGGCCCGCACCCAGCAATTCGCGCAAATCCAGTGCTGGGCCGACGGCAAGTGGAAGCCCCTGAAGGCGCAGCTCAGCCGCGGCGGGACGACGATCCTGCGCTACGAATTTCCGCCCGTCAGAACGCAGCGCATCCGCGTACTCTTCGCCGAGCTGCCTCACTTTCTGGACCGCATCGCGCCGGACCAGTCGGGCATTTGCGTGAGCGAGTTGGAGGTTTATCGCAAGGCGCCCTTCCAGAAGATTCGCGCCGCCGCGGGCCTCGCCGAAGTGCAGGGGGGCGATTCGCTGACGATCGAGCCGCAGCAGACGCGGGTCTTCAGCGACGCGCTCCGGCCCACGCTGATCGTGGCCGAAAGCCGCTGGGCCAAGGAGCCTTGCCAAGTCGTATCTTCCTCGCCCGGCGGCACGGCTTCGCTGGCGAACGG
>JADLEL010000183.1 GCA_020846145.1 Pirellulales bacterium | reverse complement strand
GTAACCGTTCACAGGGGACTGTCCCGATTTTCGCGGCGCAAAAGATTATGGTGCTCTAAAAGTGCTTAATCGCCGCGAAAATGGGACTGTCCCCCTCGCGCCGCGGGAAGGGGGACAGGTCCATGTTTTCGGCCTACCGTTTGTCCACAAAATACGTTTTCCCGCCGAAAAATGGACCAGTCCCCGACCGGGGCGCTTACCCATTTTTCCTCTTTCCCCTTTTCCCACATTACCCAATAGGTTACTCCATTCGGCTAAAAAGATACCAAAACCTCAGTAATGCGCAATCACGTTTTGAATCCCTTTCAAGTCGCCGGGAAGGATAATCCATTCTTTTCGCGGATCGAATTTCTCATACGCTTTTCCATTCAGCGTTACGGTGCGAATCGGTTTTTCCTGGGGATGGCGCAGGCGAAGGTAGATGGTTTTCGGCGGATTCCGTTCCGGCGGGGTGAAGGTGGCTTGAATCTCGTCCGCCTTCGCCTTCGATGCAACCTCAAGTGACAGCGGGCCGAAATAGGTCGCCGAATTCTCGATGCCGACGGTGTTGCCGTCCGCCAGCCAATAGCGCGGAATCGCCTGGCCGAGATAGAGGTCCTCTCCCACTTCGTGGACGAACATCAACCGCAGCCAGTAGGTAACCTGCGCCTCGTCGGAAGTCTTGAAATGATCGCCCGAAGGGTAGCCCAATTCGGGCCGGGCATGTTCGGTGAGCATCCGCACTTCCGGATCGAATGCCGACGCGAAGCCGTTGAAGAACGCTCGCACGTAATGCTTGACGTCGTCGCGGTACAGATACGGCAAGGGACCGTCGAGCAAGTTGGCCTGCATGGAAAATCCCCCGCGCGAGAACCAGTAGGGATCGAAGTTCGGAATTGCGTAACCGTAGTGATCGGAGATGTAAAGATTGTCCTCGTAGTCGTCCAGGATCCACTTGGTTTCGGGCGATTGCGGCGCGAGCAGCCCGTAGGCCGGGAGAAACATCGGACCTTCGAGCGTCTCGCGGATCCAGCCGCCGGCGCGGCCGCGAAGGTGCAAATGCGAAGGATACTTGGGCGCCGAAGTGCCGTCGCGCAGCCGCACCACCGGCGTCAGGATGCGCGCTTCGGTCAGACCGCGCAGCACGTCTTCGCGATAGGCCCGGGCTTCCTTTTGCAACCGCGCGGCCTCGGGGTGCCCGATATCGGCAAGCGCCGCCGTCGCGGCGTCGAATCCCCACGCCGTCGCGCTGTTGGTGGCTTGCCAAAACCAGAAGTCCGTCACGTCTTCCAGCGAACCGGCGGGCAGGAAGCCGTATTCGATGGGCCGCGAACCGTCGGGCTTCGCGGTCATCGTCGCTTGCCGTTCGCGGATAATCCAATCGCAGGCGGCGATGATGTGGGGGGCCGCGCGCTCGAGCCACTTTCGGTCGCGGGTGTATTTCCAATGCTCGGCGAGGCACCACAGGGCGTAGCCGTGCCCCTTGTTGTATCCGCCCGCCTCCACGCCGCCGGCACTGTTGAAGACGCCTTCCGCCGTGCGGTACGTGCCGGGAAAGATCGCCTTGCCCTGGAAATCGAGCCACGTTTGCAGGCACTGCTCCGCCAGATGGCCGAGGCCGCGGCGGTCCAGGTCCGAAACCATCATCGACGATTCGTTCGGATACACGCCGTAGCTCTGGGACCCGACCGTGGCGTAGCGCCGCGGCGCCTCGCGATCGCGCAGGCAATTGATCTCCATGTGCCGCAGATGGGTTTTGTAAAAATCGTTCAACCACGGTTCGGGCGTGCGGATTTGCGCGCTTCCGGGATTCCGCGACCGCCAATACTCGACGATCCGCCGGCTGTCGGCTGCGAACTCGCGCTTCGCCAAATCCGCAATTTCATCATCGTTCAAAGTTACCGAAGGCACGGAAAAAAACATTTCGTGCGACTCGCCGGGCGGGAGTTCCAGCGACCAATCGAACCGACCGTCGTTTTTCGCGATGCCGCCTTTCCCGCCCGTTTTCCATAAGAAGCGGAACCGCCGCGGCTCCCCGCCCCGCTGACCCCAGACTCTCTCGCCCTCCAGCGTCAAGGTTTCGCCACGCCGGGTCTCGGAAGTGGCAAACGCCAGCCGAGCGGTGGCTCGCTCGGCGACCGAGGTGTTGAGAATCCGCACCCGCATCAGCAGCACTGTGGGTTCGTCCAGGCGGATGTCCTCCGGAACGCTTGAACCTTGCCGCAGCGCGTCGAGAATCGTTTCTTGCTCGTAAAACAGCGCGCCGTCGGTCCACCACGTCCGCAGCAACGGCAGCGTTCCCTCGAGTAATTCGCGGCCGCCGCGGCGCGAATCGTCGGGAAATCCGCAGTAGATGCGCAGATCGCCGGACCACAGCCTGCGCCGGGTGTCCGCGGGACTCGATTCCCACAGTTGGAAACGCCGTTTCACGTTGGAGATCACCAGATCGCCGTTCGGCTCCTGCCGGAATACGTTGCGGTTCCCCGGCAGCCCGTGGATGAAGTACAGCTTGCGTTTCAGCGGCATGTCCGTCCAAGCGCGGGAGAGGGTCTGTTCCTCGGCCTGCGCGACGCGGTCGTAAACCGTAAACAATCCTCGTTCGTGCGCTGCGCTCCGCCAGTTTTCGAGCGTAGCCGGATCGTCGCTCCGCGTAATCAGCACGCCCAAGTCGTCGATGAAGATTTTGCCGCCCTGCAGCACTTCGTCGGGGGCGAAGGAAAAGGATCGAGTGGGCGAGCGAACCGTAACCACCGTGCGGTCCGACTGCTCATCGTGCGGATCGAGCGCCAGACGCGCGTCGAGCGCGACGCTCCCCTTTCCGCCGGACGGCAGCGCGAACCGGCGCTCGCCGAGGACGCGAACTCCGCTATTTTCCGCCGCGCGCACGCGCTCGATCGTGCCGTTGAAGATCTCCAAGGAACATTCTTCGGCGGCCGAGGCATTCATCGAGGGGATTTTCGCCGCGCCGAAATCGAGTTTCAGCGCAACCGGCGCGACCACCGCGTCGGTCCACGCCCGCACGCGGGCGATGGGCGGCAGAGGCGCGTCGCCTCGGAGCTGAAACTTCAGGCTCTGCCGATAAGTCGCTCCCGATTTGGAGCGAGGGAACTCTTTTTGGTTGGCGGGCGAAAACGTGAAGATGAATCGGCGTCCCTCCGCCCGAACTTGAGTATCGGCCTCTTTCCACTTGCCGTTGAACCAATCGTCCATGCGGATCCAGCCGTCCCAACACGGATTCCGCTCCGCCCGCGGCGTCGAGATCGGATTCGCGCGATCCGAACGGGGCTTGACCGGCTCGCCGTTCCAGTTTTCCTGCCAATAGTGGATATGAATTTTTTCCTTGGCCGGCGGCTCGGCCTCCGGGGCGAATTCCACCTCGAGGCCGCGAATCAGCCGCGGCTCGTTCCACCGCAATTGATAGACCTTGCCCTCCTCCGCCCGCTCCGCGACGGCGAATGGAGCCGCATCGAATTGCGCGGCCTCGGTCGCGGTCGCGGATCCCGCCGCCCTCGGCACGAACGAAATCAAACCCACGACGACGATCAAACGAATCAGGCGGTTCATGGATAAGAGTCCTTAAGGTAAACGATTGGAAAGTCTGTAGTAATTTGCGAATCAATATAGGTTCATCCGGAAACGGCAACCCTGGGTGTTCGCTCTCGGAAATCACAATCGATTTCGGCCCAACGGGCCGGCTGTTCGTCCAGCCCAGGGCAGCGCCCTGGGTAACGGGAAAACGACGATTTATTTCGGCCCAACGGGCCAACGGTTCTCCTCGCGATTAGGCGAAATTTTGGCCCGTTGGGCCGATCGCACAACAAAAAATGGTGGGCCTTCCGTTCCTCAGGGCGTTGCCCTTGGCTGGGCGAACGGCTGGGCCTTCGGCCCGAAGGATCATCGAACGTCAACACAACACATTATTTAACGACCCGATTTACTTTTCTTGCGGCCAAATATCCCCCTTCGGCCAACTCTTCACTTCATCGGCCGCCTTCCAAAGCATTCGGTCGAGGTCGCGGTAAAAATTCCCCTTCCCCGTGCTCTGGCCGTTGAAGAGCGCCGCCATCGCCAAACCGTCACTGGAGCGGATCAACATCGTGCGCGTGCCGGCCAGCAATCCGTCGTGATACCAGTATTTCCGGCCCGGTTCCGCGACGATCACCCAGCCCAAGCCGTAGTGCCGCTCCTTGTCCTTGTTCATGAAAATCGGCGGATCGGAAAGCGATTCGATTTTTGCGATCGATTCCGGTTTCAGCAATCGCGGCGGACGCCGGCCATCCAACGCCGAAGCGAACCGCACCAGATCGCTCGCCGTAGCGAGCCATCCGCCATGCGCGTCCAGAGCTTCGAGGTAAAACTGCCCATAGGGCTCCTCGACGCGCTCCTTTTCCCCGGGAAAGACCGACCGAAAGCGCCGATCGCCCTTCCGCACGTGGTAAATCGCTTCCCCTTCGGCGCGATCGGCAAGCCGGGTCTTTCCCAGTTTCATGCGGGTAATGCCCGCCGGCTGCAAGACCAGTTCCCGCACCGCTTCCTCGTAGTTCTTGCCGGCGGCGGCCTCGATGACGCGCCCGATCATGCAATAATCGAAATTCGCATAGACGTATCGCGCGCCCGGATCGTAATCCAGCGGCCGGCCGAGCATGTGCCGGATAACGCCGGCCTGATCCAAGGGCGGTTTGGGCAATTGCGGGATGAACATCGGATCGAAACTTTTTCCCCGATCGAAGCCCGCCGTATGCCGCAGCAATTGTTCGAGCGTGATATTTTTCCAACGCGGATCGAGATTCTGTTCCTCGTCCGCCCCGAATTTCTTCAAATAGGGAAGTATCGGCTCGTCCAGTTTCAACCGCCCCAATTCCACCAACCGCAGGAACGCCGCCGAGGTGATCGGCTTCGACACGCTGGCGATGCGAAGCAGCGCGTCCGGCGGCATGGGGATTTCGTTCTTCCGGTCGGCCCAGCCGAATCCGCGTTCATAGACCAACCGACCGTCCTTCGCCACCGCCGCCGTCGCACCGGGAAGCTCGTATTTTTGCATGAACTCTTCGATGCGCCGATCGAACGACTGAAGCTCCGCTACCTCCCGCCCCGTAATCGAGATTTCGTCCTCCGCAATCAAAAATGCGGGAAACGCAAGCAATGCCGCCAAGATCAAAATCCATCGCATGGTGTTGCTCTTGTGGGGAGTAGGGTGGGTCAAGCGAAGCGCAGACCCACCATGCAATTTTTAACGATATTGGTGGATCTACGCTGCGCTTGACCCACCCTACAACTACAACGGCTGCCGCAGGGTGCCACTGGCATCTTGCCAGTGCCATCTTAACCACGGGAAAGCAATTTCTAGCGATCTACAACGGCTGCCGCAATCTCGATCGATGCCGTGCTACGCTTTCACTTCCGCTAACTTCAGCGTGAATTTGTTCTGCGGCGAGCCGTTGCACTGCTTGCGAGTCGGCGAAAAATCGATGACTTCGACCGTCTTCCGATCGGCCTTGAACTCCAGCAGCCTCAGCCAGCCGTCGCCGCCGTTGGGCTTCATCTGGAAATTGACCAGCATTTGCGGCACGCCGCGGCCCGCGGGCGTCTTCGACACCTTGCGCCCCAAGCCGTCGCCAATGACGTGCCCGTTGAGCGTCATGATGAAGTTCTCGTGCTTCGTAACGAGTTTGTCCCACAGCTCCTCGCCGTCGTTGTTGTCGCCTTTGCCCTCGCCGAAAAGCGCGTAGGCGTGCGGGCCCCACGATTGCTTCTTGCCGTACTTTTTCCAATCGTACCGCGTGTCGTCGTAGTACATGTAGGCATGGGTGATAAGAATCGCTTCGCGGTTTTTGTGCTTGGCCGCGACCTCGTTCGCCCAGCGGATGACATCGCCGCGCGGGCCGAATTCCAGCGCGAGCACGAGAAAGTCGCGCCCGCCGGCCGAAAATACGTGGTAGCTGTTTTCCATCCGCTCGGATTCCTTATCGTAGGTTCCGCCGAAAGTGGGCAAGCCGCGGAATTTGGAGATGGGAAAATACTCGTTGAACTTGCACTCCGACCGCTTCCGCACACCCTTGGCCTGGTCGGCGTAATCGTGATTGCCGACGGCCATGAAATACGGCACCAAACCATCCAAACGGCCCATCGCCTTGGCCGCCACCTCCCATTCCTTCGGCGTATTGTTGTTCGTAATGTCTCCCAAATGCAATACGCAGGCAATATTCCGCGATTCGCGATTCTTAATGATCCATTCAGTTTGAGCAAAATACTGCTCCGGATATTTTTCGCAGTAATGCTGGGTGTCGGGGAGTACGGCAATCGTGAAAGAATCCGGCGCAGGCAGCGGCGGTTCGCCGTCGATGAATACCGCATCGGCGTAGGGATCCTTTTTTGGCTCCGCGGCGAAGAGCGGTTCGGCGAGGGCCAGCGCGGTCATTCCGGCGGCGCACTTCACGAAATCGCGGCGAGAGAGTTCCGACATGATAAACCTCGATGCGGCGGGTAAGGGAAAGAGTTTCTATGAGGCCCCGAAAACACAGCCGCCCGCTTATTCCATTGCTTCCGGGAGTATAGGCGATTTTCGACGGCTAGGCAACCAGTCGCCAATCCATCTCATCGACGCTCCAGAATACCATTCACCACCCGAACGAAGTAGCCGATCGGCCCCAAAAAATGCTCCGCCTCACTGCCTCCCGGATAGGCAAACAACTTTTTTCCGATAGAATCAACATTGCCTCGCGGTTGCACTAAATCCTTGATGCATTCTCCTACTCCACAAGGAGCTTCGTATGTCGCGTTTCACCCGCCGTCAGTTCTTGGCGCGTTCTCTGTCGACCGCGGCCGCAATCTCGCTTGCACCAGGCGTCGAAGCCGCCGCTGGGCAGAAACGCCATCGTTTCCGAAAGCGAAAAATTAATACCCTTCCCACTTCAAGGCCCCAAAACATGAAACTCACCCTCTCCCATTTCGAGTTGAAAACCAAACGCCCCTTCACCATTTCGCGGGGCACGACCGTCGTCCAATCCACGCTCATCGTTACACTCGAGCAGGACGGCATTCGCGGCTATGGGGAATCGAATAACTACCCCTTCTACGGCTGCACGCTGGAGAACATGGGCCAGGCGTTGGAATCGGTCCGCGGGCACGTGGAATCGCGGCGCATCGGCGATCCCGCCGAACTGTGGCGGGAACTCGATCCGAAACTTTCGGGAAATCGCTTCGCGCAAAACGCCCTCGATCAGGCGGCGTGGGACCTTTGGGGCAAGGTTTGCGGCCAGCCCGTGTGGAAAATGTGGGGCTTGACGCTCGACAATTGCCCGCCCTCCGACTACACCATCGGCATCGACCCCATCGAAACGATGGTCGAGAAGCTCAAGGAAATGCCCGGCTTCCCCGTCTATAAAGTCAAGCTCGGCACGAAGCACGATTTGGAAATCATGCAAGCCTTGCGCAAAGCCACCGACGCCGTCTTCCGCATCGACGCCAACCAGGCCTGGTCGCCCGAGGAAACGATCGAAAAATCGCACGCCTTGAAAGCGTTGGGCGTGGAGTTCCTCGAGCAGCCCATGCTCCGCGAGAAATGGAAGGATATGGAAAAGGTCGTTCGCGAATCCGCCTTGCCGGTCATCGCCGACGAGAGTTGCGAGACCGAGGACGACGTCGCCCGCTGCGACGGACTGTTCCACGGCGTCAACGTCAAGTTGCCCAAATGCGGCGGCATGACCCCCGGCAAGCGGATGCTCGAAGACGCCCGCCGCCGCGGCCTGAAAACCATGGTCGGCTGCTTCACCGAATCGAGCGTGGGCATCTCCGCCACCGCCCAGGTGCTGCCGCTCCTCGATTACGCCGACCTCGACGGCATCCTGATCATCGCCAACGATATCGCCACCGGCGTCACCATCGACCGCGGCCGCGTCATCTTCCCCAAGGAAAACGGCACCGGCGTAAAGATGCTGAAGTAAGCGAATGCTCCGCCAATTCGCCTTCCTCGCAACGCACCGACCGAAGATCGATCGGGAGTGCGCTCCGCAAAACTTCAAGTTGTGTTTTATTCGTGATTTATTGCTTCTTGCCCCAACGGGGCTACCGTTCTCCCAGCCCTGGGCAACGCCCAGGGAAACAGTTTGAACCGCGAAATCTTCCGGCCCAAAGGGCCAGCCGTTCTCCTTTTCAGGATAATCGCTAGCCCGTTGGACCGAGAAAGCTCTACAACTTCCCCCATTCCCCTGAGTGCTGCTCTGGGCTGGGAGAACGGTTGCTCCTTCGGAGCGAGTAAGATAAAACGGCTAAACCAATGGCCAATATAATCCAATTCAGCGCAGACCAAGCCGGGAGTGAGGGCTGATCGATTACCTGATCTTAATCCGAATAATTTCGATGCGATTTATTGGCGATTCTTATCGGCATCAAAATGCCTATACAGAAACAAATGCCCCCAAAAAGTGGAGCAAAGGTCATCTGGATGGTAAATTGTACTTTATCGTATAGGAATGGTTCTACACGTCCTACACCATCAGCATATCGTGTTGGATATGGAATATTATACAAATCGCATAAATGTGATAGAACCTGATCCGGATAAGGCCATCCATGTGGGAAACCAGCATCGTTGACTATTTCATTCCGAAAACGAAGGTTTGCCCATAAACAATAGCAATATGCCATTAGTTTTCAGGATTGAGGCTTTCTCCTCAATGTTTTATGCGGCGAGAGCGTTAAGTTGTTGCAGGGTGGCGTGTTGCGCAGCGAGGACGGCGCTGAATATGCGGCGGCCTTTCGG
>JADLEL010000182.1 GCA_020846145.1 Pirellulales bacterium | reverse complement strand
GGTGGCAGTTGTACTGCCACCCCTATTATCCGGCGATTCAAGGGGTGGCAGTACAACTGCCACCCCAACCGACGTATTTTTTTGGGATAGGCACTAAATGAAAATATCAGGCCGTTGCCAATCCGAGTCGTTCGCGGCGGTATTCGCCCGAGCAGACGCGTTGCACCCAAGTTCGATTTTCCAAGTACCACTCGACGGTAAGGCGGATGCCTTCGGCGAAGTCGAGGCGGGGACTCCAGCCGAGTTCCCGGCGGATTTTGCCGGCGTCGATCGCGTAGCGCCGATCGTGCCCCGGCCGGTCCTTGACAAAGGATATCAGCGACGAGCAGGGGCGATGCGGCAAATCGGGCCGCAATTCATCGACCACGCGGCAGATGGTTTGCACCACTTCGAGGTTGGTGCGTTCGCAATTGCCGCCGATGTTGTAGGTTTCTCCCGGCCGGCCGGCCTCGAGCACCCTCCACAAGGCGCGGCAATGGTCTTCGACGTAAAGCCAGTCGCGGACATTGCCGCCGTCGCCGTAAATCGGCAGGGGTTTGCCCTCCAAGGCATTGAGAATCATCAGCGGGATGAGTTTCTCGGGAAATTGGCGAGGACCGTAATTATTCGAGCAATTCGTGACCAAGACCGGCAGGCCATAGGTGCGGAAATACGCCCGGGCGAAATGGTCGGCCGCGGCCTTCGAGGCGGCATACGGCGAACTGGGATCGTAAGCACTCGCTTCGCCGAATGCGCCCTTCGAACCGAGCGAGCCATAGACTTCATCGGTCGAGACGTGGAGAAAACGGAATGCGTCTTTTTCCGCCGTCGAAAGGCCCGAGAAATAATGGCGGGCGGCTTCCAAGAGCGTGAAAGTCCCGGTCACGTTGGTCCGCACGAAAGCGGCGGGAGCGTCGATGGAACGATCTACATGCGATTCCGCCGCGAAATGCACCACCGCCGCGGGGCGATGCTCCGCGAAAACTTTCCCAACGGCCGCGGGATCGGCAATGTCGCCGCGAACGAAGCAATGCCGCAAATCTCGGGCAATCGGCCCCAATGATTCGAGGTTGCCCGCGTAGGTCAGATTATCGAGATTTACCACCCGGTGGGAGTGTTCTCCCACAGCCAGCCGCACGAAACAGCTACCGATGAAACCTGCCCCGCCAGTTACCAAAATGGTTGGTTCGTTCATGCAAAACCGGACTTCTAGGCATTGTGAGAGGCAACGCGGGGAAATGTTCGTTCGATGAGCTGCAATCTAGCGGTTTTTCCCGTTTGGCCCAAGAGGAAAATCATCGCCTTCCTTTATGTCTCTATGCCCACGTAGAGGAATTACAACATCTACGATGATGGAAAACCCTACGAGCATTTCGCAGGAGCCGGTTTCCTAACGCCGAAATCGCAAGAAACTATCCTTAACTCCTTATCCAGTATAATGTTGCGAAGTAGAGCATTTGGAGGCTGCCCCGGCTGGCATCCAGTTTGCTCCTCAACATGAAGCCGATCGGCTCGTACAATGGCTGACGGACAAGATTCACTTCATTGAGCAGCAAACCCTTCGATAGGGTGGGTGTAAAAGTAGAACAGCGGCGAAAAAAATGCGGATAATCCCAATCATTTCGAGGTTTTCCGTAGGATTACGGCAGAATGCAGATTCGTTTTAGGTCCAGACGTTGACAATTATCTCGATACCGGTAAAGCTGAAAAGATGGGAATAGTCCGCCCAGAGCAGTTGGAATTCCTAGGGAAATACGAACCTTTTGTCCTGCTTGGCCGTAGTAAACAGGTGCTTCGCCCGAAAGGTTGCCGCCTAATTGACTTTTCCACGCTGCAATCGGTCGATAATGAGCCAAAAAGTGCCCTTCGGGATAAATTGCCGCGCCAAAGACCGTGCAGAAATAAAAAGCCCTTGTAAATACTTTTTCGACCTTTCCGCGGACTACCGAGCGTGATGCGGAGTTTTTGGCTATATGTCGGCCAACTTCGTCGAATTCAAACTAAAGCAATCTGGGAACCGCCATGTCCAGTGTCGATGTCAAAGAAGTAAAAGCATTCAAGCCGGAGCCGATGGCGATTGCCGCCGGATTGATTTTGGCGGCCGTCTTTATTTGGACCTACACCTTTACCGGCAAGGAGAGCGTCAACACGCTTCGCTACTTATGGATTCAATGGTTCTCGCCCGACTATCAGCATGGATTTTTCGTGTTGCCGTTTTGTGCGTTTTTATTGTGGAGCCGCCGCGAAATGATGACCGAAATCCCCGCCCGCGGTAGCTGGTGGGGATTGGCTTTTTTCGGCCTCTGGGCCGGGATGCGGTTGTTCGGCGTGTATTACAATTACGCCTGGTTCCAACATGCTTCGATTATTCCCGGCGTGGCGGCGATCACCTTGTTCGTGGGGGGGTGGCAAGCATTCGCCTGGGCGTGGCCGTCAATCGTGTTCATGGCATTCATGATCCCCCTACCGGGCATGGCGACCGATTTTCTCAGCCAACCCTTGCAGCGCATCGGATCGTTCTGCAGCGCTTACCTCATTCAGACGTTCGGCATCCCGGCGATGCGTTCGGGCGTGGTGATCCAACTGCGCGACATGCCGCTGAATGTCGCGGAGGCGTGCAGCGGGATTCGCATGTTGATGCTGTTTTTCGCCCTGTGCGTGGGGGGTGCGTTCCTGATGAAGAAAAATCCCTGGTGGGAGCGGTTGTTGATCGTGGCGAGCGCGATTCCGATCGCCGTCGCGGCCAACGTCGTGCGCTTGACTTTAATTGCCCTGTTCAGCGAAATGGTCTCGAAATGGCCGAGTTTATTGGATTTGTCTTTGTGGCACACATTGAAATTGAACGAGATTGCGTTGCCGAACTGGCCCGCGGATGTTACCAAAACGTGGGTTCACAATTTGCCGGGCTTGCTCATGATGCCCGTCGGAATGGTTCTGCTGCTCCTCGAATGGACGCTGCTTTCGCGGCTCTTTATCGAGGAACCGGCGGACCGGACCGCCTCCATTCGGGGAACGACGCGCGGTCTGTTGCCGATGGCTCCTGCGCCCCGCGGAAGCAAGCGGCCGTAAGTCAATCTGGAAATGCTCCGCGGCGCATCCCGCGGAGTCCGCCGCGTGGGAGGAAGCGCCGGCGTCGGGCGGATTTTCGATTCGCCCAACGGAACGGAAGGAAATGAGATCGAACCAATAGCCCTTTACGAGCGTATAGCATCATTGAGGCAGATGGCCCGCCGCGACGCCGGGCGGACTATCGACCGAAAACAACCACGGAGAGTACTCCCATGTCGCTGAACAACAAAGCGATGCTTCCCGACGAACACGCCCTCGATCCGGCCTACGCCTTGCAGCCCAGCGCGGCGATTCTCGAGAACGGCAACGGCCAGTGGCTTCCCGGCCCCTTGTCTGCGGCGGCCGACGCGGCTTCCGGCCCGCAATTGGCCACTTATTTTCATGCCCTTCGGCGGCACTGGGTGCTGGCCACGGGCTTGGGCCTGCTCCTGGCGTTCATCGCCGGCCCCGCCGTTTGGTTCGGCGTGGGCGCACGGTACACGGCGGATGCCTATCTGAGATGCGCTTTCGACATCGAATCGTTCCTCCAGAATCGCAATTATCGGCCGATGCCTTCCGAGATGAGTTTCGAGGTTTTCAAGAATACGCAATCGTCGATGTTGACCAACCGCCTGGTGCTGAACGCCGCCCTGGGACAGGAGGAGAAAGTTGGGGAGCAGAAGATCAAGATCTCCAAAATCCCCGAACTTGCCGACGAGGACGATCCCGTGGATTGGCTCTCCCGGAAGCTGTCGGTTTCGTTTCCCCGCAAGGACGAAATCATGAAAGTCAGCATCACCACGAAAAATCCGGTCAATTCGGCGGCCATCGTGCAGGCCGTGATGAACTCCTTCATGAAAAACGTGGTGGAGGACGAACGCACGAAACGCGACAAACGGATCGCCGAACTGAAGAGCATTCAGACCAAAAAGGAGGAGGAGGTTAAAGACGCCCTCAACGAGTTGAAGAAGATGGCCAAGATCGCCGGCACCTCCGAGTCCGACACGCTCAATATTCAGCAAAAAAACATGCTCGACGAGTTGGCGAATCTCCGGCAGCAGTCGATCACCCTCCAATTCAATTTAAACCGCATGAAGTCGGAGTTGGCCTCGCTCAAGGCGGCCAAGGAATCCATTAACGAGCAACCGATAACCGATATTGAAGTCCAAATGACGTGCTCGACCGATCCGATGCTGCGCGACTTGGGGGAGCAGATGGTTTACGAGAAGGCGCAGGAGCAGATCATGGGGGGCAGAATCGTCAAGAACGGCAAATCCGGAGGCAATTACGGCACAAAGATCGGCCTCATCGAACAACAATATAAAAATCGCCTGGATGAGCTTCGCAAGGAGCTTGCAAGCAAAAAATTGAGCGAAGTGGAGCGGGAGATCAAAAAACTCGATGCGCAAATCGAAATTGCAAACAAACAATACGCCGACACCGATGTTGACTTCAAACAACTGAAGAAAGACGCGCAAAACATCGGCATCACCTCGATCGAGGTCCAGATGCGGCGGGCGGCCAACGAGAACGCCCGGAAGGCGCTCGACAGCATTACCCTCGAATTGGAAACGTTGAACGTGGAAGCCCGAACCGCCCTCCGCGTCACGAAGATTTATGAGGTCATCGAGCCGCCACGAAACGAGGCTTCCCGCATGATTCGCGTGGCCCTGACGGGGATGGTGTCCTTCCTCGGCTTCTGCGTGCCGTTTTTCGGCGTCGTGGTTTGGGACATGCAATCGAAGCGCATCAACAACGCCGACGACGTTTCCGATCGGCTGGGCTTGCCGGTGATCGGCTCGGTGCCGCGGATTCCCGCGCGGATACTCCACTATCAGGGAGCGCCCAAGCGGGGCCATCAGACGTGGCAACTGCGGCTCACCGAATCGGTGGACGGCATCTCGGCGCGCCTCCTGCGGCAGGCCGAAACCGAGCAGCGCCGCGTGGTGATGGTTACCAGCGCCGTCAACGGCGAGGGCAAGACCACGCTCACGGCCCAATTGGCCATGAGCCTCGCCCGCGCCGGACGCCGCACCCTGCTGGTCGATTTCGATTTGCGGCAGCCGACTTTCGATGAAGTGTTCGGCTTGCCCAAAGCTCCCGGCCTGAGCGAAATCCTCCGCGGCGAAAGCGACCTCTCGAACTGCATCCACGCGACGGCCACGGAAAACCTGTCGGTCCTGACGGCCGGCTGCTGGGATCGTTTCGCGCTCTCCGCGCTGGCCAACAACTGCCTGGCTTCGATGTTCAAGGAACTCCGCGAGGATTACGAATTCGTGATCGTCGATACCAGCCCGATCCTGCCGATCGCCGACACCCGGTTCGTCAGCCAATACGTCGATTCCGTGGTGCTGTGCGTGTTCCGCGACATCAGCCAGGCCCCGCGGATCCGCGCGGCGTGCGAAATATTGGAAGCCTTCGGCGTGCGTTCGGTGGAAGCCGTGGTAACCGGCGTGAACGACAACTTGGGCGGAAAGCGTCTGGGGTATTACCGCCCCGTCGAATCGAATGGCCACGTGCGGGAAGCCGAAATCGCCGACGTTGCGGCGAACTAAATAACGATACCGAGCGATTAGCGTGCTTGTACGCACGCTTCGCGCTAACTCGATAAGGAGTCGAACTTGAAGGGTCCCTTTGCCATGCGACTGATTGCGGCGGCGGCGATCGTTCTCGCCATCTACGGCGCGATGTACGGATTGAAAGCCGGAATCCAGCCGCCGCAGGTGGTGTTCCCCGCCTGGTGCCGCGCGGACAACGACGCGAAAAAAGCATTGAACATCAACTTGCCGTACCGGCTGGGAGCGTGGTCGGGCACGAAGACCGAGTTGGACCCGAAGATTTTCGACGCCACGGGCGCCAAAATCGCCGAGAATCGAAGCTATGCCGACGATTTCGGCCACACGATCTCCCTGCATATCGCCTATTACGACGACGTGGACGCCGGCGTTTGGCACAGTCCGACGAACTGCTACCGCTGCAACGGTTGGCAATGCCGCGAAGAAGAGAAAATGCCGTTAAAGGAGGAAGGGAAAGCGGCGTCGGCGGGGGTGGATTCCTCCGCTCCGGAAGTCTATTTCACGCGCTGGGATAAGGAGCAGGAACAATGCCTGGTGATGCATTGGTATTACTTGGAGGGCCGGATATTTTACGACCGGTTCGGGCTGGGCGCGGCCCGCGTCGCCCTGCGGGGCCGCTCCACTTGGCCGCCGATGATTAAGGTTTTGATTCAAGGGCAAATCAACGCCGTTTCCGACGACGACAAGGAAAACTTATTGAATTTTTCGAAAGAGATATCGAACTGGCTGAACGAGCAATCGCAAAAAAGCGGCGCGGCGCCCGGAGCTACCGCGAAAGCCCCGGCGGAAAAACCGAATTCGGCCGCGAAATCGGCAATTCCCGCCAAAGCGGAAAAATCCGATTAGTTTGCGGATCGGGCGCGGAAGTCCCTTCGATCGCAACCGCGATCGGTCGCCCAACCCCTAGCGTGTTTGCGAAATTGCCGCTAGAATCGGCCGTTTCGAGCGCCGCGCGATTCTCATCATCCTATATCATTGGAGGAGGTTATCTCTCCCCCGGAATCGATGGGCCGTGCCGAGCGGTTTTACGCCGATCGGAGCGGAAGCAATTCCGGGGCGAGATCCCCAAGAGGGCGGAATGTAGAGTTGTTCGAAATTGACGTTTGAACGCTTCGTTATTCAACTCCGCGCCTTATCACTCCCATGAAGCGACCCGAGCCGCGATCCTGGATTATGAATTTTATTTCGCAAACCGGCTATAACGGCCGGAGCCGGCAACCGCTCGGCGAAGCGCCCGAAGTCCCCTTGTCCGCCGGCGAGCCGTCCTGGAAGGAATTGTTCCATCGGCAGTTGGAGCCCATGCGGATCGGCCGCTTTTGGCTGCTGGCGGTGCTTCACGTCGTCCTCTTCACGGCCATTTATTATTTGGCGTTCGTGGTGCGCTTCGACGGCACGATTACCGAAATCGGAATGCAGGTTTACTGGAAAACCCTCCCTTGGGTGCTCCTGCTGAAGCTGGTGATCTTCTATCTTTCCGGCCATTATCACGGCTGGTGGCGCTACGTAACGTTCGCCGATCTCGCCGCCTTGCTGCGGGCGTCGTTTTTTTCGTTCTGCGCGATCGCGGTGATGAATTATTTCGCGAAGTTCACGCCGGATAACATCCCCCGCGGCGTCGTGCTGCTGGATTTTCTGCTGGGAATCGCCGTGATCGGCGGCCTGCGCGCGAGTTGGCGGCTGTTCAGCGAGCAGTTCATGCCGTTCTTCGACCGCGGCAATTGCCGCAACGCCTTGCTGGTGGGAGTCGATCACAACAGCGCGCTGTTGGCCCACCAGATTCAAGCCCACACCCAACTGCATTACCGCATCCGGGGCTTTATCGCCACCTCGTCCGATGTCCGCCACGGCACGCGGATGGGGCGCATCCCCGTCCTCGGCGGTTTGGATGAAGTGCGGACCATCGTCGCCGCGACGGCCGCGACCGACATCCTGGTTACCGCCGGCATCCTTTCGGGGCCGCAAATGCGCGAGCTGATGGAGGCCTCCCAGCAACTCGGCCTGCGCCTGAAAATCATTCCGCCCGTGGAAGACCTCTTCGACGGCGACCATCGCATCCCCATCCGCGACATCGAAATCAACGACCTCCTCCGCCGCGATCCGGTGCAGTTGGACGCGGAAATCATCCGCGATCTGCTCGAAGGACGCGTGGTGATGGTAACCGGAGCGGGCGGGAGCATCGGCTCGGAAATCTGCCGGCAGGTCATGAATTTCAATCCCAAGGCCATGATTTTGGTCGGCAACGGCGAGAATCCCATCTTTCACGTCGAACGGGAACTTCGCGCGGCGTATCCGGGCAGCGTTTTCCATTGCCGCATCGGCAGCGTGGTCGATTTCCCCCGCATGAGGCAAATCTTCCAGGAATTCAAGCCCGAAGTCGTCTTCCACGCCGCCGCCCACAAACACGTCCCGATGATGGAAGTCAACGTGGGCGAGGCGATCAAGAACAACGTCTTGGGCACGAAATGCCTCGTCGATCTGGCCGACGAGTTCGGCGCGCGGAATTTCGTCTTCATCTCCACCGACAAGGCCGTCCATCCCTCGAGCGTGATGGGCACCACGAAACATATCTCGGAACGCTATGTCTATGCCACCTCGCAGGAATCGGCCACGCGCTTCACCGTCGTGCGGTTCGGCAACGTTTTAGGCTCCAACGGCAGCGTGGTTCCCATCTTCCAGGATCAAATCCGCGGCGGCGGCCCGATCACCGTCACCGATCCCCGCATGACCCGCTTCTTCATGACCATTCCCGAAGCCTCCCAACTCGTGCTGCAAGCGGCGGCGATGGGCGAAGGGGGCGAAATTTTCGTGCTCGAAATGGGCGAATCGGTGCGGATCGTCGATCTGGCCAAAGACCTGATCCGGCTCTCCGGCCTGCCGGAACACGCCATCGAAGTCGCGTTTACCGGCGTGCGGCCGGGCGAAAAGCTCTTCGAGGAGCTGTATTTCGAGGATGAAGAAACCTTGCCCACGAAACATCCCAAATTGCGCGCGGCCTATCATCGGCCGTATTCCTTGGCCGAAGTCCAGCAAGCGATCGCGGAGTTGCAGATCCTGTTGCACGAATCGCCCGATAAACTGCGAAAAAAACTCATGGAGATCGTACCCGAATACACCCCTCCTAACTGGGGGGTTAAGGCGAATGCCGAGTCGATCAACCATTCGACCGATACCATCGGAAGCACTCTACTGGGAGGCTCTGCCGCCATTCGACATAATGAAGTTTGAATAGTATAGTTGTAAAATTTGCTTCACGGATGGCCTCGCGAAATGATGACTTAACGGGTACTCTAGGGAATAAGGTAGCTCATACCGCTTCCCCACTGCGTGGTATCTGAAGTCCCGATTCGTCATTTCCTCTGCAAGTTGTAAATGGAAGAATATCAACAACTTCCTGACTTTTATGGGGTGCTTTTGCCACCCAAGAGAACGGAGTGCGCGCCGATTGAGAGCTAGCCGGGATTATTCATAAACATCGTAGATGCGGCATCCTGCCGCATTTTAGGCAAAAGCGGCAAGATGCCGCTTCTACTGTCAACCGCCCCCACGATAGGTCATTCGAGCCGTTTTTATCGATATTCACCTTGATCGAACTTGAACTCCGGCATAACATCGGGGCATTCCCGTCATTCCATTGATGTAGGACAGGTTTCCAACCTGTCATTTGACCTCGCATCCGACAGGTTGGAAACCTGTCCTACGGCTGCCCTCCATAATTCCAAGTAGAAGAACCATGTCCACCACCGTCACGGAAGGCTCCACCCGCACGAACGCCAAGACCATGAAAGTGCCGCTGCTCGATTTGAAAGCCCAATACGCGCCGCTCCGCGAGGCGATGCGCCGCGCGGTCGATGCGGTGTTCGAGAGCCAGTACTTCATCGGGGGGCCGGCGGTGGCGGAATGCGAAAAACTGATCGCCGAGTATTGCGGCTGCGCCCACGCCGTGGGAGTTTCGTCGGGCACCGACGCGCTGATCATCGCGCTCATGGCCGAGGAGATCGGGCCGGGCGACGAAGTCATTACCACGCCCTACACGTTTTTCGCCACGGCGGGCTGCATCGCCCGCGTGGGCGCGAAACCGGTCTTCGTCGATATCCTCCCCGATACTTTCAACATCGATCCCGCGCAGCTCGAAGCCAAGATCACGAAAAACACCAAGGCCGTCATGCCCGTCCATCTGTACGGCCAATGCGCCGACATGGACGAGATTCTGGAGATCGCCGCGCGCCGCGGCTTGACGGTCATCGAAGACGCCGCGCAGGCGATCGGCTCGGAGTACCGCGGACGCCGGGCCGGTTCGATGGGCCGCTACGGCTGCTTCAGCTTCTTCCCCTCGAAGAACTTAGGCGCCGCGGGCGACGGCGGGATGGTCGTTACGCAGGACGCCGCGGCGGCCGAAAAACTCCGCATGTTGCGCAACCACGGCATGTCGCCGAAGTATTATCATGCGATCCTCGGCGGCAATTTCCGCTTCGACACCTTGCAGGCGGCCGTGGTCAACGTGAAGTTTCCGCACCTCGACGCCTGGTCCGCCGGCCGGCAGGCCAACGCCGCGCGCTACCGCGGCCTGTTCGACGCGGCGGGCCTCGTGCAAACGGGCCTTGTCCGGCTCCCCTGCGAAGCGCCGCAGCGCCGGCACATTTACAACCAATTCGCGATCCGCGCGGAGCGCCGCGACGAGCTGCTCGAACATCTGAAGCAGTGCGACGTGGGCACGGAGATTTACTATCCGGTGCCGCTGCACCTGCAAAAGTGCTTCGCGTATTGCGGCGGCCGGGAGGGGGACTATCCCGTCAGCGAGGCCGCGGCCAAGGAAACCTTGGCGCTGCCCATTTACCCGGAACTCTCCGACGAGCAGGCTGAGTACGCGGTCGATTGCATCCGGCGATTTTATCGCATTTGACCTTCGCTTTCCGCATTGCTATTGGACGCGAACCTTCCCGAATCGATCCACGCCGCGCCGCCGCCCGATTCGGTGGGCCGCTTGGCGCGCGCGGGCGCGAAATGGTCGATGGCGAACCTGGTGGTCCGCCAAGTGCTGGCGTTCGGGACCACGGCGGTCATCGCCCGGTTAGTATCGCCCAAAGATTTCGGCCTGATCGCCGAAGTTACCACGCTGACGGCGTTTCTGGCGCTGATCTCCGACATGGGGCTTTCCTGGGCGACCGTGCAGCGCCCGAACTTGCGGGAGCGCGAGGTCAATTCGCTCTTTTGGCTCGGCGTGTTGTTGGGCGCCGCGGCCTGGGGCTTATGCGTGGGCTTCTCGCCGGTGTTGATATGGTTTTACGGCCGCGCCGAATTGCTGGGAATATGCGCGTTCCAAGGGGCGGCATTGTTCCTCAACGGCATGACCATCCAGCCGGTGGCCCTGTTGAAGCGCCGCTTGCGGCAGAAGGAATACTCCACTTCGCAAACCGTCTCGATGACCTTGGGCGGAGTGGTGGGCATCGTCATGGCGCTCGGGGGATGGGGCTACTGGGCTTTGGTCGGACAAGCCCTTGCGGCCGCGTTCCTGCTCTTGTGCTTCACCTTTTATTTCAGCGGCTGCCGTCCGGGACTCCCCCGCTTCGGCGGCGAAATACACGGATTATTGCGGTTCGGCGGCTACATCGGGCTATGCAACATCGTTGCCTTTTTTCAGATTTATCTCGATTTCATCCTCATCGGCCGCTTCTGCGGAGCGGTCGAATTGGGATATTACTCCCGCGCCTATTTTTTGCGGACCTTGCCCGCCTTGTACGCCTCGATGGCGCTGACCGACGTGATGATCGCCGCGCTGGCCGCGCTGGCGCACGACCGGCCGCGGTTCGCCGCCGCCTACCACAAGGCGCTGGGACTGGTGGCGTTCGTGGGATGTTTCGCGGGCACGCTCCTGGGCGTGACCGCCGCCGAGACCGTGCGCATCGTTTTCGGAGCGAAGTGGACCGCCGTGGTCCCGCTGGTCGTTTGGCTTTCCTTCCCCGCCGTGGCGCTGCCGATTTATCAAACCTCCGGCTGGCTGTTCATCGCCTCGGGCAAGGCGCGGGAGCAGTTTTGGATCACCGTCGCGCTCACGCCGGTGGTGGCGATTTGTTATGTAATCGGGGTGCTGGCGGGCGGAAGTCTGGGAGTCGCCATTGCCGCGGCCTGCGCGCTGACGATCCCCATTCCCGCCGTTTTGCTCTACTGCGCGCACCGCGCGGCGGGCGTCGATTACGGGAAAACCTTGAAAATTATATTCCCGATTTTCGCGTGCTGCCTGGCGGCCCTTGCCGCCGCCCTCGCCGCGGAATACGCCTGCCGGTCCCTGGCGTGGCATTGGCTGGCGGTTTTCGCCATCAAGCTCCTCGCCGGAAGCGCGGCGTATTTTTTAACCGCCTCGTTCATTGCAAAACCGATTTTGCATGCCTTGCTAGCGCGTTTTCTCCACCGAAAAATGACGCCCCTCGAAGAGACCGCTGCATGAAAGGCCGTAAAGATTGGGAACAAACGGCGACTTCCGCCAAAAAACCGCTACCCATCAATCGATCCATAAGACCTTGCCCATGACGGAAAAAAAGCGAAAAAACAATCCGCAATCGGCCGCGGGCAACTCCAATTTTTACGATGGATTTTGGCGCGATCTGGGACGAAATCTGCATTATACGGAATTGATGCGGGCCGAATTCCTCGTCGAGAGCCTCCGCGAATTCGTCGGCGGGACGGAGAACCGGATTCTCGATTTGGGTTGCGGCCGCGGATGGATGGCGGAATTCCTATCCCCTTTCGGAAATGTAACGGGCGTGGATTTTTCGCCGCAAGGAATCGAGTTCGCGCGAAATAATTTCGGCCGACACGGAGAATTTCGGGTGGCCGATCCCGCTTCCGAATCCTTGGGTCTTCCCCCTGAAATCCGCTTCGATGTCGTCGTCAACACGGAGGTCATCGAACATGCGGAGAATCCGCTGGAATTCGTCAGGCAAATGCGGAGTTTTTTAAGACCGCAAGGATGGCTTTTATTGACGACGCCCAATGGAAACGTTTGGCCGGAATTCGAGGCGGATCGGCGATTCGTCCACGTTTTGCAGCCTGTGGAAAATTGGCTTAAACCCTCGCGGTTATCCCAGATTCTTCGCGCGGAAGGATTCGACATCCGATTGCACGAAGGCCGGCCGATGTACGAATTCCGAGCGCGAAATCATCGTTGGCTTCAACGCCGATTTTTTCATCGTTTGTTCGCCAAACTCGGTTGGGGGCATAAATATGGGCGGTTCCTGCTCATGGATGCGTTATACCAAGTCCTGGTCGCCCGATTGAAAGGCTAGACCGCAGTGCAATAATTGAATGAGGCGATAGCGGGTAGTCGAGTGCCCCCCATGTTGGTGGGTCTGCACTGCGCTTGACCCACCCTACGCAGATATCCACAAAGGAAAGGGCAGGGCATACCTCATGAACTCGATTCGATATCTTTCGGTGATTTTCGTCTCGTTCCTGGTATTAAGTTTTATCGGGTGCGAGTGGACGTGGGGTTACAGCGGCGGCGGGTATTTCTGGCTCCGCGCGGCGTCGCGCGTGCTCCCCGCGCTCGCGTTCCTGGTGGCGGGCCTGGCGGCCGGGACCTTCGTGCCGCGATCGGGACGCGCCCTGGCGATCGGCGCCTGCCTCTTCATTCCCGCAGCCGTTTATATCATGCATCTTGCCGGCTTGAGCGAGGAGTACTGGAATGTCGATCTCCGCGAGACCATCTTGCTGATCCTCCAAGCCGTGCTTAGCGGATTCGTCGGCTACAGCCTGGGCAAGGACGAGCGGGAGGTGAAGTGGTCGCTCGAATGCCTCGCCGTCATCTTTGCCGTCGTGGCTTGGTATAAGGTCTTTATCAAGCTTACCGGCATCGGCGGCGAATTGTCGGCCTTGCAACCGGCCTGGCCCGCCAGCATCGTGCTCGTCTTCGGTTATTCTTGGTATCTGAACGATTTTTTGACCCGGTCCAGGCCGCGGATTTGGACGCTCTTCGCCCTGGGCGGCCTGTGCATGGCGGTCTTGGGAGATTTTCACAAGCCGATCATTTTTGTGACCCTCGTTTGCACGGTGATTCTCTTCTTCGTCGCGGCCCGGGCGAGCAGCTACTTTCGGGTGTTCTATCGCATGGCCGCGGTCGGCGTGGCGGGAATAATCTTCTTCGCGGTCGCCGACGTGGTTACGCAACGCAGGATCTCGACCCGCATGGCGGATCTCATCGAAACGAAATTCCTGCACCAGGATTACGGCAAAGAGGTTACCACGCCTTGGGAAATCATCGAACGGGCAGCGGGCAATAGGTTTAAGATTTGGGAACAGGCTTACCACCATTTCATCGACGAGCCGTTTTTCGGCAAAGGTCCGGGCGTGAGGTACGAGGCCACGGGACAACAACGCTTGTCGCTCGACGATCACCAAGCTCCCCTGCACAACGTGTATTTCGAAATCCTCGTCTCCGTGGGGCTTGTCGGCTTCTTGCCGTATTTCGTGGGCATTATATGGTGGTATCGCCTGATGCTCAAGAAAGCGGTCCTGCGGCGGGTTGGTTTTTCCCTGGCGCCTTGCACGGCCTTCGTAACGGGTTTGCTGGCTTTTGGCCTGATCGGCGAATTGGGCGTGTATTTCGCGGCCGATTCGCTGCTATTGTTTATTATGGGATTGACGGCGGCGGTCGCCGATCAAGCCCTGAAAGCAGCGCGCTCCACGGTGAACGCCGTCGCGCCGAAACCGATCGTGCCGTCGAATTCTCCCTTGCGATCCGGCATGGTTCATCCCCTCCCGCGGAAAAAACCGATTTGATTTTGTTCCTTTTCCAGACATCGGTCGAATGCCGGTCGGATTTCCAATCCGTTGCTCGACGCGGGTAAATAATCATCCGCTTTATTTCCGACGAAAGGCCGGCAACTCGTCCTCGAAATGACATGAAAGTATGCTGGTTCACGAACGTTCCGCTTCCCAGCGCCAGCCGCGCCTTGGGGAGAAAACCGTCTCCCGCCTGCGGTTGGTTGACGGGGCTTTCCCAGGCATTATTGGCATCGGAAGACGTCGAAATTCGGACGGTGTCTTTCGTCGCCGCCGAGGAAGACGCGCAAATCTTCGCCGAGGGGATCGATCATTGTTTGGTCGGCATTCCGCGCAAACGCTTCGCCGAGGAATTGTGGTTCTCGCCGAGCGAAAAAACCCGGCGAAAATGCCGCGAGCTCTTGTCCGCATTCGGTCCCGATGTCGTGCATATTCACGGCACCGAATACACGTACGGCTTGCTCTTCGCGCAAGGGGACATCGCTTATCCCACGGTCGTTTCCTTGCAGGGATTCATGCGCTCGCTTCTCCGGCCGCAAGCCTATGGGATGACCTGGAGCGATACCATAAAAAGCCATACCATTATCGACTGGCTTCGTCGCAGGGGCATCCTCCACATGCGGTGGAATTTCGCGCGAAAGGAGGAGGCGGTCGAGCGGCACGTTCTTTCCAGCCCGGCCCATTTCGTGGGACGGACTCGATTCGACCGCGCTTGCCTGCATAGCGTCAATCCGAATGCACGCTATTTCCACTGCGATGAAGTCATGCGCCGGCCGTTCTACACCATGGAGCGCAATCCCGATGAAGTACTGCCGCGGTCGATTTTTTTCGTGGGGAGCAATACGCCGTATAAAGGCTTTCACTGTTTGCTGAAATCCGTCGCCCTGTTGCGGGAGGAGTATCCCGATATTCGAATCCGCGCCACCGGCAAGCGATACGACGGCTCCTGGCGCGCCGGCGGGTATTCAAAATTCATCCATCGATTGATCCATGAGTTGCGATTGGACGATCGCGTGGCATTTTTAGGCGAATTATCGGCCGAAGAGGTCGCGGGGGAATTGGCGCGCGCCGAGTTATTCGCTTGCCCTTATTTTTCGGACAACAGCCCGAATGCAATTGCCGAATCCATGCTCGTCGGCACGCCCGTTGTGGCGGCGTCGGCGGGAGGAATCCCGAGCATGGTCCGCGATGGAGAAACGGCATTGTGTTTTCCCGCCAACGACGAAATCGTGATGGCGGAGTGCATTCGCATGTTGTACCGCGATCCCGCTTTGGCGAATCGCCTCGCCGCCGAGGCCAAAATCGTCGCCCGCGAACGCCACGATCCCGGGAAAATCGCCCGCACGATGATGGATATTTATCGCCAAGCATCGGCGCCGCACAAGGCGAATGAAACCGCGAGCGCGCAGCGGATCCCCGCGCCGGATACCCTCGAAACGTAAATCTCCCCTCGAAGTCATCCGAAGCGCGCTGGAGAAATCGACTTGATCGACGCCCTTCCCTATCCTCGAGTGCTGATCGTCAACGGCGCGTCGCTCGGTCCCGATTCGGCGGCGGGGCTGACCATGAGCCATTTGTTCGCCGGCTGGCCGCGGGAGAGGATCGCCCAGATTTACGGCGAACCCAATCCGCCCGATCCGGGCATTTGCCCGCGTTGCCGGCGGATTTCCGCGGAAGACGTGCCCGCGGACAGGCTCGCGAGAAAGCTGTTCCGCCGGAATCTGGACCGGGTCTTCGGCGTTCCGTCCGCGGGGCTTCCTCCGGGAATCGGAGCCACCTCGACCCTCGGCCAACCGCCGCCGCGCAACCGGCTGCGGAATATCGCCAGCGCCTGGGCCGATTTGCTCGCCTACCGCTTGTCCGCGGATTTTTGGGCATGGATCGAAGAATTCCAACCGCAGGTGTTGTACGGCATGTTGGGCAGCATTCGCGCGATGCGCCTGACGCTGCGGATCGCGCGGCGATTCGATTTGCCGATCGTTCCGCACATCATGGACGATTGGCCGGCGACGCATTATCGTTCGAGCATCGCGACCAGTCCGTCGCGGCAGGTCATGCTTTCGCGGCTCCGCGCCGTTTTTCGGCGTTCGCCGCTGGGGTTGACCATCAGCGACGCGATGGCCGAGGAATACCGGCGGCGCTACGGAATCCGTTTCGAAGGATTCATGAATTGCGTCGATATCGCCCCCCAATGCCCGCCGCCGCCGGAACGCGGTCCGGAAGAACCCTTGCGGTTCGCCTTCATCGGCGGGCTACATTACAACCGCTGGCAATCGCTTTGCGACATCGGCAGGGTGTTGATCGAACTCCGCGCGGAGGGGTTTTCCGCGATCCTGGATATTTATGCGCCGAAAAGGGATATCGATCAATACGGCCCGGCGCTGCGGGAGCTGGACTGCATCCGCATTCGGGAAAACTTTCGCACGGACGAGCTGCCCGCCGCGCTGTCGCGGTCCGACGCGATGGTCCACGTCGAATCGTTCGACGACATTGCCCGGCAATACTTCCGCATTTCGCTTTCGACGAAAGTGCCGCTCTACCTGGCGGCGGGACGTCCGATTTTGGCGTACGGTCCCGGGGAAATCAACACCTGCCGCTACCTGGCGGCTTGCAATGCGGGCTTCGTCGTCGGTTCGCGCGATCCGGCCGCGCTGCGCGCGGCAATCCGGCAACTATGCTCCAGCGCCGACCTGCGCCGCGAATGCGGCCGCCGCGCCTGGGAACAAGCCCGCCTGCGACACGACGAAAAAATCGTCCGCGAGCGATTTCGCGGACTGCTGCTCGAAGCCGCGGAGAGGGCGTGATCCTCATCCCCCGGCGGCGGATATCCTCTTCCGCGCGTTTTCAGTTTACGAGGAAAACCGGAATGCCGGAACCGTTTCCGAATTCACCATCGAGGCGATCATGACGAAAAGAGCGCTGATCACGGGAATCACCGGGCAGGATGGAAGCTATCTGGCGGAGCTTCTTTTGGGCAAGGGCTATGAAGTTCACGGCATCATTCGCCGTTCGAGCTCGTTCAACACGCAGCGCATCGATCACATCTACACGGACCCGCACCGCGAGGGAACGCGCTTGTTTTTGCACTACGGCGACCTCGGCGACGGGATCGGCATGCGCGAGATCATTACCCGCACCAGGCCCGACGAGATCTACAACCTCGGCGCGCAATCGCACGTCAAGGTGAGCTTCGAGCAGCCGGTTTACACGACGCAAGTCGATGCGCTGGGGACCATTCGGCTGCTCGAGGCGATCCGGGATTCGGGCTTGCGGAGCCGGTTCTACCAGGCATCGTCGAGCGAGATGTTCGGCAAGGTTCTGGAAGTGCCGCAAACGGAAAAAACGCCCTTTTATCCCCGCAGCCCCTACGGCTGCGCGAAGGTTTTCAGCTACTGGCAGGCGGTGAATTATCGGGAGTCCTACGGCATGTTTTGCTGCAACGGCATTCTCTTCAATCACGAATCGCCGCGGCGCGGCGAAACGTTCGTTACCCGCAAGATCACGCGCGCCGCGACGCGCATCAAGGAAGGCCTTCAGGATAAGCTGTTCCTCGGCAACCTCGATGCCCGGCGCGACTGGGGATTCGCGGGCGACTACGTCGAGGCCATGTGGCTCATGCTCCAACAGGAACAGCCCGACGATTACGTTATCGCCACGGGCCGGACGCATTCGATCCGCGAGTTTCTCGACGTCGCTTTCGAGATCGTCGGATTGGATTGGAAGAAGCACGTGGAGATCGATCCGCGATACTACCGGCCCGCCGAAGTCGATATGCTGCTGGGCGATCCTTCCAAGGCCGCCGGAATCATGGGCTGGCAACCCAAAGTTACGTTCGAGCAGCTTGCGGAATTGATGATTGCTTCCGATTGGGAACTCGCCAAACGAGAACGAATGATGGCCGATCTCGGCGTCGAATCCGCCAAAGGAGCGTCGTAAAATGCTGGATTTTTCGAAAGAACGGATCGTGCTCACGGGCGGGGCGGGCTTTTTGGGCCGCTGGGTGCAAAAGGAACTGCTCGGCCGCGGCGCCAAGCGGGAAAACCTGCTCGTGCCCTTAATCGACGATTACGACCTGACCAAAGAGGCCGACGTGGAGCGGATGTATCGATGCCTGAATCCGACGGTCGTGATTCATCTTGCCGCCGAAGTCGGTGGAATCGGAGCGAACCGCCAAAATCCCGGACGCTTCTTTTTTGCGAACATGGCGATGGGCCTGCATCTCATCGAGCATGCGCGCCTCAACAACCTGAAAAAATTCGTGCAGGTGGGCACGATCTGCGCCTACCCCAAGTTCACGCCGGTTCCCTTTAGGGAGGAAAACCTCTGGAACGGCTACCCCGAAGAAACCAACGCCCCTTACGGCATCGCGAAAAAGGCGTTGCTGGTCATGCTCCAGGCCTATCGGGCGCAATATGGGCTACAGGGAATCTACCTCTTGCCGGTGAATCTTTACGGGCCGGGCGATAACTTCGACCTCCATACGAGCCATGTAATACCCGCGCTGATTCGCAAGTTTTGCCGTGCGGCGGAGGACGATCTTCCCGAGGTGACGGTGTGGGGTACGGGCGCGGCCAGCAGGGAATTTTTATATGTGGAAGATGCCGCCCGCGGAGTTGTCGCGGCCGCGCAAGCGTATGAGGGCGAGGAACCGGTCAATCTCGGCGCGGGCTTCGAGATCACGATCGCGGACCTCGCCGAAAAGATCAAGGAGCAGACCGGTTTCCGTGGAAAAATCATCTGGGATCCTACGAAACCCGACGGCCAACCCCGTCGATGCCTCGATACCTCCCGAGCGAAAGACTACTTTGGCTTCGTAGCCCAAGTGGGCTTCGATCGGGGATTGAAGGACACCATCCAGTGGTGGAAATCCCGGGAGAAACCGGCCGGAGGATTGACTTAGTGCCTATCCCAAAACCATGTCGGATGGGGTGGCAGTTGTACTGCCACCCCTTGAATCGCCGGATAGCAGGGGTGGCAGTACAACTGCCACCCCAACGAATCGAGGTTTTAGGATAAGTTCTTAATATGATTCATCGCTTGCTGGCCATATTCTCGCAAATCCGCAACGAGTTGCACGCCAAGCTGAATCCCTTGGGCTACGCCCGAAAGATCGGCGTACGGATGGGCGAAAACGTGCATTTTTACGGGATGCCGGCGGGCATGTTCGGCACCGAGCCGTGGCTGATAACGATCGGGAACAACGTCCACATCACCGCCGGCTGCGCGTTCGTCACGCACGACGGCGGCACGCTGATTTTGCGGCAGGAAGTGCCCGACCTGGAATGGACCGCGCCGATCGCCATCGGCAACGACGTGTATCTCGGCGTGCGGACGCTGATCTTGCCGGGGGTGACGATCGGCAACCGCTGCATCATCGGGGCGGGATCGGTGGTGACGAAAAGCATTCCCGACAACAGCGTGGCCGCGGGCGTGCCCGCGCGGGTCATCAAAAGCACCGACGAATACCTGGAAAGCATGAAGCAAAAATCGCTCAAGTGCGGCCACTTGAAGGGGGAGGAAAAGGCCAAGGTGCTGAAGAAAATCTTCGGCATCACGCACGTTTAGAACCGCGAACCCTCAATGAACGAACTCATCCTGTTGACCGACTACCGCGGGTGCTTCTATTCCTCGATCAGGAACAAGGACACGCTCTGCACGATGGACGTCGCCGCGCTGCGGAAGCATTTCGCCGAGTTCGGCTGCGAAACGAACGTAAAAACCTTCGCCGACGTCGATCTGCGGAACGAGCGCTACGCGGATCGAATCGTCCTCTACACGTCGTCGGAAGACAACGGCTTGCGCTACCGGAGCTACATCGAGGACGTGGTGTACGGGCTTTCGCTGCAGGGCGCGCGGCTCATTCCGCGGTATCCGCTGTTTCGCGCGCACCACAACAAGGCGTTCATGGAAATCCTCCGCGATTTGAGCGATAATCCCGCCGTGAAGAGCCTCCGCGCGAAATCGTTCGGCACGTACGAGGAATGCGTCCGCGCGGGCAGTGCCGCGCCCGCCGTCGTGAAACCGGCCGCGGGCGCCGGCAGCCGGTCGGTTAAGCTCGCCCGCGACGCCGGCGAACTCGCGAAAATCGTGAAGACCGTCGCCAAGGTCCGCGACTTCAAGGAAAGCTGCAAGGAAATCGCGAAGAGTTGGCTTCGCCGGGGCTACGTCCGGCCCTCGAAATACCGCAACAAGTTCATCGTGCAGGATTTCGTGCCCGGCCTGGCGGGCGATTACAAGATTTTGGCCTATTACGACAAGTATTACGCGCTGCACCGCAAGAATCGCGCGGGCGATTTCCGCGCCAGCGGCAGCGGCCGCTTCGAGAAGCCGGCGACCCTGCCGGAGGGCTTGTTGGATTTCGCGCGCGCGGCGTTCGAGAGCTTCGACACGCCGCTGGTCTCGATGGACATCGCCTTCGACGGAGCGGCTTTCTATTTGATCGAATTTCAGTTTTTATCGTTCGGGCCCTATACGCTGGAAACGTCCGATTTTTATTTCGTGCGGGAGCACGGCGCGTGGCGGCGGATCGACGAGCCTTCGGCGCTCGAACGCGAGTTCGCCCGCGCGATCGCGCGGTATCTCTCGAAATGAGGCGCGGCCGAGAATGATCGCATCGCCGGCAAAAATCGCGATCGGCACGTACTTCCGCTTTGCGGAAGGCGGCGCGCCCACGGCGCGCGTGGTCGGATACGCCAAGGCGCTGCGCGACGCCGGTTACGAGGTCGTTTTCCTGAGCGCCGAAAAGAACGGCCGACCGGAACATCTTGGGCCCGACGGGAATTATTATTATCGGGGATTCCCCTATTATTTAACCGATGAAATCGGCGACGGCTCGCTGTCCTTCGCGGGGAAGCTGATCCGCTACCTCCAAGCCGGGCGGCGAACCGCCGATTGGTTCCGCGCCCGCGGGACGGACGGCTTCCGCGCGTTCATCTCCGCCGGCGGGTACTCCGGTTACTACGCCCGGCTGAAGTCTTTTCTCGAACGACGAGGAGTAGCGTATATTTCCGATTGCATCGATTGGTTCGGTTGGCGGCAGATGGGCGGCGCCGATGGATTGCTCCAGTCGATGAACGTGGAATTGACCATGCGGATTCTCAACAAGCGGACGGGAAACCTGATCGCCATCAGCCGATTCTTCGAGAACTACTATTCGCGGCGCGGCTGCCGGGTCGTGCGCGTTCCGCCCCTCGTGGACATGGAAGACCCGGCCTGGAGCGGCGACTCCTTCGCGCCGCCGCGGGAGAATTCGATTCGCCTGGTTTACGCGGGATCGCCCGGTCGAAAGGATCTGCTGGCCCCCGTGCTGTTCGGCATCCGAGAACTCGCGCACAAGGGGATCGACGTTACGCTGAACCTTATCGGGCTGACATCGCCGAGCTTGAAATCGCATTTGGGAAAAGACGCCGGCATTTTGATCGACGTGGAAAAGCACCTGGTTTATCGCGGCCGCATACCGCAGGACGAGGTTCCCCGACTCTTGGCCGAGTCGGACTTTACGATACTCGTGCGTCCCAACGCGAAATACGCGCAGGCGGGATTCCCCACGAAGGTCGTGGAAAGCCTGGCGGCGGGCGTGCCCGTCATCACCAATCGAACCAGCGATATTTCCGAATTCGTCGAAGACGGCCGGGAAGGGATCCTGCTGGCGGGGAACGCCGCCGCGGATTTCGTGGAGGGGATTCTGCGGCTCGAGGCGATGGAGCGAACGCGTTGGCTGGAAATGCGCGCGGCGGCGCGGCGGCGCGCCGAGGCCTCCTTCGACTATCGCCGCTATAGCCGGCCGCTCGCCGACTTTATCGAAGCGGCTTCGCAGCGGCCGCGAGGAGACCGAGGCCTCTAATACGAAAACATGACCGGCGCTCGCATCATCATTGGCAGCGATTTATGCCCCACCGCGGCGAACGAATCCTATTTCCGCGAAGGGCGGATCGAGGAGCTTTTCGGCGATCTGTTGCCGCTCTTCCAAGGGGCCGAACTATCGATCATCAATTTGGAATGCCCCGCCGTGGAGCGGCCCAGTCCGCAGTTGAAAAGCGGACCGAACCTCTCGTGCCATCCCGACTGCCTTAAGTCGCTCGCCGAAGCCGGAATCGATCTGGTCGGCCTGGCGAACAACCACGTCATGGACCACGGCGAGGCCGGGCTGGAATGCACGCTCAGGACTTGCGATAAATTCGGTTTGGCGGCGATCGGCGCGGGTCCGAATCTTGCCGCCGCCCGCCGACACTTCGTCGGCGATGTGGGGGGAATCCGGATCGGCGTCGTCGCCGCGGCCGAAAGGGAATGGATTGCCGCCGGCGAGGCGACGGCGGGAGTCAATCCCCTGGATGCCGTGGAATTCGTCCGCTTCGTCAAACGGGAGCGCGCCTCGTTCGACAAGTTGATCGTGCTGCTCCACGGCGGCAACGAGCATAATCCTTATCCGAGTCCCCGGATGGTCGATACGTGCCGCTTTCTCGTCGAAGAGGGGGCCGATCTGGTGGCGGTGCAACACACCCATTGCCCCGGCTGCTTCGAGTATTATCGCGGGGGGACGATCCTTTATGGCCAGGGCAACCTGATTTTCGATTATCCGTCGCGGCATTCCGCGTGGCATCAAGGTTTTTTAATCGACGTCGAAGTTCGATCCGACGGAACGCTGGTTCCGCGCTGGAGACCCTACGTGCAGTCGCGCGGCCAGGCGGGTTTGCGGCGGATGCCGCCCGACGAGGAGCGGCAGTTTTTGACTCAACTCGAGAAACGATCGGCGGAAATCGAGGATCCGAAATTCGTCGCCCAACGGTGGAACGATTTTTGCCGCGACCGGGAAGCGGCGTACCTCAGCGCCTTGTTCGGACACAACCGCTTCTGGTACGGATTGAACAAGTATTCCGGATTCGTCAAGCGGCTCTCTTCCAAACGGAAATTGGCCGCGACGTGCAATATCGTTCGCTGCGAGTCGCATCGGGAAGCCTTGGTGACGATCTTCGAAAACCTTTTGTCGAAGCATCGCGACCCGCCGCGCTCGAAATAATCACCTGGGGCAACCGATTTGAGGGACTCCGCAGTTCGATCGCGGCATGGCGATTCAGGCGAATATACTGTATGTTGGCAACTTTTTTTTCCCCGATGGAGACGCCGGCGGATCGCGCGTGCGGGGAATCGGCCTGGCCCTGCGCGATGCGGGCTACTCGGTCGCCTTCGCGGGATCGGAATACTCCGCGCCCCCGGAGGATTTACGAGCCGACGGCCTGCATTGCCGCGACGGCTTGTGCTATTGTCCCGCGAAGAGTTACGCCGATTGCAAAACCGCGCGCCTGCGCCGCGCTTTTTTCCTCCATTTCACGGCTTCGGAAACGATGAATCGAGTGCGCAGGCTAACCTCCGAGCAAACGCGGGCGATCGTCGTTTATAACGGCACGGCGATCTTGCTTTGGCGATTGATGAACTACTGCCGCCGGCGCGGTCTCGCGCTCCTCGCCGATTGCACGGAATGGTTCGATCCCGCGCATTTGCCGGGCGGGAGCATCGGCCCGCTCCGCTGGGATTCCGAACTCCGCATGCGCCGGCTGCAGCCGAAAGTCGCCAACCTGATCGTCATCAGTTCCTTTTTGGAGCAGTATTATCGCGCGCGCGGCTGCCGCACGCTGCGCGTCCCGCCGCTGGTCGATTTACAAGCCCCGTGCTGGAGGCCGATCCCGCCGCCGCGCGAGGATTCCGAACTGCATTTGGCGTACGCGGGCACGCCCGGCAAGAAGGATTTTTTGACGAACGCGCTGCGCGCCGCGATTGCGCTCCGCGCGGAGGGATTTCCGATCAAGGTGCATCTGGTGGGCGCGACGCGCGAAAGCCTCGGCAACTGGTTGCGGCGCGATCCGGGGTTCATCGAAGATTTGGGCGATGCGGTGGTTTATCACGGCCGCGTTCCCCAAGCCCGCGCGATCGAATTGATCTCCGCGGCCGACTTCACCATCCTGCTGCGGGAAGACAAACGCTACGCACATGCGGGATTTCCCACGAAATTGGTGGAAAGCCTTTCCGCCGGCGTGCCGATCGTCGCCAACGCGACGAGCGACATCCCCGAATACGTGCGCGACGGCCAGGAGGGGATTCTTCTGGAAGATCATTCGCCCGAAGCGTTTGCCGCGGGCGTGAGGCGGATTTTTCGAATGCCCAAATCGAAATGGCGCGAAATGCGGTTCGCGGCGCGGCAAAGGGCCGAGGAATGCTTCGATTACCGGCGTTATATCGTTCCGCTCGCGGATTTCATCGAACGGACGTGCGCGCGAAACGCGAGGGGGGGGAAATAATGGCCGGTGCGCTGCGGCTTTTCGGTTCTGCGCACGTTTTCGCCGGGAAAGTTTTCCGGCGGTTGCGGATGTATTTGCATCGGCCGCTGTTCGCCGCGCACGGCCGGAATTTCCTGTTCGATCCCGACGGCTTTTATTCCTACGAAAACATTTCGGTGGGCGACGACGTTTCGCTGGGTTGGCGGCCGACGCTGCTGGCGGCGAAATCGACGATCACCATCGGCAGCAAGGTGATGTTTGGGCCGGAGGTGATGATCGTCGGCGGCCGCCACAACACCGAGGTTGTGGGACAATTCATGACCGACGTCCACGTCAAGCGCCCCGAAGACGATTTGGGAGTGGTGATCGAAGACGATATTTGGATCGGCTCGCGGGCGATCGTCTTGCGCGGCGTGCGCATCGGCCGCGGGGCGATCGTGGGAGCCGGCTCGATCGTTACGAAGAGCGTGCCCCCCTACGCCGTCGTCGTGGGAAATCCGGCGAAAGTCCTCAAGTTTCGCTGGGACGTGGAAACGATCCTGGAACACGAACGACGGTTGTATCCGCCCGAAAACCGGCTGTCGCGCGAAACACTCATGCGAAGCCGGGCAACGGGGCGAGCTTGCGGGCAAGACGCTTGAACCGCGGATGAGAACCATGCCGGAATCCGGAAAACTGCGCGTGCTCATGGCGACTCCCGTGCCGCCGCCCCTTGGCGGAGGCATCCTGAATTGGACCCGCATCGTCATGAATTATCTGGGCGAGATTCCCGATTTGGAATTGCGGATCATCGACACCAAATTGCGTTTCCGCAGCGCAATGAGTTTGAACCGGGCGCAAAGGCTCGTTAGCGGAACATTGCAATCCCTGGTGGACAGCTACCGGCTGATGAAGGCGATGAAATCGTTCCGACCGCACGTTTTCCATCTCTGCACGAGCGGCGGGATGGCGACGCCGCGGGACACCTTGATGCTGCGGATCGCGCGGCTCTTTGGCGTGCCCGGCGTGATCCATTATCACATGGGCCGGCTGCCTTGGATATTCATCCGGCAGGGATTGCTTTGGAATCTTACCCGCCGCGCGATGTCGCTGGCCGACGCGGTGGTGACGCTGGACCGCCTCTCCGCGATCACCATCCGGCCGGAATTGTCGAATACCCGCGTGGTTACGCTGCCCAACAGCGTCGAAATCGACGAGCTCGATGCGATTCGCCCGCTGGGGGAAGACCTTCGTCCCGAAGAGAATGTGCGGCGGATCGTTTATCTGGGCATGGTGCTTCCGTCGAAGGGCATTCTCGAACTCGTGCAAGCCTGCCTGAAATTGCAGGGGCGGCATATCGAACTCGAACTGGTCGGGGCGGTCGGCAAGGCTTTTCGGGAAGAATTGACCGCCCTGGCCTCCCAACGCGGTTCCGGAGAATGGCTGCGGTTCACGGGCATGGTCGGCCACGACCGGGCCATGGAGCATCTCGCCGCGGCCGATATCCTCGCGCTGCCGAGCCATACGGAGGGAGCCCCCAACGTGATCCTGGAAGCGATGGCGATGGAACGCTGCGTCGTCGCGACCGCGGTGGGCGCGATTCCGGAAATGCTCGATCTCGACGGCCCCGAGGAATGCGGCCTGTGCGTGCCGCCGCGCGACGTCGAGAGTCTGGCGGAAGCGCTCGCAACGGCACTCGATGATCCCGAGCGGATGCATGAAATGGGGATGCGCGGCCGCGCGCGGGCCAAGCGGCTCTACGACGCGCCCGTGGCCTGCCGGCAACTGGTCAACTTGTGGGAGGATGCGGCAGCGGCGCACAAAGCGAAGTACTTTAGGAAAGACCGCCCCACGACCGTCGTGATCGTCGCTCCGCTGCCGCCGCCCGATCATGGGGGGATCGTCAATTGGTCGCGCATCCTTCGCGAGGCCTTTGCCGAATCTCCGTCGTGGCGTTTGCACTTCGTCGATAACACCGCCCGTTACCGCAAGGTGACGAACCTTTCCTTGCCCGTTCGATTGATCGGCGGCACGTTCCAGGCCATGAAAACCTGGTTGACGATCAATAAATCGATTTATCGAATCCGCCCGCAGGTCGTTCATATCTGCACCAGCGGGGGTCTCGCAACGCCGAGAAACATCGTTACGCTGAAAATCGCGCGGCATTACGGCATTCCCTCGGTCATTCATTATCGGATGGGCGCGATTCCGAAAGCGTGCGCGAAAAACGGCATGGAATGGCGTTGGATGCTGCGCGCCATGCGCTTGGCCGACGTGGTGATCACCCTCGACCGCCATTCCGAAGCGTGCGTGCGCAAGTGTCTGCCGGGAAAACGGGTCGTTTCGTTGCCGAATATGGTTGACTTGGATGAAATCGACGGAATCCGTTCGAAGTTAGACCCCCTCGCGGAGCAAGCGGAGGATTTTCGCGTGGTATTTACCGGCCACGTGCTGCCCACCAAGGGCATCGGCGAGTTGGTCGAGGCTTGCGCGAAACTCGCCGGCCGCGGCGTGCAACTGCATCTGGTAGGTCCCGTCGAAGAAAAATTCCGCGCGAAATTGCTGGATTCGGCCGCGGCGGCGGGCACGGTGGATTGGCTGCATTTCCACGGCCCCCAACCGCACGGCGAGGCCGTTCGCATCGCGGCGCTGGCCGACGTGGCCGTGTTGCCGAGTTATACCGAAGGATTTCCCAACGCGGTCCTGGAGGCGATGGCCCTGGGCAAGGCGATTCTGGCCACGAACGTGGGGGCCATTCCCGAAATGCTCGACATCGGCGGCGCGGAAGAATGCGGAATTTGCGTGGCGCCCCGCGAAATGGAGCCGCTCCTCGGCGCGCTCGAGCGGTTGATGGAAAATCCGGAATTGCGCCGCGAACTCGGCGAGAAGGCGCGCCGCCGCGCGCAACGGCTGTACTCGGTGCCCGCGGGATGCAAGCATTTGATCGATTTGTGGAGTTCCGTCGATGCGCGCGATTGTCCGCCCCAATGACTTTTCCGGTTCGTCGAGGAGCGTTTCTTTCGCATGAAGCTGCAATTAACCGAAATTCCGCATACCGAGATCGTGCATTATGCCCGCGGCGGCGATGCCTCGTCGAACGAGCCGGAGCTGCTCGTAACCAGTCATTCGCGAACGGTTGCGGTCGCCGGAAAAGAGAAGCGCTATTCCTTCGCGCTTCCCGCGAAGGGATGTCGGTTTTTATTTTCGGGCATGCGTCTGGCGCGCCGCGCCATGCGGCTGGATAAATGCAACGTGATGCCCGTCGATCCTCGGGGCAGCGCCTTGATCGCCATTCGCCAAGGGATGGTTTACCGCGTGGAGTGCGATTCCGATCCGGTCGTCGCGCCGGCGCTGCGGCTGCGGCAATGCCGAAACATCCTGCACCAAAGCATGGCGATCGCGCCGTCGGGGAACGTCTATTTCGGGGAATACGGCGCGAACCCGAACCGCGCGGCCGTGCCCGTTTATCGCAGCGCCGACGCGGGGCGCTCTTGGCAAGTCGCGTACGAATTCCCCGCAAAAAGCGCCAAGCACGTGCATTGTTGCGCGTGGGATCCCTACGAGGAGAAACTGTGGGTAACGTCGGGCGATGCCGAGGGCGAATGCCGCATCCTCTGCGCGAACGAGTCGTTCTCGGAAATCGAAAGCATCGGCCGGGGAGAACAGCAATTTCGCTCCTGCCACTTCCTCTTCCGGGACGACGCCGTTTTTTGGATCATGGACTCGCCCCTGGAAACGAGCCACCTGATTCGGCTGGATCGCCGGACGCGGCGGATCGAGCGCCTGCGGCCCTTCCCCGGCCCCGTCTGGTACGTGAAGGACTTGACCGACGGTTGGTGCCTCGCGGCGACCGCCCACGAACCGGGACCGGGCGTGCAAACCCGCTTCGCGCACCTGTTCGCCTCCCGCAATCCGGCCGATTGGATCGAAATCGCGCGCTACGAGAAAGACGCCTGGCCCGCGGTGTTGTTCAAGGCCGGCGTCATCGGCTTTGCGGACGGGCCGCAAACCTCCGGTTGTTTTTTCCTTTTTGGAGAAGCGTTGCGCGGCATGGACGGAAAGGCGTTTCGCGGCCGTTTGCACGACGACGGGAGTGAATCATGACGGACATCGAACTGCTCGAAAAAACGCGCGACGCCCTGGCGGCGCGATTCGCGGAATGCGCCAAGTTACCGGGCGCTCCGTTGGCGGATTTGAGGCCGGCGATGGCCCGCATCGGCCTCGAACCGTTTCCCGTGGCGGATCGGCCCGCGCCCGCCGAAGTTTCCTTCGAGGGCGTCGCCCCGCTATTCAAAAATCTTCCGCTCCGGGGGCTTTCGCAATTGCGCGCATGGCTGCGCGGCGGCTTCCGCGAGGAACTCGTCTCGGCTTGGGCGGAGAAGCTCTTCCGCTGGTTTGAAATCCGCCGCCGCGAAGCGTGGCGACTGGCCCGCAATAAATGGCCGACCCAACGCGCCGCCGAAATCGGCCTGCTGGAGCTTTGCTGCTTCTTTTTGGAATACTACTCCCGCTCGAACGACGAGCGGTTCCTCAATGCCGCCTTGAAATTCGATCGCCTGCCTCTGCCTTCGCGAAAGAACTGGTTCCGATTCGCTCGAGCGACCGACGACCGTATGGCGATTGCGGCCTGGCATTTCCGCGGAATCGCGTTGGCGGAAGCCGCGCTCTTCGACTTGGCCGAGTGGAAGCCGGCGCCGCAGCCGCCCGCTCCGGCCGATGCCGTTTCGCCGCCGAAAGAATTGGAACTGAGTCCGGCGTCGTTTGCGGGCGGGCCCGCGCCGCGGGTTTGCATTTTTTCGCCCAATCCCTACAGCTTATTCACGCTGGCGACCATCGAACTGCTTTGCCGCGCCGGCGTGCAGGTCGAAAGCGTGTTCGTCCGCAGGCTTTTCAATCCGAAGCGCGCACTGTTCGAGTACCAACGCGACGGCGCGCATCTGTTCAGGAAGATTTGGCGCAAATTGCTCTTTCGCCGGTCGAAATCCGCCGCGCTGCCTTTCGAAACGATGCCGGAGCTTTTGGAACGCCACGCCATTCATCACCAGAGCGTCGATGCGCTGGCGAAGGCGCGGGGATTTCCGGTCCACCGTTGCTGGGACTTGAACGACGCGAACGTCGTCAAGCATCTCCGCGAAAATCCCGTCGAGATGGTCGTTTTCACCGGCGGCGGGCTGGTGCGCGAGGAGGTGCTCGCCCATGCGGGTCGCGGAGTGCTTAGCGTTCATCCGGGCGTGCTGCCTCTGTTTCGCGGCATGGACGTGATGGAATGGGCGATCTTGAAAAAATGTCCCGATTGGGTCGGTTGCACGGTCCACTTCATGGAGCGCGGCGTCGATACCGGCCCCTGCCTCGTCCGCTACCGCATCGATTATTCCGATTGCTCGAGCCCGCATAATATGCTGCTCAAATTCGAGCCGATCATTACCTGTTGTTTGGTTTCGGCCTGCTTGAGCCTGTTGCGCGGCGAACTGACTCCGCAACCGCAAAGAGAAGAGGACGGAAAGCAGTATTTTTACCTGCATCCCCGCCTGATCGAATTGGTTGCCAAGAACATGCGCGAAACTTGCTCCCTCTCAACTCCCTGAAAAAAGGTTTTTTTCCGTGAAAGCGCTCGTTACCGGCGGCTCCGGGTTCATCGGTTCGAATATCGTCAAGCTGCTGCGCGGCGAAGGGCACGAGGTTGCCGTGCTGGACAACCTGTCGTCGGGTTACCGCTCGAATCTCGCCCTCTTTCCCGAAGTGCAACTGGTCGAAGGCGACGTCCGCGACGCGGCACTCGTCAATCGGCTGGCGCAAGGCGTGGAAGTGATCTTCCATTTGGCCGCCTCGGTGGGGAACACGCGTTCCATCGAGCACCCCATCGACGATTCCGAGATCAACGTCATCGGCACGCTCCGCGTGCTCGAAGCCGCCCGTCGCGGCGGCGTGCGGAAGGTGGTTTTTTCCTCGTCGGCGGGCATCTTCGGCGAGTTGAAGACGATTCCCATCCGCGAGGACCATCCCGTCGAGCCGGATACGCCCTACGGGGCCGGCAAGCTGGGCGCGGAAAAACATTGCCTGGCTTACGCCAAACTGTATCCGCTGCAGTGCATTTGCCTGCGGTATTTCAACGTCTATGGCGTCAACCAGCGGTACGACGCCTACGGCAACGTGATTCCGATCTTCGCCCACCGCATGTTGCACGGCAAGCCCGTAACGATTTTCGGCGACGGCGAACAAACCCGCGATTTCGTCAACGTCCGCGACGTGGCGATGGCGAACTACCGGGCGGGCATGAACCGCGGCGTTTCGGGGGCGTTCAACATCGCCAGCGCCACGCGGGTTACCGTCAATCGGCTCGTGGAACTCATGGCCGAAGCAAGCGGCATCGAACCCATAGTCGAATACGGCCCCCCGCGTCCCGGCGACGTGCGGCACAGTCTGGCCGATGTCTCCGCGGCCAATAAGGCATTCGGATTCGATCCAGGCGTCACCCTCGAAATCGGCTTGAAAGAATACATGGATTGGGCGAAAACCGCGTTGGTATAGGGGAGAGTGGCGAGTGGCGAGTGGCGAGTGGCGAGTGGAGAGTGGAGAGTGGAGAGTGGAGAGTGCGAAATCGCAAGCGGCGTTTGTTTTTCCTTCATCCTTCATCCTTCCAATCCCTAATCCCTAACCCCTTTATAATGACCAAACGCATTTTGATCCTCGGCGGCGCGGGCATGTTGGGGCACAAGCTGTGCCAGCTCTACCGCCGCGAATTCGAGACCTGGTGCACCGTGCGCTCGCAGCCGCGCGGGCCGGAGGGATTCGCGATTTGGGATAAGGACCGCACGATCGCCGGCGTCGATGCCGTCGATTTCGACTCCGTCGCGCGGGCCATCGCCGAGGTGAAACCCGAGGTGGTCGTCAATTGCATCGGCATCATCAAGCAACTCCAGGCGGCGAAAGACCCCATCGTCAGCCTCTCGATCAATGCGCTCTTTCCGCACCGCTTGGCAATTCTCTGCCGGGCGGCGGGGGCGCGGATGATCCACATCAGCACCGATTGCGTTTTTTCCGGCCGCAAAGGGAATTATACCGAGGACGACGTCTCCGACGCCGAGGACCTCTATGGCCGCACAAAATACCTGGGGGAAGTGGATTATCCCGGCTGCCTTACGATCCGCACTTCGATCATCGGCCGCGAACTGCATTCCCAAAGCGGACTGATCGACTGGTTTCTCTCCAATCGCGGCGGAAAAGTCCGCGGATTCCGCAGGGCGATATACTCCGGCTTCACCACCCAGGCCCTGGCGAAAATCATCGCCGAAATCATCCTCGGTCATCCCGAATTAAGCGGCCTTTGGCAAGTCTCTTCCGAACCGATCAATAAATACGACCTGCTAAAATGGGTGAACGAAATCTATCGCGCCGGCATCGAAATTGCGCCGGACGACGCTTTTTGTTGCGATCGCAGCTTGAATTCCGCGCGCTTCCGCGCGGCCGTGAATTTCCAACCCCCGACCTGGCCGGAAATGATCGCGGAAATGCACAACGACCCCTTACCCTATGACTCCGGGAGAAAATCGTGAATCTTAAAGGCAAACGAATCGTGGTCACCGGCGGGACCGGCTCGCTGGGAAAAGTGTTGGTGCGGCGGCTGCTTTCCGGCGAGATGGGTTTGCCCGCGTCGATCGTCGTCTTTTCGCGCGACGAGGCGAAACAGCACGAAATGCGGCTCGATTACAAGCACCGCAAGGCGGCCACCGATGAAATCATCTACCACAATTTCCAGGAATTACTCGAATTCGTGATCGGCGACGTCCGCGATTATCATTCGGTGGCCGGCGTCTTGCGCGAAGCCGACGTGGTCTTCAACGCCGCCGCGCTCAAGCAGGTGCCCGCCTGCGAGTACTTCCCCTTCGAGGCGGTGCAAACCAACATCGCCGGGCCGGAGAACATCGTCCGCGCCATCCGCGAAAACAAATTGCCCGTCGATACCGTGGTGGGCATCTCCACCGACAAGGCCTGCAAGCCCGTCAACGTGATGGGCATGACCAAGGCCATCCAGGAGCGGGTCTTCATCACCGCGAATTTGTCCTGTCCGAAAACACGATTCGTCTGCGTGCGCTACGGCAACGTGCTCGCCTCGCGCGGTTCGGTGATTCCGCTCTTTCACGACCAGATTCGCAACGGCGGGCCGGTTACCGTAACCACCGATAATATGACCCGTTTCCTGCTCGCCCTCGATCAGGCCGTGGATACGGTCTTCGCGGCCCTCAAGGGCGCGAAGCGCGGCGAAACGTACATCCCCCGCGTCCCCGCCGCCAACATGCTCGATTTGGCCCGGGCGCTCATCGGCGACCGAAAGATCGAGATCAAAATCACCGGCATCCGCCCCGGAGAAAAGATCGACGAGATCATGATCTCCGAGGAAGAACTGTACCGGACGGTCGATCGCGAGAAATACTACGCCATCCAATCGATTTTGCCGGAACTACGTAGCGGCGAGGATAAGCCCGCAAACCTGCAGGGCGAATTCAGCTCCGCCACCGACCTGATGACCTACGAGCAAGTGTGCCAAATGCTCAAGGATCGCAAGCTGCGGTTGGAAGACGTGGACGTAACGGAAGGTGAACTGCTGCGGTAAAAGTGGAGAGTGAAGAGTGGAGAGTGGAGAGTGGAGAGTGGAGAGTGGAGAGTGGAGAGTGCGAAGCCGCAAGCGGCTATTTTTCCTTCATCCTTCTATCCCCTATCCCCTATCCCCTATCCTCCATCCCCTATCCCCTATCCCCTATCCTCCATCCCCTATCCCCTATCCTCCATCCCCCATCCCCTTAAATGAAGATCGCCACCGTACTCGGCACGCGGCCGGAAATCATCCGCCTCTGCCGGGTCATCGAAAAACTGGACGCGCTGTGCGATCACACGCTGATCCACACCGGCCAGAATTACGATCCCAACCTGAACGACATTTTCTTCCGCGACCTGGGCGTCCGCGCGCCCGATCATTATCTCGGCGCGCAGAGCGGCCGCTTCGGCGATCAGGTGGGGCAAATCCTCGCCCGCACCGAAGAAGTGTTCCTGAAGAATCGGCCCGACCGGCTGCTGATTCTCGGCGACACCAACAGCGGGCTTTCCGCGTTCATCGCCAAGCGGATGGGCATCCCGGTCTATCACATGGAGGCCGGCAACCGCTGCTACGACGACCGCGTGCCCGAGGAGGTCAACCGTCGCGTCATCGACCATTCCAGCGACGTGCTCATGCCCTACACCGAGCGCAGCCGGGCGAACCTGCTCCGCGAAGGCATCGCCTCGAACCGGATTTTCGTCACCGGCAATCCGATCAAGGAAGTCATCGAGCACTATCGCGGCCGCGTCGAAGCCTCCGATGCTCTGGCGCGATTGCAAGTCGAACCGGGAAAATACTTTCTCGTCACCATGCACCGCGCCGAAAACGTGGACCTCGAACCGCGGCTCCGCGCGCTCGCCGCCGCGCTCGAAGAACTGCACGCCGAATACGGCTTGCCGATTATCTGCAGCCTGCACCCCCGGACGCGGAATAAAATGCTGGCCTTCGGCCTGGATGTCGAGAACGCGCAAGTCCGCTTTATGGAACCGTTGGGCTTCTTCGACTTCATCGCCCTGGAAAAACAGGCGTTTTGCGTATTAAGCGACAGCGGCACGGTGCAGGAGGAGTGCTGCCTCTTCCGCGTGCCCAACGTTACCATCCGCGACGTTACCGAACGGCCCGAAACCGTCGAATGCGGCAGCAACATGCTGGCCGGGGCCGATCCGGCGATGATCCGCCGCGCGGCGCGGGCGGTGCTGAGCCTCGATCGCGGGTGGAATCCCCCGCCGGAATACATGAAGCCGGAAGTCTCCTCCACGGTGCTGAAAATCCTGCTGGGATACGACAATTTTGCATGATGATATCTGCAATTCGATGTGATGGGTGCCATGCCCACGCTTGTCGTGGGCATGTCGAAATCGCGAGGATGCCCCAACATGCCCACGACAAGCGTGGGCATGGCACCGAACTAAGTTTCGCACGATGACGGGCGCATCGATGAAAATCCTCTGCATGGCCTATTATTTTCCGCCCGAAATCGGTTCGGGGCCGCACTTGCCGTTCGAACTCTGCGAATCCCTGGCCGGCCGGGGGCACGACGTAACGGTGGTAACCGGTTTTCCGCGATACCATGTCGAAGTCATGCCGCCGAAGTATCGACGGCATCTGTTTTTCGAGGAGGAGATGGGCGGCGTCAAGGTTTATCGGGTCAACGTGCCCAACACTTGCACCAAACAGCGATACCTGCGGGGAGCGACCCAGCAGGTCATCCCCTGGCTGTATGCGTCCCGCGCGATGTGCCTCGATAGACCCGATGTCGTCTTCACGATCACGCCGCCCTTGGGCATGGGGCAAGCCGCCCGGCTCGTAGCCCGGCGATTCGGCGCGCCTTGCGTCGTGAACGTGCAGGATTTGTTTCCGCAAAACGCCGTCGATCTGGGCATGTTACGCAACCGCGCGCTAATCCGCTGCTTCGAGCGCATCGAGCGAAAGATTTACCGCAAGTCGGACGCGATTACCGTCATGTCCGATGGAAACCGCGATTTCGTGCTTGCCAAGGGGGGCGATTCCGATCGCGTGCAAACCATTCCCAACTGGGTGGATACCGATCTCATCCAACCCGGCGCGCGGATGAACGAGTTCCGCAAAGCGCACGGCTTGGGGGATGAATTCATCGTCCTCTTCGCCGGCACGATGGGCTGGTCGCAGGGTTTGGACGTCGTCGTGGATGCCGCTCAACTTTTGGCCGATCGATCCGATATCCGTTTTCTCCTGGTCGGCGACGGCGTGGAAAAGGAGCGCATTTGGGAGCGGGCGAGGAATTTGCCCAACATCCGCTTCTTGCCCATCCAATCCAAGGCGGTTTACCCCGATGTCTTGGCCGCCGGCGACGCCGCGTTGGTTACCTTGCGGCCGGAGGTCGGCACCCCCACGGTCCCCTCGAAGATTTCCACGATCATGTCCGCGGGCCGGCCGATCGTCGCCAGCATCCCGCTCTCCGGCGACGTGCCCAAGCTTATCGGCAAGGCGGATTGCGGATTGGTCGTGCCTCCCGCCGATGCCCGTGCTTTGGCCGATGCAGTTTTTACCTTGAAGAACGATCCCGCGAAAACGCGGCAATTGGGCATCAACGGGCGGCGATACGCCGAAGAAAATCTTTCGCGAACCGAATGCAGCCGAAAGTATGAAGAATTGTTTCGGCGATTGATCGAGCAACGAGACAACCAAGGCGTTAAATCGGCTTCGCGTTAAAAAATGAATGAAAACGCATTAGCTTCGCGGGTCCGGCCCGCGGAACAAAACGACATCACCGCCATCGTGAACATCCACTTGGCCGCGTTCCATCGCGGATTCAATCTTTCGGCCTTCGGGCCGCGGTTTTTGCGGAAATACTACGACTTGATCCTCCGCTTCGAGCAAAGCATCCTGCTCGTGGCCGATTGCGGCGGTGATATCGAGGGCTTCGCCGCCGGCTTCGTCAATCCCCAGGATTTTTACGCCCTGTTGAAGAAAAACAAATGGCGATTGGCCTTCGCCGCGCTGACGGCGATTCCCACTCGCCCCTCGGTGGCGATCCGTTTGTACGAGGTGGCGCGAAGAGGATCGCAGTTCATGGGCCGTCCCGAAACCCAGAAAAATAATTTCTGCGAATTGAGTTCCATCGCCGTCCGCCCCGACGCCGCCAATCGCGGCGTGGGCAAAGCCTTGGTCGAGGCGTTTCTCGCGCGGGCGGCGGAAATGAAAGCCGCCAAGGTCTATCTCACGACCGACGCGAATAATAACGATGCCGTGAACGCTTTTTATCGACGGATGAACTTTACCCTGACCGAGGCTTTCACGACGCCCAGCGGGCGAGTTTTGAACGAATACGCCATGCCGCTGAAGAATCCCGCTGCGGAAGCCGCCGAGTCAAAGCCTTTCAGCCGCTAGCGATAGATTTCGAATATGTCAAATGAGAAGGCGAGCCGATGTGTTTATCCCCTCGGATGAGATGCCGACCGATTACCCATTCAAGCCGAGGGGATAAATCCCTCGGCTCGCCTTCCAACTCGATCGGCTAAAATATAAAAAATGTCGTAACATTTTAGCCAAATGAAGCGATCAGCGAGCCGCCGGGTTTATCCCGGCGCTTCGGATGGAAATGGCAGTCGGTCGAAGCGCCGGGATAAACCC
>JADLEL010000181.1 GCA_020846145.1 Pirellulales bacterium | reverse complement strand
CTGAGTTTTGGATAAGCAGTGTAGCTCAGTCCCGAAGGGACGATAGTCATTAGCCAGGGGTGTCAACCCCTGGAAAATGATTATCAGAGGTCGATTAGCCCCAACGGGGCGACAGTAGAAAGTTTTTAACATACTGCCGCCCCTTCGGGGCTTTGCTGGTGGTGGAAACCATCTCCCAGGGGCTGACGCCCCTGGCTAATGACTGTCGTCCCTTCGGGACTTCTTATGCAAAACTCAGGTTATTAGGGGGTCCAAAACCTCCTGTAGTAGCCATTCCCACAAAAAAATCGGGACTTCTTATGCAAAACTCAGGTTATTAGGGAGTATGGCGATGACGCGTATCTCGGTCTGCCTTTCGTTATTGTGCCTGCTCGCCGCGGCGGCAGAAGCGGCTCCGTATAAAATCAGCGTGGACTCGTCGAGTCCCGGCTACCGTGCCGCGGTATTAAGCGACGAAAAATGGCTCGCCAAGGGAGAAGAGAAGCCGCTCGCGTTCGGCGATCCGAATCGTCTCGGAAACGGCGGGAACACTTGGGTTTCGGGCAGCGAACCGGCGACCCATTGGATTCGCCTGGACTGGGAGCAGCCGGTGATCCTCGAAGCGCTGGAAATTTGGTGGAGCCAGCGCGCATGGCATCCGCGGGCGTTCCGCATCGAGCGGCTCGAAGCAGGTCATTGGATATCGATCGGGCCGGAAGGGGGCTGGCTGGCAGCGACCGACCGGCAAAGCGTGATCCCCCTGCCGGAAACGCCGCTTCAGTCGCTGCGGATCGTTCAATCCGCCTCGGGAGCGTGTTCGCGCGGCTTCTTGGCCGCCCAGGAGGTGAAAGCGATCGAGCGGGACAGCGGCGGCGCGGCGCTGCAGGGCGCGCGGTGGTTGCCCGATTGCGCCTTCGTCCGGCTCGCGCCGCGGTCGTTGACGCGGAATATCGCCCGCTTGAACGAAGAGTGCGCCGGCGCCGCGACGCCCGTGGGATGGATTCCCGCGGGATCGGAGTCGGCCGTCGCAGGTCTCGCTGACGGCAATGCGGCGGAAACGGCGTTCGAGATTTCGCCCGGCGGCGCGGCGGGCGTTCGATGGCCCGTCGAACATGCGTTCGACGGCGCGGTTTTAACGGTCGCGGGCGAACTTCCCGATGCTTCCAAACTGGCCTTTGAAATTCACGACGGCAACCGCTGGATTCCGCTAACGTGCGGCCTGAAATGCCGTACCGTCTCGGAGCGGCGGCAAATCGAGTGGTCGTTCGAGCCGACGGCCGCACGGGCCGCGCGCATCCGCATGTTGCCGGACGGATCGGCGGTTGCGGCCGCCGAAATCGAAATCGATCGGTATCTTCCCGCGAGCAAGGACGTTTGGCCCGGACGATTGATCGAGAAGATCGGCCTCAAGCAGCATATCCTGGGAATGCCCGAAGAACCGTCGTTCGAGTCGCTCGCTTCGGCCGCGCTTTCGATGCGGACCGCGCGCTTGTCGCTGGGATTGAAGGATACCGTTCAGGAAACCGGCATCGCCTGGGACGGCACGCTCATCGGCCGCGAGAGCGTCGAATTCCGCATCGGTCCCGAGCAGTTTCGTTTGAGCGAGTTTTCCGATACGATGCGGAGGACGCTCATCGACGGGTGGCGGCCGGGGGTCGTCGTCGAAGGGCGGATGGGAGACTTGGCGGTCCGTCAAACGGCGTTTGCCTTCCCGACGGACGAGAAGGGCGGCGGACCGGCGGTGTTCGTGCGCATCTCGCTCCGCAACCTTGCGGATCGTACGCTTAAAACCTGGGTTCGAGCCGACGCGACGAGCGATTCGCCGGGCGTCTTGCAGCACGTTAATGGCGCAATCGTGCGGGGATCGAGCGCCGTCCTTTTGTCGATCTCGCCCAGCCGCGCCGCGGAATCACCCAGCGCGATTTGCACCGATGTGGCGCTTGCCCCGGGCGACGAAGCGCACGTCGATTACCTTTATCCCCAAGAGGCGGAGGCGGCGAAGCGAATCGATGCGCTGCGAACGATCACATTCGCGGACGCGCTGGGGAAATTCCGCGATTATTGGGACGAGCGGCTGAAATGCCCCGCGGTCGTCGAAGTGCCCGAACCGCGCATCGACCGCATGATGAAGGCGGTGCTCGCGCAGGTCTTCATCAACGGCGACGGCGACGTCATGCCCTACGGCTCGGCGCCCTCGGTTTACGAAGGCGATCTGTTCGGCATCGAAGAGAGCTATCCCATGCTCGCTTTGGCGCTGTTCGGTTTTCACCGCGACGCGGAGCGCTACTTGGAGGGCACATATCTTCAAAACGATTTTTTGCGGAAGGTGGAGCGTTATCGCTCGCCGCGGGACCGCCACCAGCAATATCGCAACGGATTGCAGCCGCATTACGCGGTCGAAGCGTATCGCTTGAGCCGCGACGCCGCTTGGATCGGCAAGCACCTCGCGCTGTTGAAGAAGTGCGCCGAGTGGACCATCGCCCAGCGGCGCAAGACCATGCAATTGGAGGATGGCAAGCGTCCGACGCACTGGGGATTGCTGCCGAAATGGGCTTACGGCGGCGACATTCACGAGGTGGAGTGTTATCCGCTGTACGCCAACCTCTGCTGCTGGAAGGGCCTCGCGGATACGGCATGGCTGTTGGACGAGTTGGGCGATAAGGAGAATGCACAGAGGTACGCCGCGGAGGCGCGCGCGTACCGCCTGGCCATCGACGGAGCGATCGAGGCGAGTTACCGAAGAGACCGCGATCCGCCGTTTTTACCGCTGCGGCTGTACGCCGACAAGCCCGACGAGCGCAAGGATTTCTATCAACTCTTCGCGGGCTGCCTCTTGGATTTGCAGGCGTTGCCCCCCGGCGGCGATCATGCCCGCTGGATAACGTCATTCCTGGAGGCGGACAACCGGACGTTCTGTTTCCTGCCCCGCTATCGCCCCGCTGGACAGGGCGGCTTGGACGCGCTCTACGGGAAAGGTTACTTTTTGACGCTGCTCCACGAAGACTCCCGAAAGGAATTCCTGCTGGCCTTCTACGCTTATCTGGCGTTCAACATGGAGCGCGAGACATTCGTTTCGCGGGAATCGAACGTGCTTTACGCCAGCGACCTTCACTTGCGTTCGACCTTCGGCCTGGCCGGCGGCGATCCGTTGGAAATCAGCGATCCCTTGCCGTGCGCCGGCGCCGTCGCGCTGCATTTGCTGCGGCATCTTCTGGTTACCGAAGAGCCGAGCGGGGACGGGGGCCATTCGGGCAATTTGCTGCTGCTTTCCGGCGCGCCGCGGCGCTGGTTTGCCGACGGGGAAAGAATCCGCCTGATCGAGATGCCCACCCCATTCGGCCCGCTTTCGCTGGAGGTAGCCTCCCACGCGAAAAACGGACGCATCGAAGCCAAATTGTTGCCGCCCGCGAGGAATCCTTGCCGGCTGCTTAAACTTCGGCTCGTCCATCCCGACGGCTTGCTTCTCTCCTCGGCAGCGGTGAACGGCAAGCCCTGGGCGGAGATCGATAAAAAAGGCGGCTGGATACTCCTGCCGGCCGCCTTGGGGCCTTGCCGCATCGAAGCGCGATTTCATCAATAGTTACTGTTGCGGGAGGTAGGGTGGGTCAAGCGCAGCGCCGACCCACCAGGTGTAGTCGCCCGATTTTGGTGGGGCGGCGCTGCGCTGGGCCCCCCCGACGCATGAATCCGCAACAGACACGACATAGGTGCGCT
>JADLEL010000180.1 GCA_020846145.1 Pirellulales bacterium | reverse complement strand
CTGAGTTTTGGATAAGCAGTGTAGCTCAGTCCCGAAGGGACGATAGTCATTAGCCAGGGGTGTCAACCCCTGGAAAATGATTATCAGAGGTCGATTAGCCCCAACGGGGCGACAGTAGAAAGTTTTTGACTTACTGCCACCCCTTCGGGGCTTTGCTGGTGGTGGAAACCATCTCCCAGGGGCTGACGCCCCTGGCTAATGACTGTCGTCCCTTCGGGACTTCTTATGCAAAACTCAGGTTAAAAGGTACGCCTTGGTTGCGGCTACGCCGCACTATGCTTCGGCATAACAAGCATTCGATAATTTTTTAGAGATGCAAAAGTTATCCAATCGAAATGGTGAACGCCGAACATCCAGTTTGCCTTCCGGCTCGACGCGGATGAATGCAGCAGCCAATCGTCCGGCAAGGGCAGCGACTTGGGCGCGGTTCGTCGCGTGATGGGCCATCCCGCCGGGAACCGTGCGAGCCTTATGAGGCACAAAAAGCCGCAATTCTCGGCAAGCAGCTGGACCGTCAAGCGAAAAGGAACTGCCCCCCATGTTCTTTTATCGGAAAAAAACCAGTTGCCCAATGGGTGGGATAAAGGTAAACTAGAATGATATCCAACTCGATTGATATTTATTCATTATTATGAGGCATTAGCGAGATTCTTGCCCGTGGCGAAAGCGACTCCCAGTAATATCGGTCCCTACCGGCTGTTGAACATCGTCCACACGGGCCAGAATTGCCATATCTGGCAGGCTTACGACGATGTCAAGGGGTGCATCGTGGGCATCAAAACCCTGCTGGATCGCTTTCAGCAGGACCGCGAGCAGATCGGGCTGCTGCGCTGGGAGTACACCGTCGGGCATACCGTCCGGGATCCGCGGATCATCGAGGTCTATGACTTCGGCATCGACCGCGGCACCACGTATTTGTCGATGGAATGGCTCCCCGCGCCGAACCTCAAGCAGCGGATGAACGCGGGCGCGGAAAAAATCTATTTTATGTACCCGGAAATCATCGAGGAGGCGGCCCAAGCGCTGGGGCACTTCCATCAAAAAGGCTGGGTTCACCGCGATATCAAGCCCGACAATTTCCTGGTTACCGACGATGCCCAGGTAAAGCTGATCGACTTCGCCCTGGCCCGCCGCCGCCGGGCGAAGATCTTGAAGCTGATTGCGCCGCGGGGCAAAGTCCAAGGGACGCGGAGCTACATGTCGCCCGAGCAAATCCGCGGCCAGTTGCCCGACATCCGCTCCGATATCTACAGTTTCGGCTGCATGTTGTTCGAGATGCTGGCCGACAAGCCGCCGTTCACGGGCACCAGTTCGAACGATCTCTTGAACAAGCACCTGTTCGCCGCGCCGCCGTCGATGGAAGCAGCCAATCCAAACGCCACGCCGGAATTCGCGGCGCTGGTGCGGAAGATGATGGCCAAGGAGCCGTCGAAACGCCCGCAAACCATGGAAGACTTCTTGGGCGACTTCCGCATGGTCCGCGTTTTCAAAATCGTGCCGAAACCGCCGGCGGGGTAGGGCAGGGGGGCGATTCGTGGTGCGGGCGTCTCGCCTGCCTGAGTATTGCAGGCGAGACGCCTGCACCACAAAGAATCCGCGAACTCCAATTACGGAAAAGCGTAAAAGTCTGCGGAGTTTGCCGTTTATTCCGGTTCCTGCCGGACTTCAGACGTCCGGCGGAAGCAAATTCACGATACTCTCGCCGCGTCGCATATTTTACGCAGGCAACACGATCCCTTCTCTTGACCGCGATTTTCTTGATTGGAGAAGTTCTTCGGCTCGCAGGCGGTATTGACTACTGGCCTTTCTTCCGATAGTAACTTCAGGCCCATTTATAAGGAGTTCACGGATGAGAGTCTCGAATCGGGTGGCACGGATTGCCGCATTCTTAACGGTCGTATTTGTCGCAACGACTGGGTCGGCGCGGGCGGCCGATGCCCTTCGCCAACCGGACTCGGTCGCGCGAACGTCCTACGAAAACGACGAGTATTCCGATACGGCCGATTCGCCGACGCAGGATGGCGCTGCGGCCGCGCCCGCCGCCGAGCAGCCGTCGGTGAATTCTACTCAAAAATTAACCGAAGGTCCCGTAATCGACAATGCCGCGACGCCCGCTCCTCCGAAACCGTGGCAATTGCCACAGCCCTGTTTCTTGCAGCGGCACAAGATCGTCATGGGCGGGTGGATCGAACAGGGCATCACGTTCAACAACCTCAATCCCGACGACGGATTCAACGGCCCCATCACCACCAACGACCTCGACGGCCAGTACCAGTTGAATCAGGCATGGTTGTACTTCGATCGGCAGACCAACACCAACGGGCATGGTTGGGACTTCGGCGGGCACATCGACTTGATGTATGGCACCGATTGGCGGTTCGGGCAGTGCTTCGGCCTGGAAAACCGCATCGACAGCCCGAACAGCTTTTACGGCTTGATTCTGCCGCAGTTTTACGCGGAGGCGGCGGTCAACCATCTGAAGGTCAAGCTGGGGCACTTCGCCACGAACACGAGTTTGGAAAAAGTGCCCGCCGTGGCGAACTTCTTCTACTCGCACAGCTACTTGATGGCCGGCTATTTCGATCCGCTCTTGGTAACCGGCCTGCAGGCCGAGTACGCGGTGGGCGACAATTGGACGGCGGTGGGCGGATTCAACCGCGGCGGACTCGAGTTCGAAGACCCCGGCAACAACTGGAATTTCCTCGGCGGCCTGCGCTGGGCGAGCGACGACAAGCGGCGGAATCTCTCGTTGCTGTGCGATTCGGGCAGGCAACTCGGATTTACGGGCTTGCACGAGCGGAACCAGGTGTTTATCGTTTACACCAGCGATCTCAATAAGAAACTACAATACGGGGCGCAATATAACATAGGCCAGGAGTCGAACGGCTCCTTCGTGACGCCCGGCCAAAACGCCAACTGGTACGGCACCGAGCAACTGCTGACCTACAAGCTGAACCAGAAATGGTCGGCCGGCCTGCGTTACGAATGGGTCCGCGACGAGGACGGGTCGCGGATCGCGGGCATCGGCAACTTGCTGGGCACGAATCGCGGCTGGCGGGGTCTGCCCGGCTTCACGGGGAGCTTTCAAGACGTATCGCTCGGCTTGAACTATCGCCCCAACATGAACTGGGTCGTGCGCCCCGAAGTCCGCTGGGACATGTACGACGGCCCGGCGAATCCGTTCGGCCAACTCCCCTTCGGCGATTTCGACCGCAGCAGCCAGTTCACCTTCGCCTGCGACTTGATCGTGACTTTTTGATAGGCCAATAATTAAACCACGAAACGCACGAAAGACACGAAAAGAACGAGGGATGAAAAAAACAGACAATGCAGAGCGAAGAAATAACTTTTTCAACTTGATGATGCTGGTTCCTGCGAAATCGCGGACTTCCGTGCGCGGGAGCTTTGGAAATTGTCAAAGTGATTTTTTCACCCTGCCTAAACATGCGATTCGTTCTATTCTGTTTTTCGTGTATTTCGTGTGTTTCGTGGTTTATCTGATGTTCGATTATTTCACGATTCGTTCGTATTCGAGTTTGGGGTAATGGCCGAAGTTGACGAGCAGGCCGAGTTTCATGCCCGTCGCCACCAGGTAGTTGTGGACCTGCGCCCGATGCTCGTCGGCCAATTCCTTGGCGGCTTTCAGTTCGACGATGATTTTTCCGTAGCAAATTGCGTCGGGAACGTATTTCTGTTTGAGCGTCCGGCCCTTATATTCCAAGGCGAGTTCCGCTTGCGAATGAAACGGTATGTTTTGCAAGGCCAATTCGATTTCCAAGCATTCTTGATAGACCGCCTCCAGAAAACCGCAGCCCTTTTCCTTGTAAACCTCGAAGCACGCGCCGAGAATGGCGTAACTTTCGTTTTTATAAACGATTTTTTCGTTATCCAATGCAATAACTCCAGTTTGAAATTGCGATTTACGGAGATAAACCACGAAACACACGAACTACACGAAAAAGAAGCAATGAATCCAGTAATTCAGATAACCATAACTTTTGGTCTAAGCTGTCTTTTTTCGTGTGTTTCGTGTTTTTCGTGGTGAATGAAACCTCAATATACTCCGGAAGGCCAGAGATGCCAGGGGAGGAGAAAACATGATTTCTTGCCGATAGACCGTGGGATTTTCCGGTATCTTTATCGAGATGGAATATCGTTGCTCAGAGGATGACAAGATGGTAAACTAACAGAAACATGAGGATGTTATATTTGGCGGATCAGGGCGTTTGAGCGGATTGATCGATCGCACGCGATAAAGGGCAGGGCAGGGGGGAGGAATCGATGATGCGGAGAAACTTTTTATCGATGCTTTTCGCGGCAGCGGTTGTTTCGTTGGATTGTGGATTTGCTTCGAGCGCGGATTCCGGCCGGAGGCCGAACATCGTTTTCATCCTGGCCGACGATCTCGGCTGGCGCGATACTTCGCTCTACGGCAGCACCTTTTACGAGACGCCGCAGATCGACCGGCTGGCGCGGCGGGGGATGCGGTTTTGCAATGCTTATGCCGCCAGTCCGCTTTGCTCGCCGACGCGGGCGAGCATCATGACCGGCCTTACGCCGGAGAGGATCGGCATCACTTACCCGCTCTGCCATATCGCCGAGGAGCGATTGAAAGCCGCGCTCGCTCCGCAGACGCCCGACGACCGCAAGGCCATTCCATGCCAGACGGCGACGCGCCTTTCGACCGACTACTACACCCTGGCCGAGGCGTTCCGCGATGCCGGTTACGCGACCGGTCATTTCGGGAAGTGGCATTTGGGCGCGGAGCCGTACAGTGCGCTGGAGCACGGGTTCGCGGTCGATGTGCCGCACACGCCCGCGTGCGAGCCGGAAAGCGGCTACCTCGGTCCGTGGAAGTTCCTCGAAAAACAGCACTTCACCGGCGTGGCGAACGAGCATCTCGAAGACCGCATGGCAAGCGAAGCGATCGGTTTTCTGCGGGCGAATAGGGATAAGCCGTTCTTTTTGAACTACTGGGCCTTTTCGGTCCATTCGCCGTTCGACGCGAAGCCGGAATTCGTGGCGAAATATCGTCGCAAGGCGAACCCGAACCATCCGCAGCAGTGCCCGATTTACGCCGCGATGGTGCAAAGCCTGGATGACAACGTAGGGCGACTACTCGATGCCCTCGACGAATTCCACTTGACGGAGCACACGATCGTCATTTTCTTCTCGGACAACGGCGGGAACATGTACGAGCGGGCGGACGGCCTCCTGCCGACGAGCAATGCGCCCCTGCGCGACGGCAAAGGCACGCTGTACGAAGGGGGTGTGCGCGTGCCGCTTTTAGTCGTTTGGCCTGGCCGGGTGCAGCCCGACTCGCAATCCGAGGCGTTCTTTTCCAGCGTCGATTTTTATCCCACGCTTTTGGAGATGGCGGGCTTGAAAGCGAAATCGGGGCAGACCTTCGACGGCGTCAGCCAAGCGCCGGTTTTGCAGGGGCAAGCCGCCGTGCGCGAGGCGGTTTACGGATGCTTTCCGCAGTATTTTCCGTCGGCGAAAAGCCTGCCGTCCAGTTCGGTGCGGGTGGGCGATTGGAAGCTGATTCGCTTTCATTGCGACAACGCCGATCAAACCGACCGCTTCGAACTTTACAATCTCCGCGAAGATCTCGGCGAATCAAAAAACCTCGCCGCCGAGTTTCCCCAAAAAGTACAAACGCTCGACGCATTGCTCGGCAGGCATCTGCGCGAGATCGGCGCGATCGTTCCGCAACCCAATCCCGGCTATCGAAAGACGAAAGAGTGATTACTTCCATGACAAACTACAAGCGAGTCGGTCTTCCCGTACTGGCGGCGTTATTGGCGGTCAACCTTGCTTTCGCGCAAGGCCAAAACGCGGCAACTCCTGAGCTGCCGATCCCCCGCATCGACGAACTTATCCGCGCCGATCGCCATACTCGGCCCAGCCCGGAAGAGGTGCGGAGCGCTGCGTTCCTCGTGAAAACGGAGCCGCACCGGGTCGCGGGCAATGCGTACGCGATCGTCACCGACCATCGAGAAGAAGGCTTTCTGGAACCGATGCGGCGGCTCGCCAAGCACCATGCCGGCGTCATCATCGAGGTGGATGACCTTGGAGAATTGTCCCGCGATGAGAAAGCGCGGGAAAAGCTGATAACGCAGCTTCGGCAGGCCAATCCGCGATTCGTAGCCATCGCGCCCCGGAGGGAAAGTTTTCGAGAGAATATGCTGTTAAACTTATGGCGCGTGCTCTCGACCTTGGATCCCGATCCGCAAATCGACGCCTTTCCCGGCCTGCTTTTGGCGCCGAATTCAAAGGCGTTCGCGGCGCTCGTCGATCGTTCGATCGCCTATCGGCCCCCGGAAAAGACGGCTTTTCGGCCGTTCGTCATGGGCCAGGTTCTCGATTCCTCGGTGATGGGGCAGCGTTCGCTGCAAAAGGTGGGCATCATGGAAACGGTTTTCGCTGAGCGCGGGTACTCGACTTCGAGCCTCATCACGCGAAGCTTTCGCGCGGGGAAACCGGATGCGGGCGAATCGGGCGGAGAACGGCAGTGGGAGATTTCGGCGGAGGCGCCCCGGAAGCCGATTGCAACGCTGCCTCCGCGGGCGAAAAAATCGCTCGACGACGCTTCGCTGCTGGTGATCTACGGCCACGGCGTTCCCGGCATGACGTGCGGCTTGGACGTCGGCGCGTTTCGCGACGTCGAGATGAAAAACAAAGTCGTGCTCTGCGGCTCCTGTTTCTCGGCGGCCCCGCGAAAATCCGATTTTCCGGCCATGCCACGCGGTCCGGACGGCTCCGAGGTGCAATTCGAGAAAGAGGATATCGCTTTTCGGGCCGTTGAAAACGGATCGGTGGCGGTCTATGGGCACATGCGGCTGAACGCTGGATTCCCCAATCTCTATCCGGTCTTGGAAGCGTGGATGAGCGGCGCGACCATCGGCGAGGCGTATCAACGCCAGTTGAACGCGCTGATTGCCTTGAGCGGCTTGACGGCCGAGGAGTTCGTGCTGCAAGATACGAAAAACCAACCGGCCGCGATGCGGAGAAACGCGCTGCTCTATGTCATTATCGGCGATCCCGCGCTCCAACCGCTCGGGGACTTGTGCGTCGAGAAAAAAACGAAGATTGAAAAGGCAACGAATTCCGAGAAAACCGCGAAAGGCGGAAAATCATGACGCGAACCATGCTCCACGACCGTTTGCCGTTTATTCTGGGCGCGATCCTGCTTGGCGCGTCGAGTTGCCTAGCGCATGCTCAGATTTCTGCAAAACACGACGATGGCGCTCAGCCGCAAATCGACGCCGCCGCCGCCAAGGCTTGGTCGCGCCACGGATTCAGCGATGCGCAGCGCGAGGCGATCCGTGAAGCCATGCGCCGGGGACTTGAAGAAAAGTTCGTACCCGGCGGCGCGCTGTTGGTGATCCATCGCGGCGAACCCGTCTTTCGAGAGGGATTCGGCCTGGCGGACATCGAAAGCAAGAGGCCGTTCACGCCCGACGCGCCCTGCCGCATCGCCTCGCTCACCAAACTGCATACCGCGACGTTGATCGCGATGCTCGTCGAGCAAGGCAAGTTGTCTTGGGAGGATCGGGTCGATAAGCACCTGCCCGATTTCGCCCATCTCGCGGTGCGCGGCAAGGGACCGGCGTCGCGGGCGCCCAAAATTCGCGAGTTGCTCTCCCACACCGCCGGCTTTGCCGGGCAGAAAGCCTACCAGTCGGGCGAGTGGCGCATCAAGCGGGATGGGACGCTGGCCGAGGCCGTCGGCAGTCTCCCGGCCGAAGGTCTGGCCACCGAGCCGGGCAGCGTTTTCGCCTACACCGGGGCGGGCTACCTCGTGGCCGGGCGAATCGCCGAGGTCGTTTCGGGCAAGGAATTCGCCGCACTGATGAAAGAAATGCTTTTGATGCCCGTCGGCGCTACCCTTGCCACATTTCAACTCTCCGCGGAGATCGAGAAGCGGATGCCGACGATGTATCAACACCGAAACGGAGAACTGGTGAAAGTGGATCGTTCCCGCCGGCCCGAAGCCGCGACAACCTTCCCCAATCCGGGAGGCGGATTGATTTCCACGCTCGACGACGTCGGGCGCGTGTTGCTGTTGCACCGCAATCGGGGCACGGTCAACGAAAAACGGCTCATCGCCGCCGAGCCGCTCGCGGAACTTTACCGCGCTCAACCGGTGACCGACCGCGCCTCCTACGGTTTGGGTTTCAATGTGCTCAAGACGGGGCAGGGCAGGGGGGGCGTTCGGCTCGGCCACCTCGGCGCATCGGGCACGCAGGTGGCGCTCGATTTCGAGAACGATCTCATCGTCGTGCTCTTGACGCAGGTTCCGCAAACCGAAACGCAATCCTATCGCCAACGGCTGATCCAAACGATTTACGCGGTCTTTCAATCCCGCAACTCGGCGCGCGACGCCTCCGCGGACGATTAGCTCGACCGGACGATCATTCATTCCTCGTGATGGCGGACGATCTTGCCCTCCACGATATAGATCACGTCTTCGGCGATATTCGTCGCGCAATCGGCGATCCGCTCGAGGTTCCGCGAAACGGCCAAGATGCGCATGAGCGGACGGACGAGCGCGGGATTATTGCAAATCAGGTCCTCGATCGCCTTGCGATTGTCGTGCTTCATCCGATCGACTTCCGCGTCGCGGCGGCAAACGTCCTTGGCAAGTTCGACTTTCATGTCGATCAGCGAGTTCACGCTGTCGCGGAGCATGCCCTGGGCCTTTTCCCACATCAGTTCGAGATCGATGGGGATTTCCGCGGCCGGCTCGGCGATGAACGCCGCCGCTTTGCGCGATATATTCACGGCCAAATCGCCGATTCGCTCCAGGTCGTTGTTGATCTTCATCACGGCGACGATCGTCCGCAGGTCGATCGCCACCGGTTGGTAGAGGGCGAGTATCTTCAAGCAATCCTCCTCCACCTCGATTTCGCGTCGATCCACGTCATCGTCGCCGCGCTCCACTTCGTCGGCCAGCCGAGGATCGCGGTCCAAGAGGGACCGCACCGCCTTATGCACGTGGTCCTCCACGACGGCGCACAGCGACAAGAGGTGTTTTTTCAGCCGTTCGAGTTCGCGTTGTAGATGTAGAGACATGGTTCGATGAAAGAGCTTGGGGAGTGATGGTGCTCGATTGCGCCGCGGCGATGAATGAGCGATTCCGAAGGGCCGCTCGTCATCCGTATCTGCCGGTAACGTACATTTCGGTTTCCTTTTCCCGCGGATTGTGGAATATCTTCATCGTCGCGTCGTGCTCGACGATCCGGCCCAGCAGCATATAGATGCATTCGTCGGCGGCCCGCCGGGCTTGAGCCATGTTGTGCGTGACGATCAATATCGTGAACCTTTTCCGCAATTCCTGCAAGAGCAATTCGATCCGCTCGATGCCCTCGGCGTCCAACGCCGAACACGGCTCGTCCATGAGTATCACGCGCGGTTTCAGCGGCAGCAGGCGGGCGATGCACAGTTTCTGCTGTTGTTCGAGCGAGAGATGCAAGGCGTTTTTCTTGAGCTTGTCCTTCACGTCGTCCCATAGCTGCACGTCCCGCAGCGCCGATTCGACCATCGCGTCCAATTCGCCTCGGCCGTAGGCGCCCCGCTTGACGTGGACGCGCACCCCGAAGAGCACGTTTTCGCGGATCGAAATCGGCAGCGGATTGGGCCGCTGAAAGACCATGCCCACGGCCTTGCGCAATTCGCTCAGGGAGACGTCCGCGTCGTAGATGTTTTTTCCCAGCACGGCGATTTCGCCCGTCGTCCGCACGTTGCCATATCGTTCGTTGATGCGGTTGAAGCAGCGCAAAAGCGTGGTCTTGCCGCAGCCGGACGGCCCGATCAGCGCCGTCACAATGCCCGGCTTGATGTCCAGCGCGACCTCCTTGAGCGCCTGGAAGGAGCCGTACCAGAGGTTGAGATTTCTGGTGTGGATTCCGGGAGTCGTCGAAAGCGGGGTGGCGGTGGATATCATCCGAATTCTCCATTGACGAAACGCTCCGTCAAACGGTTGGCGGGCCGAGTGAAAAGCGCCTCCGTATCCCCCGCCTCGATTAATTCCGCATTGCTGATAAATGCCGTTTGCTCGGCCAGCCGCCTGGCCTGCTGCACGAGATTCGTCGCCAGCACGATGGTCATCCGCTGTTTCAACTCCAAAAGGATGTCCTCGATTTTCATGGTGGTCACCGGATCGATGGCGATGGAAAATTCGTCCAAGCAGAGGATCTCCGGCCGGTGGGAAAGCGCGCGTGCGAGCGTGAGCCGCTGCTGCTGGCCGCCGGACAATTTGGTGCCCAGTATGTCGAGGCGGTCGGCGACCTCGTCCCACAACATCGCCTGGCGCAGGCATTGCTCGACGAGCGCGTCGAGCTCCCCGCGGTCGTGCATCCCCGCGCGGCGCGGCGCGTAGGCCACGTTTTCATACACCGAAAGCGGCAATCCAACGGGCAAGGGAAACACCATGCCCACGCGCCGCCGCAACGAACAGGCGTCGCGAAGCCCGAAGACATCTTGCTCGTCCACGAAGACTTGGCCCGCCACCCGCGCCGTGGAGTTGAAATCGATGGTGCGGTTGATACATTTCAAAAAGGTCGTCTTCCCCGAGTTGGCCGGCCCGATGACGGCGAAAATCTGCTTCTCCGGAATTTCCAGGGAAATCTCCCGCAGGGCGGTTTTGCCGCCATAGGTCACCGTAACTTGATGGAAACGAATTGCGCCGGCCATTTTCCCTTACCATTTCTTATGCGACCGCAGATAGCTTCGCAAAACGATGGACGCGCTGTTCACTACCAATACCAAGCCGATCAGCACCAAGGCCGTGCCGTAGTAGAGCGGTTCCGGCGCGCCGCGAACCTGCGTCACGAGGGTGAATAAATGCACCGAGAGGGCCATGAACCGATCGGCCGGCGAGGCGGGAAGCTCCGGCATGAAGAAGACCGCGCCGGTGAATAAAATCGGGGCCGTTTCGCCGGCCGCCCTGGCGACCTCCAAAATTACTCCCGTCAGGATGCCGCTGATGGAGTTCGGCAGCACGATGGTGCGGATCGTCTGCCAGCGCGTAGCCCCCAAGTTCCAGCAAGCTTCTCGAAATGCCATCGGAACCGAGGCCAGCGCTTCGCGCGTGCTGGTGATGATCACCGGCACGGTCATCACGGCCAAAGTCAGAGAAGCCGCCAGCATCGACCGGCCCAGGTTCGCAAAATGCACGAATGCCCCCACGCCGAATAAGGCAATCACGATGCTCGGCACGCCCGCCAAATTCACCACCGCCAAATTGATGGTTCGGGTGAACCAGTTCTCGCGGGCGTACTCGTTCAGATAGACTCCGGCGAGAATCCCCACCGGCGCGGCCGCCAAAAGCGAAAAAAACACGATAAAAAAGGTCCCTGCCAGCGGGGCAAAAATCCCTCCGGCGGTCATGTAATTTTTCGGATTGTCCAAAATGAATGAGACCGATAGGGCCGGCCAAGCTTTATACGCAATGTAGCCCAAGATCGCCAGCACGGGCAGAACGAGCAGCAGCGACATCAGCATCAGAAAAGACTTGGCGACGGTTTCCTTGATCTTTTTCCACTTCTCCAAGGAGGTCGCCGTGAAGACTTCGCGATGAAAAAGCTCCAGGCTTTGCCCCGCCTCGAGTTCGATTTGCCCGAATTTGCGAAGCCGCTGAAGTTCCGAAACCGCCTCGTCAATTCCCCACCAGGGTGAAAGCTCGGTGCCTTCTCCTCCCCCGCCGCTGGTTCGCGCGTTCAGGTAAAATCGATAGCGAGGACGCCTCTCGTTCGCGAAATCGCCCGGCTTTTCGCAGACGATCTCGAGCTTCGGCGGAGAGATCGCGGACACCGGCTTCTCGTATCCGGTCAAGTTCCACTGTTCGACCGCCGAAATGGCCTCTTCCAGGGTGGCGAACGAGGCATTTTCCTCTCGTTCGCCTCCCTGCCACGAAGACGACCGCAGGATAAAACGCGGCGCATCGAAAGGCTCAAGTTTTTTCACTGCGAATTCCTTTGACCACGAAATCGGCCGTGAGGTTGATCGCGAAAGTCATCGCGAAAAGCACCAGGCCGATGACGAAAAGCATGCGATAATGGACGTCGCCTTCGACCGCCTCGCCCAATTCGGCGGCGATGGTGGCCGTCAAAGTGCGGACCGGATCGAGCAGGCTGTGGGGGATTTTGATGGCATGGCCGGTGACCATCAGCACGGCCATCGTCTCGCCGATGGCGCGGCCGATGCCCAAGAGCACCGCCGCCAACAGCCCGTTTTTCGCCGCCGGAAACAGCACGCGATATACCGTCTCCCAGCGGCTGGCGCCGAACGACAAGGCGGCTTCGCGGTAGGAGTCGGGAACCGCGCGCAAGGCATCTTCGGCCACGGAAACGATGATCGGCACGCTCATCAGCCCCAGCGTGATGCCGCCGTTCAACAGATTGACGCCCACCGGAGCCCCCGTGAGCTTGATGATAATTGGCCCGATCAGCATATAGCCGATGAATCCCCATACGACCGAAGGGATGGGCGCCAATAATTCGATCAGCACCTTCAGCGCTTCCTTGTATTTTCCCGTCGTGAACTCGGAGATATAAACCGCCGCCCCCAAACCCAGCGGCACCGCCAAGAGCATCGCCAATCCCGTCACCGAGAGCGTGCCGACGATCAGCGCCAAAATGCCGTATTGCGGATTCACCACCGACGTGGGACGCCAATTGATGCTCGTGAAAAACTCGGTGTAGTTCATGCCGCCGAACATCACGGGCGCGGCTTCCTTGAACACGAACAGGAAAATCGCGAACACGAACACGATCGCGCTCCATCCACACAGGCGGATCAGCAATTCCATCACCGGCTCGGTAAAATCGAGCGCGATCTGCAGCAATCCATGCAGGGCACGAAAGAAGCGGCGGATTTTCGCGGCGAAAACGCTTTTATTCATGGTCGCCGATGGGGACATAGCCCAGTTCGAGCACGACTTTCTGGCCTCCGGAAGAATGAATCCAATCGAGGAAATCCTTGATTTTGCCGGTCGGCTCGCCGGCGGAATAGATCAACAAGGGGCGGGTAATGGGGTAGGTGTTGTTCTTGGCGGTCGCCACCGTGGGTTCGACGCCCGGTTCGCCTTTCTTTTTCGCAATTTTCAGCATTTTTACGCCCGGCTCTTTATAACCCATGCCGCTGTAGCCGATAGCGCCGGGCGTATGTGCAACCAGGGCGACGACATCCTTGGAGCCGGTTTGTTCGACCGCGCCGTTCTTGTAATCGCGCTTCTTACCGAGAACGGCCTCGCGAAAGTAGGCGTAAGTTCCCGAACTGTTTTGCCGGCTGACGCGCGTAATTTCGTCGGTCCCCAGCGTTTTGCCGTCGATGCCCAACTGCGACCATTTATCGATTTTGCCGCCGTCGCCGTAAATCTCCGCCAACTGCTCCAAGGAAATAGTGTCCAGCGGATTGTCCTTATGCACATAGACCGCCAGCGCGTCATAGCCCGCAAGATGTTCGATGGCGTCGCATCCGCGCCGCTCCTTAACGCGCTGGATTTCCTTCGCTTCCATTTTCCGGCTGGCGGTGGCCAAATCGCAATTCCCGTCAATCATCGAGGTGATGCCTACTCCCGTCCCCCCGCCGAGCACTTGAATCGAGATGTCGGGGCGATCGGCATGATATTTTTCGGCCCACGCTTGCGCCAAATTCACCATTGTGTCGGAACCTTCGACGCGAACTCCGCGGTCCGCGCGTTTGCAGCCGGGAATCAAACAGCCGATGGCGGCCAGCGCCAACATTACCGAGAATTTCTGCTTGAACATGTTTCGTTCTCCTTTCTACAATGAGTTTATAATGCACTTTGAGAAGGATACAAGTACCAATATCCGCCGCTAACCAATTTTTAACAAATCGCTCACGATCGCCTAACTTTGTTGCCTCAGAATAAATGATTATCGTTCGAAAAGAGTACTTCTGGAGATTACCGTCTTATATCGTTGCCAGGATGCTCCGTAATGTCATCGATCGGATTGTGCCTAAGCCCTCCCCGAACGCATTTTATCGCTTCAATAAAGAAGTTAGCAAAAGAATAAATCCCGTTTGTTATGCGAGCTGGAGTTGAACGGGCCGATGAAGCAATCTAATCCGGATATCTCACCACGGAGACACGGAGGACACGGACTTTTTTCTTGAGAGGTTGAAAAATCAAATTATTCGGACGTTATAGAATTGTGATATTTAATTTACGCTCTGTCGGTGTTTTTGTCGCGAAAGAATCCCCATCAATCCTGCTTCTCCTTGTCCTCCGTTTCTCCGAGGCGAATTATTGCGAGAAATGCGGACTAAAACCGTGGTTGCGGCCGGATTTCATCGGTCCCCTCGACGGACAACGATAAGCGACCTGGATTCCAGGGACTTCCTTATAAGCGATGTTTCTCTACTATCCCCATCGATTTTACCCGTTACAATAGACTCTCATGGCTCACGAAAAAATCCTGGTTGTGGAAGACGAAGAAGAAATCCGCGAGTTGATCGCGTATAATCTCGTGAAGCAGGGATACCGCGCCATTCCCGCCGAAACGGGCGAGGATGGATTGCGGCGGATTCGGGCCGAGAAACCCGACCTGATCGTGCTCGACCTGATGCTTCCCGGCGTGGATGGACTGGAAGTCTGCCGCACGCTGAAGCGCGATCCGGCGACCGAAGCCATTCCTGTGGTCATGCTCACCGCCAAAGGCGAGGAAAGCGATATCGTGGCCGGTTTGGAATTGGGAGCCGACGATTACCTCACCAAGCCCTTCAGCCCCCGCGTGCTCTTGGCGCGGATCCGCGCCGTCCTCAGGCGGAAGGCGGAAGAACCGCGCGATGAAGAAGAGGAACTGCGGATTCACGATTTGACGATCCATCCCGGCCGGCACGAAGTCTCGGTCAAGGGGAAGTCGGTTCCGCTTACGGCCACGGAATTCCGCGTGTTGCACGTGTTGGCGCAGCGGCCCGGTTGGGTTTTCACCCGCTATCAAATCGCCAATGCGGTTCACGGCGGCGATTACGTGGTAACCGACCGCTCCGTCGATGTGCAGATCGTCGGATTGCGGAAAAAATTGGACGCGGCCGCCGACTATATTGAAACGATCCGCGGCGTGGGCTATCGCTTCAAGGAATAATAATGCGCAAAAAACGCCTGCTCTGGGTGATTTATCCCTACTACCTCGTCATTGCTCTGGCTTCCTTGGCGGCGATCACTTGGTACGACTGTGCGGCCTTGCAAGTCTTTTACAAAGACCGCACCCGCGAGGAATTGCTTGCCCGGGCCATGCTGCTGGAAAAACGGTTTCTAATCGAATTGGCGGCGGGAAACAGCGAGCGGATCGACGCCTTATGCAAGGAACTGGGCAAGAAGGGCGCCATGCGGATTACGGTCGTTCTGCCGGACGGCACCGTGGCGGGCGATAGCGATGAATCGCCGAAACAAATGGACAACCATGCCGACCGGCCGGAGATCATTGCCGCGCTGGCAAACAGTTCCGGCAATACCGAACGCTACAGCCACACGCTCCACGAGGCGCGCTGCTATGTCGCCATACCCCTCCACGAAGGCAGCAAAATCCTCGGCGTTCTCCGCACCTCCGTCTCGGTGAAGTCGATCGAATCCGCGCTGAATACGATCCGCTTCCGCATTATTGCGATTTGCGCGGCGATGGCGCTCATGGTGGCGGCTACAAGCTGGTGGTTCTTGCGGCGCATTACCCGGCCTTTGGAAGTTCTGCGCACGGGAGCCGAACGCCTTGCCGAAGGCGATCTGACGTACAAGCTATCGGTCGGCGACATCCAGGAATTCGGCGCGTTGGCGGAATCGCTCAATCGGATGGCCGCCGCCTTGGATGAAAAAATCCGCGATCTCGTGAGCCAAGGCAACGAGCGCGAGTCGATCCTTTCAAGCATGGCCGAAGGCGTCCTCGCCGTCGATGCGGAAGAGCGTCTGTTGCGCGTCAACGAGGCCGCCGCGAAATTGCTGGGCATCGACGCCGAGCAGGCCGCGGGCCGTACGCTACAGGAGGTCGTGCGGAACCGCGAACTTCAGCGCTTGGTGGCCAGCGTACTTTCTTCGCATCGACCGCGGGAAGATGAAATCGTGCTTCGCGGCGAACGGGGTGAGCGTTATCTGCAGGCGCAAGGAACCGTGCTCCGCGACGCCCGGCAAATTCGCGGCGCGCTGGTGATCTTGCATGAGGTAACGCAGTTGAAAAAGTTGGAAAAGGTCCGCCGCGACTTCGTGGCCAACGTGTCGCACGAGCTCCGCACGCCGGTCACGTCGATCAAGGGCTTCGTGGAAACGCTGCTCGACGGCGCGATGCATAATCCCGAGGAATTGCCGCGGTTCTTGCAAATCGTAGCCGTGCAGACCGACCGTTTGAATGCCATTATCGAAGATTTGCTGACTTTGTCGCGGATCGAGCAGGAAGAAGAGAAAGCGGAAATCGCGCTCGGACAGGCTGCGGTGCGGAGCGTATTGGAAACGGCCGTCGAGGTTTGCCGCATGAAGGCCGCGGAGAAAAACGTCCGCCTGGAAATGACATGCGACGCCGAGTTGACCGCTGCCGTGAACGCGCCGCTCTTGGAGCAGGCGGTGATCAATCTCATCGATAACGCCATCAAGTACAGTTCGCCGGAACAGGCGGTTCTGGTAACCGCGGAACCGGGCGACGGCGAAATCGCGATCCGCGTGCGCGACCGAGGCTGCGGCATCGGACGCGAGCATCTTCCCCGGATTTTCGAGCGATTTTATCGGGTCGATAAGGCCCGTAGCCGAAAACTGGGCGGCACCGGGCTGGGACTGGCGATCGTCAAACACATCGCCCAAGCCCACGGCGGCCGGGCGACCGTCGAAAGCACGCCGGGCCAAGGAAGCACCTTTACGATCCATCTCCCCCACCCCCATCCTTCGTTGCGTTCCCCCAAGAACTAGATGGCGAGAGAGAAGATAGAAAAAATGGCTGCCGGCTGAAATCGAACGTGCTTTCGTGTGTTTCGTGTGTTTCGTGGTGAAGAAGCCGGCCGAAGTAGAGTGGATCGAGCGCACCGCAATCCCGCCGATGATTTGAGAAAACTGTGTTTTCCCCCAAAAAACCGCGCCATTCAAATAAAATGAGCGATTTTCATCGCGAGCGGATGGGGAAGGGGAGGGCAGGGGGGGCGAGAGCGCGATACGAACCTCGCGACGGACCGCGAAGGTTATCCGAGATAATGCGGAACGGTGCGGATGCGGCATCCTGCCGGAACCTGGGATTTTTAACCAGTCCGCCTCCGCCACCATCCGTAAGCCAAGCCGATGGCACCCAGCAGCGACCAGACGACGATGGTTGCCGGTTCGGGCACGGGGCATTCGGCATAGGTAACGCCCGACGGGAGGTAAAGGTCAACTCCGCTCGGGCCGCCGAAGTCCTCGAAGAACTGCACTTTGAAGGAGTGCAATCCGGCGGTGAGGATTGCGCTGCTCGAGACCGTGGCCGGAGGGTGTGGGCCGCCGTTATCGACCACGAGAATGCCGTCGATAAACAACAGGCTCCCATCGTCCGAAGCCAAGGTGAAGGAATAAGTGGCATCGCTTGCCACGCTCAGGCAGCCGGTGAGTTCCGCGCCGAAATCGCTCAGGCCGAAGGGATGCCAGGCAAATCCGGTGCTGGTGGCGAAGAGAATGTCGGGCGACGTGAACGTCCCCACCAGACCGCTATATGGCGCGCCCCCGCCGACAGTGGTATGGCCGCTATAGACATCGACGTTGATGCTGGCCGAAACCAATCCCGCCATGCAAAACATGACTACCAAACTTAGAATGACCTTTTTCATCGAACACCTCCCGCTTCCAAATTACATTGGGAAAAACCATCCCTGGAATAAATACCCCGCCTAGACCAGATTCCTGACACGCAAAAACAGTTTTTTTGCATAATCAACTCTCAAGATGGGGATATCCCCGTGAACTCCTGCTCTTTTTCCTTGAAAGAATCATTCCTTGGGCGTAACCGTTCACAGGGGACTGTCCCGATTTTCGCGGCGCAAAAGATTATGGTGCTCTAAAAGTGCTTAATCGCCGCGAAAATGGGACTGTCCCCCTCGCGCCGCGGGAAGGGGACAGGTCCATGTTT
>JADLEL010000179.1 GCA_020846145.1 Pirellulales bacterium | reverse complement strand
TTTTTTCTTGAAATAAACCGCTTTCCATGTTTCTTGCTTCTATGGATGAAACCCAATTGATTACTTCAATCAAGTAAAAGCCGCCTATTAGCCAATTATGTCCCCCCAAAAACCGTGACGGTCAGGAATTTTTGTATATCCTCATAAAAATTGACATTGATCGAACGTTGGTGAAGTCAGGGAGAATCGCCTTAAAAAAGTCAAAAAAACCACGCAAATTACCCAGATTTTTGATTTTTCAATTCACCTTGAAAGGGCTGCTATACTGCGTTCGGTTGAGATTGTCCGATTTCAAGCGAGCCGAGGGGATAAACCCCCCGGCTCGCTGTCCAATATGTCGAATTATGTCAATCTCAACCGAACACAGTATATCATGTCGAAGCTTACCCCACCGTGCCACCTCTAGACTCTACCCGTCCCGCGGCGCAAGGGGGACAGTCCCCCGTGAACGGTTGCCTTTTCCTTAATTCATTCAGCATTCATCATTTTTCTCTCCCCTCATCCCTCACCCTTCTCCCCTGCTCAAGCATTTCAATCTCCTTCTTCACCAGCGGCGCCAACGGGCTGCCGGGGTAGTCCTTGAGGATCGAGTGAAGCGTGGCCAGGGCGCGGTCCTGCTTGCCGCGGCGGAGTTCGCATTCGGCGGCCAGCAATAGGATTTGATCGACGTAGGCCGAATCGGCATTGACCGCCTGCAAGCGTTCGGCCTGGGCGACGGCGGCGTCGTATAACTCGCGGCCGATAAAAAACTTGCAGAAGAGCAGATTGAGATAGCCTTCAATCGCTTCGGTTGGAAACTCTCGTTGCCAACTGAAAAGCTCCTCGGCGGCGCGGTCGAACCGCTGCTCCTTGATAAACGCTTCGGCCGAACGGCTGCGGGCGCCTTTCCAGGCGGTGCTTTCGATGAAATTGCGGGCCTTGCCCAGCGCCTGCTCGGCGGCAAGATACGCCTTGCGGGCCGATTGGCCGTCGCCCGCGGCGGCGTAATAGTCGCCGAAGACGCGCTCGAAGGCGGAATCGAGCGCGCCGCCGCGGGCCTTGCCCAAATGCGCCGCGGCGGCATCCAGAAGCGGCTTGGCTTCGGCCGGTTTTGCCAGATCGGTGATGAGGATATCGGCCGCCGCGATGCGGCATTCGGCGTTGAGGTCAGGAGATTTGATGCGCTCGATCGCCCCTTTCCAGATCGCGAGCGCGGCCGCCGAATCGCCTAGCCCGATGCGGGCCATCGGGCCGATGATCCGCGCCAATCGCGCCAGTTCCTCGTCGCCGGCGGCCGCCGAATCGGCCGCGAATCCCGCCATGCCCGCCTGCACCGCCTTTTTCAAATAGCGTTTTGCCTCTTCGGGCCGATTTTCCGAATTCAGCGACTTCGCCTCGAACGCCAGCACGAGTTGCCGGAGCGAAACGGCATCGAGCTTTTTCGGATCGTAAGTTTCCAGAATCTTCAGATAATCGTCGAGCGAGTGCCCCCTTTCCTGCCCTTGGATGCTTTCCCGCCGCGTGAGATTCGTCCGGTCGATCTCAATCTTGTTGGCGATCTCGGCATCTTTTCCCGCGCGGCGGTAAGTCAGCTTGACGGCGTAGATGCCCGGCCGCAGATAAACGTGTTCGGGCCTGGTTGCGTCGCCGGTCTGCCCGTCGCCGAAATCCCACTGCAATTTACCCTGGTTGCTCAACGCCCGCGGCGAAAGGTCGCGGAAGGAAACGCCGACGAGCGCCAGGTCGTTGTCGGGCAGCGGCACGTCGCCGCCGATGACCGCCGCGAAATCGGGCGCCGTCTTCATCGTGCGGAGGGTGAGATTGTTGGCCGGCAGGCGGCCGATCCGCTCGGCGCGGAAATGTTCGGCGGGAATGAGCGCGGGCTGTTGCGGTTTGGCATCCTTGGGATTGATCTCCCACGCGGCGACCATCGTCGCATTCGGACCGGCGGCGGCATGGTAATACTCGAACTTGTGCGGTCCGGCCGAGAGTTGAATGTCCTGCCGGCTGCCGCGAAAGGCGCGATGCACCGGCCCATGACGCCCCGGAGCCGAAACCGCGAGCTTGCCGTCGATCAACAAAAAACTCGCATCCTGGCTGGAAGTCATGAAGCCGTACTTGCCGCTCGAGGGGATGTTCAAGATCCCCGAATAGCGGCTGAGAAACGGCTCCGTTTTCAGGGTGAAGGGATTTTCGGCGTGATGCACGGCGGGGACATAATCGGCGCCGATCGGTTTTGAGGAATCGAATGCCTCGCGAATCGCGTTGAAATTGTTCAGGTTGCACCGTTTGAACTCCCGCGTTTCCAGTAGCAGGCCGTCGGTGCTGGTCCAAGCGGGCGGCGGCTCGTCGGAAGGTTTGCCGCCGTAGAGGATGTCGTATTCGTTCTGACCGCGAATGGGCTGAAAGGCCAAGCGGCAGAAATCGCCCGGCCCGACTTGCAACACGCGCGAAGGCACGACTTTGCCCTGGCTGACGACCATCAAGTTTTTTCCGTCGGGTGCGATTTCGCCGTGATGCAGGAATTCCGTCATCACCACGCTATAAGATTTCCCGGCAGGAATGGTTACCGTTCGCTGCGCATTGTATTCCCCGCCGCCCTTGCGAAAGGATTGAGCGGAGGCGTATTCGCTCGATATTTCCTGGAATATGGCGAAGCCAATAATGGAAATTAGAATAATTCGCATGACATTATTGCATGGCACTCATTAAAACCGTTTAGCCGTCGCGTCCACGCGGCGCGAAATGTTCGCTATTGCAACGCCATTCCCCGCCGTGGACGGCGGGGTTAAACGATCGAGTTCATTATGGCTTTTTAGTTCCCTCCATTTTCTCCTCCGCGGCGCTGCGGCGGGAGTAGCGGGGAAGGAGCGTCCAAACATCGTCGCGGCGGCCGGCGGCGTAATCGCGGGCAGCGAGAAGGGCCACTTGCGAGGCGCGGGGATGCCAAAATCGCTCTTCAAGAACCATTATACCGGGGGGAATGCGGGATTGCAGTTTTTTCAAAATCGGACCCGTTACCGCAACGCCGGGGCGAAGGTCGGCCAGCCACTGCTCGATCGGCAGCAAACGCTGAGGGCCTGCCGGATGGAACCAACCGTCCTCGCCAAGCGAAAACGCACCGGCCACGATTTCTCCACGTTGGGCATCGAGAACGACTTGTAACTCGATTACCGGGGGCGAGGACGCCCCGGCAAGGCTTGCTTTGATTTTTGCATCAAACGAGCGATTTTCCGCGTCAAAGGGGACAGTCCCATTTTCGTTGACACGAAAATCGGGACAGTCCCCCCCTGCTCTCTCTCCTCTCCCCTCTCCCCCCTCCCCTACATTCGCCGCAATCGTTTCCAGCGTATCGATTGCAACAATTTCGGCCCCCGCGGCGTAGGCGAAGGTTTTCGCCGTGGTTACGCCCACGCGAAGGCCGGTGAACGAACCCGGCCCGACGGTAACGGCCACGAGTTGCACGTCGGCCGGCCGCCAGCCGACCTGTTGCAGAAGGGATTTAACGGCCGGGGCGAGCGATCGAGCGCTTCGTTGTTGTGGATTTAACTCCAACTCCAGCAACACGTTAGAGCCATCGCTCGCCGCCACGCTGCCCGAAAGATCGGTGGTTTCCAAGGCCAATATTTTCACGGGAAGTAGCGTAGAGCTTTAGAAATAATGGATGCCGTGGGTGCGGCGGGGTATAATTCCAATGGCGGAGGGTGGAGGTTAGGCGTCGAACCAGTAGGTTATGCTTTAGCATAACATTATAACTATTGTTGTTATGCTGAAGCATAACCTACCAGCCTAGGCGAAACCGGTGGTGGGGTATTTTGGATTCGAGGTATCTCGACTTGACCGAGTCTTTGTGCCACAATACACTGTGTTTTGCTTCCTAGCGACCCCCCCTTTTTACTTGCTCCGGCTCCAACGGACAGATCGAGCGTGAAAATAGCCCTCATTAGCGATATCCACAGCAACATCGAAGCCCTCGAGGCGGTGCTGGCCGACATCCGAGACCAAGACATTACCGAGGTGTACTGCCTGGGAGACTTGGTCGGTTACGGTCCGAATCCCTGCGAAGTCGTCGATCGCATCATGCAATGCCAGGTCTGCTTGCTGGGAAACCACGATCAGGGGGCGTTGTTCGATCCCGAAGGCTTCAATTCGGGGGCCGAGCGGGCAATCTTCTGGACGCGCAGCCAATTGGAAAACGGCGGCGGATCCTCGGCCGCGCGGCAAAGCCGCTGGGATTTCCTGGGCGAACTGCCGCGCAGCCATCAACTGCAAGAAGGCAAGTTCCTCTTCGTGCACGGCTCCGCGCGGAATCCGCTGAACGAATACGTGTTCCCCGAGGATATCTACAACAAGCGCAAACTGGAAAAGATTTTCGCCCTGGTCCCGCAATACGTTTTCCAGGGACATACCCACGTGCCGGGCGTGTTCACCGAGTCGTGCAATTTCTTCAGTCCCGAGGAAATCAATTTCGAGTATGCGTTGGGCAAGGAAAAATTGATGTTCAACGTGGGTTCGGTGGGGCAGCCGCGCGACGGCAATCCCCGCTCCTGTTACGCCGTGTTGGAAGACGACATCCTCCGCTTCCGCCGTGTGGAATACCCCTTCGAGAAGACCATCGCCAAAATCTACGAGATCCCGGAACTGGATAACTTCCTCGGGGACCGCCTCCGCGATGGACGCTGAAATAAGGGATTGGGGATTGGGGAGTGGATAATCTCGCGATTATCCGACTTTCCATGTTTCTTCCTATCCCTTCCCACCCGCCACCTTCCAATCCCCCATCCCTAATCCCCAATCCCTCTCATGGAACGCCGGTTGATCATGTTTTTCGTCGTGTCTTTCGCCCTGATGGTGGGCTACACGACGCTGATGCAGAAGATGCGCGGTCCGCAGGCCGCCAAAAATCCGCCTGTCGCCGCCGATCGGGATAAGAAAGATGCCGACAAAGGCAAAGCTCCGGGCGAAGCGAAAAAACCGGCCGAAAAAGCAGTTCCCGAAAAACAGCCCCTTGCCGAAAAAGCCGACGCCGAAAAAACAGTCCCCGAAAAAGCCGAGAAAGCAGCCGAGGAGAAGAAGGCGGAAGAAAAAATCGCCGAGGCAGCGCCCGAACCGGCGATCCCCGAAGAGTGGATCACGCTCGGCTCCGTCGATCCGGATGGTCCTTATCGCATGATGGTTACACTCACGAACCGCGGCGCGGCGCTCGCGCGGATCGAACTGAGCGATCCGACTTACCGCGACGTTGACATTCGCAGCGGCTACCTGGGCCATATCGTGATGGATCCCATGGCGAATGCCGAGGGCTGTCCGGTGCAAGTGGTCGGCCCGGGCACGCCCGCCGAGAAGGCGGGACTGAAGGTGGGCGATCTGATCACGGCCGCCGGCGGCGAGCCGGTCAAATCGGTCGAGGGATTGAAGAAATTTCTCGGCCGCACGAAGCCGAGCCGCACGATCGAACTCACCATCGTCCGCGGCGGCAAGGAGCAAACGCTCGCGGCCGCGCTCACGCGCTATCCCCTGGAAGTGATCCGCCCGCCTTATCCCTACGAGATGATGCCCGCGCCCGAAGAAGGGCCGGTTCTGCTTAACAAAAACGATCCGCTATCGCTGCTGATGACCATGCAGCAAATCGACGGCGAAACTATTCCCGACGACGACAAGATCCTCGATGAGCTCGAAGAGAAGAACCTCTCGGAAGAGGAAAAGAACCGGCGGCTCCTCGACCGCGAGTTGAAGGGCGTGGACCTCCGCGGCGGCGTTTGGCAAACGGTCGAGGCCGATCGGGAGCACGTCACTTTCGCGAAAAAATTGCCCCGGCACGGCTTGGAAGTCCAGAAAACCTACCGGCTGAAGAAGGCACCGGAAGCATCGTCGAAGGACCCTAATTTCCCCGCCTACCATCTCGCGTTGGAAATCAAGATCGTCAATCGAAGCGACGCGGACCACAAGGTCGCCTATCGTCTCGACGGCCCCAACGGCCTGCCCACCGAGGGTTACTGGTACGCCAGCAAAGTGAGCCGCAATTGGGGCGGCGCGGGTTTGCGCGACGTGGTCGTTTCCTTCGACCGCGGTACGCTGAATATGATCACCTGTCCCACGATTTCCGGCATGAAAAAATACGAAACCTGGACCGGGCAATCGGTATCTTATGTCGGCGTCGATGCCCAATACTTTTCTTCGGTGCTCATTCCGAAAATGGAGCAGCCGCTGGATCAGTGGTTCGCGTCGTCGCAACCGCTCCGGGTCGGCAAAGTCGATGAAACCCATACGAATTGGACCAACGCCTCGTTCCGTTTGATCGGGCTGCCGCATTCCCTTAAACCCGGCCAGTCGCTCGCGCAGGAATATCAACTGTTCGCCGGCCCGAAAAAACCGGAACTCATCGCCCAATACGGCTTGAACGACCTCGTCTATTACGGCTGGTTCGGCTGGGTCTCGGTGCCGATGCTTTGGATTTTGCACACCTTTTACGCGATCGTCTGCAATTACGGCGTGGCGATCATTCTGTTGACGGTGCTGGTGCGCGGCTGCATGTTCCCGCTGAGCTTCAAGCAGGCCGTCGGCGCGCAGAAGATGGCCGAAATCCAGCCGGAAATGAAGCGCATCGCCGAGAAACACAAGAAGGACATGGAAGGCCGCAACAAGGCCATGCAGGAGTTATACCGCAAACACAACTACAATCCCTTCAGCGGCTGCCTGCCGATTTTCATCCAATTGCCCATATTCCTGGGGCTGTACCGCTCGCTGATGGTCGATATGGAGCTGCGCGACGCACCGCTGATCTCCGCGGCCGTGCGGTGGTGCTCGAACCTCGCCGCGCCGGACATGATGTTCGATTGGCATCGCTTCATGCCGACCTTCCTGGAAAACTGGCTGGGGCCGTATTTCAACATCCTGCCGATCTTGACGATCGTGCTCTTCCTCTGGCAGCAGCAGAAGATGATGCCGCCGCCGACCGACGAGCAGCAGGCTATGCAGCAGAAGATGATGAAGTACATGATGATCTTCATGGGCGTGATGTTCTTCAAAGTGGCCAGCGGATTGTGCATTTACTTCATCGCTTCGAGCTTGTGGGGGCTGGGCGAACGGCAGTTTTTGCCGAAGAAAAAGGATGGGCAAGCGACTACCGGCAATCCCCCGCCGCGCAAGCCGCCTGCTTCGGGACCGAACGGCGACGGCGGCCAATCGAAGCGCAAAAAACAGCGCGATCGGAAGTAGCGAACCATGCGCCCCCTCGACGATACCATCGCGGCCATCGCCTCTGCGCCCGGCGGCGCGGCGCGGGGCATCGTGCGGCTCAGCGGACCGGGGATTGAAAAATGCCTGGAAGCTTGTTTTCGTGGAGTGACCGATGATGTTGGGGTGGCAGTTGATGATGTTGGGGTGGCAGTTGTACTGCCACCCCCCGAATCGCTGCAACCGGGGGGTGGCAGTACAACTGCCA